>JAEMQF010000139.1 GCA_022758925.1 Burkholderiales bacterium | reverse complement strand
TGATTTCGGGCCCGCCCATGGCGGCTGGCAGAATGCCTTGGGTGGGCACACCAATCCCCTGCTCTTGCGCGGGGCCCGGCGCGCGCCGCGATTTCGTTGCGCGTGCGCATGCATCGGCGCGCCGCTCACCGGTCTGGTGCGCCGTGGCGAGCGCTGGGTCGCGCATGTCGGCCGGGGCAGATGCCGGGCGCGGTTATGTGGAGTGAAACATGTCCCTCAGTCTCGACCATGTCATCTACGCCGGCCGCGATCTCGAACCGTTGATGAGCAGCTTCGCAAACCTGACCGGCGTCACGCCGGCCAAGGGCGGGCGCCATCCGGGCATGGGCACGATGAACGCGCTCGCGTCGCTCGGCGCCGATGTCTACTTCGAACTGCTCGCGATCGACCCGAGCCAGACCTTGAGCGGCAACATGGGTGCGCGCGTCAATGCGCTGCCGTTCCCGCGCCTGTTTGCCTACATGCTGAAGAGTCGCGAACTCGAGATGGTGCGCAAGGCGATGCTCGAGCACGGCATCAGCGCCGACCTGTTCGACGCGTCGCGCGAGACCCCCGATGGCAAGACGCTTCGCTGGCGCCTGCTCGTGCCGCACGACAACCCACTTGGTGACTTCGTTCCCAAGTGCATCGATTGGCTCGATTCGGTGCACCCGGCCACGACCTCGGTGCCCGGCTGCACTTTCGAATCCTTCGAGATGGGCCATCCACAGGCGCAGCAGCTGCGTTCGCTGCTCGGCGCGCTCGGCGCGAACCTGTCGGTGGAGCGCGCCGATCGGCCTTATTTCAAGTTGCGCATGCGCACGCCCAAGGGGCCGCTGGTCCTGACGGGTTGAGCGGGGGTGAGCAGCGGCCGCCCCTCGGACCCCGCGCTACCGAAGCGGGCTGCCGGAAACGCCCTTCATGGGCACCGCGGCCATCATCTGTTCGGCCAGCGCCGTGATCGTCAGGCTCGGGTTGACTCCCGGGTTCGCCGGCAGGATCGAGCCGTCGCAGACGATCAGGTTGCGGTAGCCGAAGGCCCGCCCATCGCGATCGACCACGCCGGTGCTTGCATCGCTGCCGATCACAGCGCCGCCGAGGATGTGCGCCGTGGTCGGGATATTCGCCAGCGCTTCCATGACCATGCTCTGCGCGATGCCCCCGGTCTCTTGTGCGAGCCAGGCTGCGGCATCGAAGCCTTCGCGAATGAAGGTCGGGTTCGGTTTCAGCGGGTCCTGTTGTGTCGCCAGGGATACGCCGCCGAACAGTCCGCGTTTGGCGACGAACGCAATCGCGTTGTCCAGCGACTGCATCACCAGCATGATCACCGTGCGCCGGCCCCAGTGGGCGGGTGACAGCGAGCGCATGAATCGCCACGGGTGGCGCGCGATCTGGCCGAGCAGCTTGAATGGCCGCGTCAGGCGCGTGCCCTCGCCGGTGAGCAGCGTGAAGAACAGCTTGAGCACGCTGCCGCGTTCGCCGTAGGTGACGAGTTCGATGTGCGTGTCGTGGCTGACGTGCACGCTGGCGCTGATGGCCACGTCCTTGGCCGGCTTGAGCCGGTCGTCCGGCAAGGTCACCGCGAGAATCGATTCGCTGTTTGTGCGCACCATCGCACCCAGGCGCGCGCTCAGGTTCGGCAGGCCGCCCACCAGCCGGCAACGTGCCAGCAGTTGGTTCGACCCCAGCGCACCGGCCGCAACCACCACGCCGCGCGCGCGCATTGTGCGTGGCTGGCGGCGCAGCCACGCGGTGGACTTGCGGGTACGCACTTCATAGCCCAATTCGCCGTCCTGGCCGTCCTGGCCATCCTGGCCGCCCTGCGCGCCCAGCGGCCGAATGTCCATGACCTCGGTCTCGGCGACGATCTGCACGCCGGCGCGCTCGGCAAACCACAGGTAGTTCTTCACCAGCGTGTTCTTCGCGCCCACATCGCAGCCCATGGTGCAACCGCCACAGCGGATGCAGCCGGTGCGGGCCGGGCCGGTGCCGCCGAAGTAGGGGTCGGGCACGGTGACGCCAGCAACGCCAAAGAACACAGCGCAGGGGGTGCGGGTGAAACTGTCCTGCACACCAAAGTGGTTCGCCACCTTGCGCAGCAGTTGCTGGCCGTCGCTGTCCCACGGCACGGTCTGCACACCGAGCATGCGCTCGGCGACTGTGTAGTGCGGTTGCAGCAGCGCGCCCCAGTCGTTCAGGCCCGACCATTGCGGGTGAGCGAAGAATGACGGCTTGGCGCGGTACAGCGTGTTCGCATACACCAGGCTGCCACCGCCGACGCCGGCACCCGAGGCGATGAAGATGTCCTTGAACACCGAGATGCGCGAAGGCCCGACCAGGCCCAACGCCGGCAGCCAGAACATGCGCCGCAGGTTCCAACCGGTCTTGGCGAAGTCGTCGTCGCGCAGGCGGCGGCCGGCCTCGATCACCGCGACGCGGTAGCCCTTCTCGGCCAGCCGCAGGGCGCTGACGCTGCCACCGAAGCCGGAGCCGACGACGAGCCAGTCGAAGTCGAATTCCTCGGGCGCCATCTCAACTCACTCGGTTCAGGACAGGCGGGTCGTCGCGCTGCTCGATGATTTCCTGCGACGGCATGCAGTTGCGCATCGTCAGGTTGAAGTTTCCTTCCTTGGGCGCGGGCGGCCGGTTGCTGAGCTTGAGTGCGGATGCGGGTGCGGGCGCAGGTGCAGTGGCGCAGCCGGCGACCAGGATCGCCAGTGCGGGCAAGCCCGGCTTGAGAAAGCGGCGCGACATGGCAGGCCCTTTGGTATGGGCAGTGTCGAATCAGCGCGTGACGATGGGGAAGACGCCTGGCGCCTTCTCGATCAGGCTGAAGAAACGCACCAGATCGATCTTGCTGCCGCCAACTTTCAGGTCGTCGCTCATCAGCGTGTCTTTGATGCCCGCGGTGCCCGCGATCATCTTGACGAAGATGTCTTTGGTGAGCGTCAGTGTGGCGTTGGCGTCTTTGGCGGGATCACCGGCACGGAAATGCAGCACCGAGTTTTCAATCCACAGCACATAGGATTGCTTCAGGTCGGTCAGCACCAGATTGATCTTGAGGTCCTTGCCTTCGGCTGCCGGCCCGTCCAGCCCACCCGCCATGGCTTCGAGGAAACGCTCGACAGGTGTCTGCTTGAGCAATTCGATGATGCTGGACTTGTCGATGCCTTTGGTGGGTGGCCCGTTGCGCAATTCCATCGCACCCGTCAGGTAGCTGTTGCGCCAGGTCGCAGCCTCGGCCGCGTAGCCCATCTGGTCGTAGGTTCTGGCCAGCAGTTCCTTGGCGCTCTTGTTGCTGCCATCACCGATGACCGCGTGGTTCAGCAGTTCGGCCGCCCAGCGGTAGTCGCCTTTGTCATAGGCGGTTTGGGCCGCTGCAACCACTTTGTCGGCGCCGCCCATGAGTTCGAGGTAGCGCTTGGCAGACTCCTGCGGCGGCAGCGGATTGAGGTTGGCCGGGTTGCCGTCGTAAGCGCCCAGATAGAACTGGTAGACCGCCTTCACGTTATGGCGCAGGTCACCGTAATAACCGCGCGAGCCAAAATGATCGGCGAGCGACTTGGGCAGCTTCACCATGTCGGCAATCTCGCGCGGGGTGTAGCCCGCGTTGATCAGCCGTACGGTCTGGTCGTGGGTGTATTTATAGACATCGCGATGCTTGGTGATGAACTCCTTGATGCGGCCATTGCCCCAGATCGGCCAGTTGTGCGAGGCGATGTAGATGTCTGCATCTTTCACATGTTCGAGCGCCTGTTCCATGTAGGTTGACCAACGCAATGAGTCACGCACCTTGGCGCCACGAATCGGCAGCAGGTTGTGCATGGTCTGGGCCAGGTTCTCCGCGCCGTCGTAGAGTTTCTTCTCGGGAATGCTGAAGCTCAACTCGGCCGGGCACTCGGCGTTGGGGACGTTGTGGAAGACGAATTTGACGCCGTCGATCTCCATCGGCTGCTCGGGTTTGTCAATGAGCACGGTCGGTGCAAGAATGGCGGGCAGGCCGTACACCACGTCTTTGCCCAGGCCGGTATCGACATTGCCTTTCGCTGAACGCGGCAGGTTCTTCCCGAACTGGTACATCGAACGCCGGGCCATACCGGTTCCGACCATCACGTTCTCGCTCGTGGCTTCTTCCATGAAGCCTTCGGGCGCGACGATGGGCAGTTTGCGATCAGCTGCTTCCCTGGCGCTGGTCACGCCGAGCACACCACCGAAATGGTCGACGTGGGCGTGGCTGAAGATGATGGCCGACACGGGCTTGTTGCCCAGGTGCTGTCTGGCGAATGCCAATGCCAAGCTGGCCGATTCCGGCGCCGTCAAGGGGTCCACCACAATCCAGCCGGTTCTGCCCTCGATCAGGGTCATGTTGGCGATGTCAAATCCGCGCAACTGGTGCACACCGTCCATCACTTTGAACAGGCCGAAGTTGGCGTTCAACTGGGCATGGCGCCAGAGGCTCGGGTTGACGCTATCGGCCGCCTTGCCGGCGAGGAACCCGTAAGCGTCGAAGTCCTTCAGCACGCTGCCGTCGGCGGCGAGGATCTTGCCGCCGGGCTTGGCGATGAAGCCGCGCTTCGCGTCTTCGAAGTCCTTGGCGTCGTCGAGCGGAAGTGCCTTCGCGAACAGGTCATTGGCCGCCAAGGTGGCCGGCGTGGCATCGCCTGAGGCGCCACCAACGCCAGCCTTCTTGCCACAAGCGCCAAGCAGGGCAAGCGTGGCCACAAGTGCCAAACGAAGCAGGTCGTTGCCCCATGAACTCGGGCGTCCCGCGGCGGGCTGATTCAGTCGCATCACGTTGTCTCCTCGGTGTCATCGGTGGTCTGTCGGGCAGCCACCGTTGGATGCGGATCATCGGCATTCCAGCGTGGTATGTCCAATGCATTCAACCTAGAAACCGCAGTTGGACGCGCCCGAGTGGGCCGCGATGCGGTGCGCTGGCAAGGCGCGACGACGCGGCGGGCTCATGCCCGCGAGGAGGAGCAACGC
>JAEMQF010000268.1 GCA_022758925.1 Burkholderiales bacterium | reverse complement strand
GTCGAGATCTACGGCCAGGCGATGATCGACGCGATCTACGACTTCAAACGCATGCACCCGGACTGGCAGTCGACGTTGCGGCCGTCGCAGATTCCGGTCGCCTGCCCGGGCAGCCCTGGTTGCGGTCAGGACGGCGCAACGATCTTCAGCATCCGCCAGTCGAGCCTCGGCTTCAAGGGCTTCATTCCGACGACGTCGGGCCTGGTCAAGACCGACCTCGCCTTCGACCTGTTCGGCACCAACGGCGGCACCCAGATCCACTGGCTGAGGGCCTGGGCCGAGGTGGGCATGTTCGGCATCGGCCAGACCGACTCGAACTTCATGGACATCGATGTGTTTCCGAACACAGTCGACTACTGGGGCCCGAGCGGCATGGTCTTCGTGCGCAACCCGCAACTGCGCCTGACTCCCTGGACGAAGGACGGCATGAGCCTGGCGTTCTCGCTGGAGGCACCGAACTCCGCCATCGACACCGGCAAGATCAGCCAGGTCTCGCCCGACTTCGGCGCCGGCTTCACCGGCTGGAACCGCTTGCCCGACGCGGTCGGCGCATTGCGCGTTGGTGGCGACTGGGGGCACTTGCGCGCCGCGGGCATCCTGCGCCAGGTCGGCTACCAGAACACGCTCACGCCGGATGGCAAGCCCTCGGGCCACAAGACCGGCTACGGCCTGAACCTGAGCGGCACGATCAAGGTGCTCGGCAAGGACCAGGTCAACTGGCAGCTCGTCGGCGGCGAGGCCATCGCGAGCTACATGAACGACGGCGGCGTCGACCTCGCGCCGGGCCAGGGGCTGAACGCCGAGACCGTGCGCTCGCGCGGCTGGCTGACGTACTACAACCACTCCTGGTCGGAGCAGTGGAGCAGCACGATCGGCTACAGCCAGCACCAGCAAGACAACGCCGCTGGGCAGACCGGCACGGCCTTCCACCGCGGCAGTTACGGCAACCTGAACGTGATGTACTACCCGGTGAAGAACGTCACGACGGGTCTGGAGTTCGTCTGGGGCGAGCTCGACCAGAAGAGCGGCGCGTCGGCCGCCGATTACCGCCTGCAGTTCTCGACCAAGGTCACGTTCTGAGCGCGCTCTGAGCGACGGCAAGCGACCGCGCGCCCGCAACGCCCGGGCCACGACAACACGCTGACTTTGAACTGCCTCTCTTGAACGTCGCCCGCATGATTTCGGTCAAATGCCGCGCATCCAGTGCAGATTAGAGTACGCACGATCTCTTTGCGTGCTGAATGCGACGCCTCACGGCGGAGTCGGCTCGCGTACGAAATTTGAATTTGAAGGGGAATCAAGATGTCCAAGACCTCAAGCGCGAAGACGACCGGCATGGCCGCGAACCAGGTACCTAACGCGCTGTTTGCGTGGCCCGGGATCATCGCCTCGAACGGGACTGCGAACAGCGCCATGCAGGCCTGGGGGCCGCTCGGTGAGTACATGACCGATGCCATGCAACGCACGATCCTGTTCTGGGATGTGCTGCGACAGCGCAGCGAACAGTACTACGCGCAGAAGGAAAAGGCCGTGCCTCACGTCCTGAGCTTCGACGCCGAACTGGTGCTGGACGCACGCACCTTCGCCAAGCCGGTCAATTACCTGCTGGTGCGCGTCAAGCCGCCGCACGGCGTGGTGATCGATCCGATGAAACGCCCGTTCGTCGTGGTTGATCCGCGCGCCGGGCATGGGCCGGGAATCGGAGGCTTCAAAGCCGACAGCGAAATCGGCGTCGCGATGCGTGCCGGCCATCCCTGTTACTTCGTCGGCTTCACGCCCGAGCCGATGCCAGGCCAGACCATCGAAGACATCATCTATGCCGAGGTGACTTTCCTGGAGAAAGTCATCGCGCTGCACCCCAAAGCCGAAGGCAAGCCCTGCGTCATCGGCAATTGCCAGGCAGGTTGGGCGGTGATGATGGTGGCGGCGATCCGACCGGAACTGTTCGGGCCGATCATCATTCCCGGCTCACCGCTGTCCTACTGGGCCGGGGTGGAAGGGCAGAACCCGATGCGTTACACCGGCGGCCTGGCCGGTGGCAGCTGGATGACGGCGCTCGCCGGCGACCTCGGCAACGGCAAGTTCGATGGCGGCTATCTGGTCGAGAACTTCGAGAACCTGAATCCCGCCAACACCTTGTGGAGCAAGAACTACGACCTCTGGTCGAAGGTGGATACCGAAGGGCCGCGTTTCATTGAATTCGAGAAATGGTGGGGCGGTCACGTCAACCTCAACGCCGAGGAAATCCAGTGGATCGTTGATCAGCTGTTCGTCGGCAACCGGCTCGCCACGGGTGAGATCGTGACCAGCGCCGGGGACAGGATCGATCTGCGCAACATCCGCTCGCCGATCATCTGTTTCTGTTCCAAAGGCGACAACATCACGCCGCCGCAACAGGCGCTGGGCTGGATCGTCGATCTCTACGGCAACGACGACGATCTGCGCGCTTGCGGCCAGACCATCGTCTACACCGTGCACGACAGCATCGGCCACCTTGGGATTTTTGTCTCGGGTGGCGTGGCGAAGAAGGAACACCAGGAGTTCGCTTCCAACATCGATCTGATCGATGTCTTGCCGCCCGGCCTGTACGAGGCCGTGCTGACCCCGGCAAGCGCCGACAGAGCCGATCCGCAGCAGGTGGGCGGTGAATGGATCGCGCGCTTCGAGCCGCGCACCCTGGACGACGTCCGCGCCATTGTCCAGCCCGACCCGGAAAACGAGCGCCGCTTCGCCGCCGTGCGGCGCGTGTCGGAGATCAACCTGGACCTGTACCGCACGCTGCTCCAGCCATTTGTGAAGGCGTCGTCGAGCAACAAGCTGGGTCCCGAATGGATGCACAAGCTCAAACCCGCCGAACTGCCGTTTGAGATCTTTTCGGAGCGCAACCCGCTGATGAAGCAAGTCGCCAAGCTTGCCGAACAGGTGCGGGAGCAGCGCCGACCGGTGTCGCCCGACAACCCTCTGCTGCAGTACCAGGCCAAGGTGTCGGAGCAGATCATTGCCGCGCTGGACAGCTATCGCGATCTGCGCGACAAGAGCATGGAAAAGATCTTCCTCGCTCTCTACGGCTCGCCGGTGCTGCAAGCCATGGTTGGGCTGGGTGCGACCGACGAGCCGCCGCGCCCACGGCCGGGGATTGATCCGCAGCACGCAGCTTTCATCGAGCAACGCATCGGTGAAATCAAGGTGCGTCTGGCCCAGGGTGACGCGCGCGAGGCCGCGATCCGCGCCCTGGTCTACATCGGCATGGGCGGGGAAGGCGCTGATGAGCGCGCGTTCAACGAATTGCGCCAGATCCGCGCCGAGAACCAGGGCCTGACGTTGCAGGAGTTCAAGCAAATCCTGCGCGAGCAGTACTTCAGCCTGATGCTCGACCGCGAAGGGGCTCTCGCTGCGATCCCGAAAATGCTGCCACACGACGCCGCCAGCCGCAAGCACATTCTGGATCTCCTGCGCAGAACCGTGCACGCCGCAGGTCAGCCGACCGGAAAGAAGATGGAGCGGCTGGCCGAGATCGAAAAGCTTTTCGCCAGCGCCGGATCGGTCGACCAGGATCAAAAGCACCCCCGCAATACCGCGAGCCCGGTAGCGGCGCAAACCAGGAAACGAAGCCACGCGAGCGCGAGCCGGGTAACTGCCTGATCACCCGCTTTGCGCGGTGGGCGGCGTGAAGATCATGGCTTGAAGCGTGGCTTCATGGCGCCGTCGATCGGATCAGCGCACCTTCGAATCACGCGAACACCCACGACCGATGCTGGTGGGGCGCTGTGCTCCCATCAGATCCTGAACGGAGCACGGATATGACTGCACGCAAACACGAAAAGTACGACCGCCTGATTGCCCGCTGCAAAGCCTTGCCGGCGGCACCCTGTGCCGTGGCGCATCCTTGCGACGAGGGTTCGCTGCGCGGGGCAGTGCAGGCCATGAAGATGGGCCTGCTCAAGCCGATCCTGGTCGGGCCGAAGGCGCGCATCGAGGCGCTTGCCGCGCAGTTCGACATCGACATCGCGCTCTGTGAACTGGTCGATGCGCCGCACAGCGCAGGCTCGGCCGAGACCGCGGTGCGCCTGGCGCGCGAAGGCAAGGCCGAGATGCTGATGAAAGGCAGCCTGCACACCGACGAACTGATGGCCGCGGTGGTGAAGCGCGAGACGGGGCTGCGCACGAGCCGCCGCATCAGCCACTGCTTCATCATGGACGTGCCGGCGATCGACCGCGTCGTCATCGTCACCGACGCGGCAGTGAACATCTTCCCGACGCTGGAGGACAAGGTCCACATCGTGCAGAACGCGATCGACCTCGCGCATGCGCTGGGCCTGGAGCAGCCGAAGGTGGCGATCCTGTCCGCGATGGAAACGGTGAATCCGCAGGTGCCCTCGACGATCGAGGCCGCCGCGCTGTGCAAGATGGCCGAGCGCGGCCAGATCACCGGCGGCATCCTGGACGGCCCGCTTGCGCTGGACAACGCGATCGACCTCGGCGCAGCGAAGATCAAGAAGATCACTTCACCCGTGGCAGGCAACGCCGACATCCTCGTCGTTCCCGACCTGGAGGCCGGCAACATGCTGGCCAAGAGCCTGAGCTTCATGGCCGACGCCGACGCAGCGGGCATCGTGCTCGGGGCGCGCGTGCCGATCATCCTCACCAGCCGCGCCGACTCGGTGCAGACACGCCTGGCTTCGTGCGCGGTGGCGGCGCTGGTGGCGCAGGCGCGGCGCGAAGACCTGCAGAAGGCGGTGGCGTGATGACCGACGCGATTGCAGTCCTGAACGCGGGTTCGTCGAGCATCAAGTTCTCGCTGTTCGCGCAAGCGGGCAAAGATCTTGATCTCGTGGTGCGCGGCCAGGCCGAAGCCATCCACACCGCACCGCGCTTCGCCGCGAAGAGCGCCAACGGCGAGACCCTCTCGACCCACACCTGGGACGAGGGCACGCGGCTCGGCCATGAAGGCGCGCTCGAGCACATCGTGTCCTTCCTGCGCGACAAGGTGCATGGCATGAGCCTGAAGAGCGTCGGGCACCGCGTCGTGCACGGCGGCATGAAGCATGCCCTGCCGGTGCGCGTGGACCGCGCGCTGCTGGCGGATCTGGAGCAACTGGTAACGCTCGCGCCGCTGCACCAGCCGCACAACCTGGCGCCGATCCGGCTCCTGCTCGAGCGCCGGCCCGAGCTGCCCCAGGTGGCGTGTTTCGACACCGCATTCCATCGCGCGCAGCCCGAGCTTGCACAGATGTTCGCGCTGCCCAAGGAACTGCATGATGCCGGCGTGCGCCGCTACGGCTTCCATGGCCTGTCCTACGAGTACATCGCTTCGGTGCTGCCGCAGCACGACCCTGCTGCCGCGCGCGGGCGCAGCGTCGTCCTGCACCTGGGCAATGGCGCCAGCATGTGCGCTCTGTCCGCCGGCCGCAGCGTTGCGAGCTCGATGGGCTTCACTGCGGTCGATGGCCTGCCGATGGGCACGCGCAGCGGCGCGCTCGACCCGGGGGTCATCCTGTTCCTGCTGGACCAGCGCGGCATGGACGCGCGTGCCATCGAGGACCTGATCTACAACAAGTCCGGGTTGCTCGGCGTCTCCGGGGTGTCGAGCGACATGCGCACGCTGCTGGGCAGCGATGAGCCGCGCGCCAGGCTGGCGGTGGATCTGTACATCTATCGCATCGGGCGCGAGCTGGGTTCGCTCGCGGCCGCGCTCGGCGGCCTGGACGCGCTGGTGTTCACCGGTGGCATTGGCGAGAACAGCGCCGAGATCCGCGAGCGCGTGTGCCGCAACGCGGCGTGGCTCGGCGTGGTGCTGGACAAGGCTGCGAACCAGGCTGGCGGGCCGCGCATCAGCACGGCCGCAAGCAAGACCGCGGCGTGGGTGCTCCCCACCAACGAGGAGCTGATGATTGCCCGGCACACGCGTCGGGCGCTGGGTTGAGCGAGGAGCCGGGATGCAAACCATCTCTCTCGCAAAGGCAGTCGAGCTGATCCCTGACGGCGCGAGCCTGATGCTGGGCGGCTTCATGGGCGTGGGCACGCCCGAGCTTGTGGTCGACGAACTGGTGCGCCAGCGCAAGCGCGATCTCACCGTGATCGCCAACGACACCGCATTTCCCGGCGTGGGCATCGGCAAGCTGGTGGACGCGCGACTCGTGAAGAAGGCGATCGTCAGCCACATCGGCACGAACCCCGAGACCCAGCGCCAGATGATCGCCGGCGAGTTGCAGGTCGATCTCGTGCCGCAGGGCACGCTGATCGAGCGCATTCGCGCCGGCGGCTTCGGCCTGGGCGGCATCCTCACACCCACCGGCGTCGGCACCGTGGTCGCCGAGGGCAAGCGCACGATCGAGGTCGAGGGCAAAGCCTTCCTGCTCGAGATCGCGCTGAAGGCCGACTTCGCGCTGGTGCAGGCGTTCCTGGCCGACACCACGGGCAACCTGGCCTACGCGCTGACCGCGCGCAACTTCAACCCGGTGATCGCGATGGCCGGGGGCACGGTGATCGTCGAGGCCGAGCACATCGTGCCCACCGGGGTCATCGCGCCGGATCACGTGATGACCCCCGCGACCCTCGTCGACTACCTGATTGCCAACGCCTGACCGCCATGGACGCACAGACCATCATCGCCAAGCGCATCGCGCAAGAACTCAGGACCGGCATGCTCGTGAACCTGGGCATCGGCATTCCGACGCTGGTGGCGAATCACCTGCCGCCGGGCGTGAACGTGTACTTCCAGTCGGAGAACGGGCTGATCGGCACCGGGCCGGTGCCGGAACCGGGAATGGCCCAGGCCCGGCTCACCGACGCGGGCGGCAAGGCCGTAAGCGCGCTGCCCGGGGCGTGCACCTTCGACAGCGCGATGTCCTTCGGCCTGATCCGCGGCGGGCATGTGGCGATGACCGTGCTCGGCGGGCTGCAGGTCGACCAGCAGGGCCTGCTCGCGAACTGGATGATCCCGGGCAAGATGGTGCCGGGCATGGGCGGCGCGATGGACCTGGTCACCGGCGCGAAGCGGGTCGTGGTCGCGATGCAGCACAGCGCCAAGGGCAAGTCCAAGGTGGTGCAGCGCTGCAACCTGCCGCTCACCTCCGTGCGTCCGGTCGATTTGGTGGTCACCGAACTCGCGGTGATCGCCTTCCCCGGCGGCCGCGCGACGCTGATGGAGACCGCGCCCGGCGTGTCGGTGCAGCAGGTCATCGAGGCGACAGAGGCCGAGCTTGTGGTGCCGAGCAGCGTGCCATCGATGCAACTCTGACGCGAACACCCATCATGTCGATCGAAATCCCGCGTCCGGTACTCAAGGGCAGCAAGGCGCTGGTGGTCGGCATCGCCAACGACAGTTCGATTGCCTATGGCTGCGCCAAGGCGTTTCACGAACTCGGTGCCGAACTGGCCATCACGTATCTGAACCAGAAGGCGCGGCCCCATGTCGAGCCGCTCGCGCGCGCGCTCGAAGCCCCGATCTTCCTGCCGCTCGACGTCAGCGTCGAGGGCGAACTGGAAGCGGTGTTCGCTGCGATCGGCAAAGAGTGGGGCCAGCTCGACATCCTCGTGCACTCCATTGCGTTCGCGCCGAAAGAAGACCTGCAAGGTGGTCTGCTGAACTGCTCGGCAGCGGGCTTTGCGAGGGCGATGGACGTTTCCTGCCACTCGTTCGTGCGCATGGCGCAGCTCGCGGCGCCGCTCATGAAGAACGGCGGCACGATGATGGCGATGAGCTACCACGGCGCGACCAAGGTGATACCCACGTACAGCGTCATGGGGCCGGTGAAGGCGGCACTCGAATCGTGCTGCCGCTATCTGGCCTACGAGTTGGGTGGCAAGGGCATCCGCGTGCACGCAATCTCACCCGGCCCGCTCAAGACGCGTGCGGCGTCCGGACTCAAGGATTTCGACCTGCTGCTGACTGAGGCCGCGCAGCGCGCACCGATCGGCGAACTGGTCGATATCATGGACGTGGGCTTCACCTGCGCCTACCTCGCAACGCCTTACGCGCGGCGTCTGTCCGGAGAGACGCTGTACGTCGACGGCGGCGTCAACATCATGGCGTGACCCGAGCAGCGGGGCGCCGACACTGACTGAGACCATGAAACAACTGCTCCAGGAAATTCGCCACAACCCGCTGCTCTGGCTGCTCGCCTTCGTGCCGGTGGCGTTTGTGGCGGCGAAGCTCAGGCCTGAAGCGCACACGCTGCTGTTCGTGCTGTCCGTGCTCGCCATCGTGCCGCTGGCGGCGCTGCTGAGCCATGCCACCGAGTCCGTCGCTGCCAAGACCGGCGATGCGGTGGGGGGCCTGCTCAACGCCACGCTCGGAAACCTGACCGAACTCGTGATCGCGCTCACCGCCTTGGGCGCCGGGCAGTACGCGCTGGTGAAGGCGTCGATCGCGGGCGCGATCGTCACCAACACGCTGTTCATGCTGGGCGCGTCGTTCCTGCTCGGGGGCCTCAAGCACCACGTCCAAGAGTACAACCGGGTCAGCGCCCGAATGCAGGCCGGCCTGCTGTTCCTGGCGACGATCGCGCTCCTCATTCCATCGGTGATGATCACCGCCGATTCGGAGGCCGCGGCTGCGTTCACCCACACGCTGAGCTTGTGTCTGGCAGTGCTGCTGATCGTGGCTTACGCACTGGGCATGCTGTTCTCGCTGAAGACGCACCGCGAGCTGTTTGCCAGTGCGGACCATCAAGACGGCGAAGTGCCTTGGCCCATGGGCCTGGCCCTGGGCACGTTGGCCGGCGTCACTGTGCTCGTGGCGCTCATCAGCGAGATATTCGTCGAGTCGGTACAGCAGGCGGCCGAGGCGTTCGGCATGACCCCCGCGTTCGTCGGTTTCATCGTCGTGGCGCTGGTGGGCGGCGCGGCGGAGATGGCGTCGGCGTTTTCCGGCGCGCGCAAGAACCGGTTGGACCTGAGTGTCGGCATCGCGTTGGGCAGCGCGTCGCAGATCGCACTCTTCGTCGCGCCGGTGCTGGTGCTGCTGAGTTACTTCATCGGGCCGACGCCGATGGATCTGCAGTTCTGGCCAGGCGCCGTGGTGATGATGCTCATCGCCACCGTCACGGCGATGTTCGTCACGGTCGGCGGGCGCTCGGCGTGGTTCGTCGGCGCGTTGTTGCTGATGGTCTACATGATCTTCGCCATGACGCTGTACCTGATGCCGCCCCGCGTGCAGTGAACTGGAAGCCCGATCCAGGCCTGGGTCGCGTACTGTTCGCGAGCCAGCTGCAGCTCCAGAGAAAACAAGAATGAGACCGCGCCCAGGCGTTCGCCCCGCGATCACGCGATACCGTCTCTTCACTTGCCTGTGGCTTGCCTTGTGCGCAGCGTCGCCCTCGATCGCCAGCGCGCAGCAACCAGGCGCTTCGGACTGGAAAGGGACGTACCCGTACGCACTCGGTGTTCAGGCCTATTCCTGCGTGGATCCATCGGCTGCCAGCGTGCGCCGCTGGTTTCAGGACGAACCGTGCAAGCTGCCCATGATCCACCTGCCAGCGCCGGGGCTTGCGAAGATCGGCGCGCCGCCAGCCTGGCAGACCTATCCCCCAGCGTCCTCCGAGACGGAAGCGGGCCATGTCATGTTCTGGAGGTTTCCAGTGCAGGGCCGCGCTCCGTACGAAGTCCCCAGGCACAGCTGGCGGTAAGCCTCGCAAAGGGCCGCCGGCAGGTACTGCGAGTCGTGGAGCCTGTCGTCGCGTCAGTTGCGTTGACGCAAGAAAAGCAGTGCGCAAGACAAGCAATAATGAGCGAAGGCGATGCATGCGGTCATCTCATCGCAGACATCGTCTGCCGCGCCGCTACTACAGCGACACCACCCCTTTCATGGAGACTTGCATGTTTGACTTTCAGACTCGTCGACGCTGGATGACCGCCTTTACGGCATTCGTATTCGCAGGCGCATCGGTTCTCGGCGCCTCACCGGCACTGGCGGCGGCCGATGGCACGGTCGCGCTCGAAATCTACAAAGCCGGCTTCATCGCCGGCGTGACCGGAGGCAGCGGCACTCTGACGTTCCAGGGCAAGACCTATCCGCTGACGCTCGGCGGCGTGAGCCTCGGCGCAACGATCGGCGCGTCGAAGGCTGAACTGGTCGGCGAGGTGTCCAACCTCAAGGACGCTGCCGATATCGCGGGCATCTACAGCGCCGGCCAGGCCGGCCTCGCGGTTGCAGGCGGCGGCAAGGTGGCCGAGCTCAAGAACTCGAAGGGTGTGGTGATGAAGGTCAAGGGCAAGCAGATCGGGCTCGAGTTCTCGCTCGACCTGTCGGGGCTCCAGGTCAGCCTCAAGAAGTAAGGCCTCGATCGCGCGCGCGCTGTCGTAAGCCTTGAGATACGCGCGCGCGCACTGCACGCTACACGCTGCGCACGCCGCGCCACGGGCGCGCCGCGGATACCTGGTCACGCCTGACCGGCGGCGTCGACCGATCGCACCGTACCGCACCGGGGTCGGCGCGAGGGCCCTCTTCGGGCATAAGATGCGCCTTCGCCTGTCCGACGGCTTCCCGCTCGTGCCTGGCCCGGCAATGCGGTCTGGGGGTCACCGACTCGGTCTGCACCGGCAGTGACGTGCCTATCACATCCACAGCAACCTCATGCCACGCTCATTCACCAATCTTCCCCAGCTCACGATGGGCGTCGCGTTCATCGCCATGCTCGCCGGCGCTTCGCTATGGGTGCTGAGCCCATTCCTGCTGGCGCTGGTCTGGGCGGCAATGATCGTCATCGCCACCTGGCCGGTGCTGAGCGCGCTGCAACGCCACCTCGGTGGCAGCCGTGGCGCCGCGGCTGCGCTGATGACGCTGCTGTTGTTGCTCGTCTTCATCCTGCCGCTCGTGTTCGCGATTTCGATCGTGTTAACCCATACCGAGGAGATCGTCTCGTGGGTCAATTCCGCGCAGAGCGTGCAGTGGCCCAGAGCGCCGCAGTGGGTCGCCGACCTGCCGCTCGTGGGCGACAAGCTGGCACTGGCATGGAACGAGCTGGTCGCTGACGGTCTGGTGCGTCTGCGGCCTTACGCGACACAGGTGATCACCTGGTTCGCGGGCCATCTCGGAACAGTCGGCACGGCATTGGTGCATGTGCTGTTCACCGTGGTGATCGCTGCGATCCTGTACACCCAGGGCGATGTCGCGGCATCGGGAGTTCGACGCTTCCTGCGCCGTCTTGCGGGCGAGAGCGGCGACAAGGCTGCGGTGCTGGCGGCTCAAGCGGTGCGTGGCGTGGCGCTCGGTGTGGTGGTCACTGCCGTTGCCCAGACCACGGTGTCCGGCATCGGCCTTGCCCTGACGGGCGTGCCTTTCGCCGGACCGCTCACCTTGGTCGTGCTGCTGCTGTGCATTGCGCAGATCGGGCCGATTCTGGTGCTGGCGCCGTCGGTGATCTGGCTCTATTTCACCGGCGACAACGTGTGGGCGACCGTGTTGCTCGTCTTCACGCTGGTCGCCGGCGGCATGGACAACGTGCTGCGCCCGTACCTGATCAAGAAGGGTGCCGACCTGCCCTTGCTGTTGATCTTCGCCGGCGTCATCGGCGGCTTGCTGTCGATCGGTATCGTGGGCATCTTCGTCGGGCCGGTGATGCTGGCCGTCACCTACCGCCTGCTCGAAGAGTGGGTGCGCGAGGAAGAAGAACCCTTGCTCGCGGCGCAGGCCGAACCGGCCGGCGACATCAGCCGAAGCGACAGCTGAAACTGGGGCCCACCACGCTCGCGTGCGTCGGGCAGCGGCGGATCAGCCGCCGAGTGCGATGACGGTCGCCTCGACCACCACCCCAAGCAACACCATGACGAGGCCCGACTTCCATGGCGAAATCCCTCCGTAACGGCCCCAGCTGTAGCCACACAGAAACAGCATCGTGATCGCAATCGCAGCCGAAACGCGCATCGCGAGTTGCAGGTTGACAATGAAGAGGAACGGCAGCACGACCGGAAACGTGGACGCGAACACGAGCAGAAATACGCCCAGCGCACCGCGCAGATCGTTCAGCGTCGGCCGCGCGCGCCCTGCTGGCGGCGGCGGTTGGCCGATGATGGTTTGACGCACGCGTTCCAGCCCCGCCATGCCCAGCCCCGCGGCCAGCGGCCCGATCTGAGTCGCAATCAGGCGGTGCGCATCTTCAGGCCGGCGTGCGGCACGCACCGCCCTGCCGAGGGTGGCCTCGCGCGCGCGCAGCACGAGGTTGCGCAACACATACATCACGCCGTCGACGAAACCCCAGGCGATGTTGCAGCCGATCGCGGCCACCAGCATCACCTTCACGTCTTCGCGGCCGGCCGTGGCCACGCTCAAGGTGCCGGTGAAGGTGAGCACCATGAACAGGCCGAACAGGATCTCCGAGTTGCGATCGATCGGGGTCAGCAGGCGACCGCCGCCCCCGCTGTCAAGGTCTTTGATCAGTGAAGCAATCGCAGGGTCTTGTGTGCTGATTTGGCGCATTGGGTCTGCCTGTGATTTGCCATTGCCTCGGCGCAGGATGGTGCCTTGGCTGCGTCGTCTGCCGAGGGTTCGAAAGCCTTGCTTCGCAAGCGCTGGACCTGCAAACCGCGGTTCAGCGCGCGGCCACGGGCCCGGCTGTCGTTTCGCTGAAGCTGCCGCCGAGCGCGAGGTGCAAGTTGACGCGCTGCGCGCGCCGGTCTGTCTGCACCCGCAGCAGCGCCATGCGCGCTGAATAGAGCGGCAGTTGGCGCTGCTCGACGGCGCGCTGGTCGGTGCTGCCGACGCGGAACTGGATCGTCGTCAGTTCGAGCGCGCGTTCGCTGTCGCGCACATTCGCTTCCAGAATGACCTCGCGCTCGCGCAGCGCATTCTCCGCCGACAACGCGCTCTCGACCTCGGCGAAGGCGCGTTGGCCTGCGCTCGCGTAGGCGGCAACGGCCTGCTTCTGCTCGGCGCTGCGGATCTCGACCTGTGCGCGCAGCGCGCCGCCCTGGTACAGCGGCGCGAGCAGCATGCCGCCGACACCCCACGCAGGGTTTTCGCGGTCCTGCAGCACCAGCACGTCGCTCGAGATGCTGCTCAGGCCGGCGGTCAGGCTGATGCGTGGAAGCTGCGCGGCGCGCGCTTCGCCGACGCGGTTGAACGCAGCCGCGACCTGGCGCTCGGCAGCGATCACGTCGGGCCGGCGTTCGAGCAACTCCGACGGCACGCCGAGCGGCACTGGCGGCGGCATCGCGGACAGGCGCTGCGCCACCGCGACCTCGGCCGCTGGGTAGCGGCCCAGCAGCAGTTCGAGAGCGCGCAGAGCCTGCTCGCGCGAGTACTCGACCTGGCGCAATGCGTCGCGATAAGTGCCGAGGTTGGCGCGCGCCGCGGCCACGTCCTGCTCGTTGCCGCTGCCGATGCGAAGCCGGCCCTGCGCCAGGCGCAGCACCGATTCCGACGAGCGCAGCATGTCCTGCACGATCGCTCGCTGCAGCCCGGCTTCGATCGCCAGGAACCAGCTCTTGGCGACCATCGCCGCGAGCGACTGGCGCGCATAGGCGAACGCGGCTTCGGCGGCTGCCGACTGTGCCTGCGCCGCGGCCTGCCCGTAGCGGATGCGGCCCCAGATATCGAGTTCGAGCGAAGCGTTGAGCCAGATGCCGTTCAGGCCGCCGCTGCTGTTGCTGCTGGCGCCGCTGCCGGTGGCCGCAACGCCCACCGCAGGCAGCAGCGACGCGCTGGCGACCTTCACGTAGCCACCGGCTTGTTCGACCCGTGCCGCAGCGCCTTGGAGGTCGGCGTTGAACGTCAGTGCTTCGTCGACCAGCGCCGACAAGGCGGGGTCGTTGAAGCTGGCCAGCCAGCGGTCGGCCACGGGTGCCGCGCCGCCGCCGGCGGCCTTGAATGCGCGCGGCACGGCGGTGTGCGGCAGCGCTTCCTTCTGCAGTTCGGCGGTGGCAGGCGGGCTCTGCAGCGCGCAGCCCGCCGCCGCGCAAACCAGCGTGGCGGCCGCGGCGTGTCGAGTGAATCGAGCGCCGCGCATCAGTGCAGCTTCAACACGAGGTAGTTGGTGATCGAACCGACGCGCAGCACCACCATGCGCAGGATGTGGATCGCGGCCGCATGTTCGGTGTAGATCGCGCCGTTGCCGACGGCGCCAGCGGCGAGGAAGAGATCGCGGTCGCGTTCGTCGATCTCGAGCTTGACCGGAAAGCGCCCGGGCGCCTGCGGGTAACCGCCGGTTTGCGCCAGCGTGCCCGACTGTGCGAGCTGGCCCTGGCCCTGGGCCCAGACAATCGAATCGACCTTCGCCTTGATGATGCGCCCGGGGTAGGTGGGCAGCGCGATCTCGGCATGGTTGCCGGGCTCGACCAGCACCAGCTCGTTCTGCCCGAACAGCGCGATCACCTGGTACTCCTCTTCGACGAAGATCATCGCCGGCGCGAGCGGAATCGAGACGACATAGGAGCCTGCCCGCAACGTGACGTTGGTGGCGTAACCGCTGGTTGGCGCATAGACCGTCGTCTGGTCGAGGTTCCACTGCGCGTTCGCGACATCGGCGCGGCTCGAATCGACCTGGGCCTTGGCGGTGGCGAACTGAGCGCGCGCTGCCGCGACGCTGGCCTGTTCACCGTTCACGATGCCCGACAGCTTCTGCGTCACCTGCGCCTCGTTCGCCAAGGCTGCAAGGATTTGCGCCTCGAGGTCGATCACATTCGCCTCGGCCTGTTCGAGCGCGAAACGGTCGCCGGCACCGGCGGCCACCAGTTCGCGGTTCTGCCGCACCCGCAGCTTGGCCAGGTCGAGCCGCGGCTCCAGCGTGCGGACCTGCGCGTTGGCCGATTGCAGCTGTGCCTGCAATTGGCGCGCGTCGGCGGACGAACCCACCACGTTGGCGCTGGCCTGCGCGAGCTTGGCCTCGTCGGCGGCGAGCTTGGCCCTGGCCACGTTCAGGTCGTTCTGGTAAGGCGTGGGGTCGATGCGAAACAGCACCGCGCCCTTCTTCACCAACCGGTTCGGCTCGACCGGCACCTCGAGCACGCGCCCGCGCACCTGCGGCAGCACCTGCACCACGTACTTGAAGACGCGCACGTCGGCAGACGACGGCGCGACCACGTTCAGGGCAAGGACCAACGCCGTGAGCCCCACGATCGGGATGATCACGACCGTGACCTTGGACGTGGTGTTCCACGGCAGCCACTTGAACTTGATGAAGATCAGCCAGACGAAGAAGCCATAGATGCCGAGCAGCAGGGCTTCCATTACGCGGCTCCGCTCGCAGCCGGGACCGCGGCCACGGCAGGGCCGGCGGGTGTCGCTGCCGTAGCCAGGGCCGGCTTTGCGCCCTCGATCTTGGCGCGCACATGGAGCAGCTCGGGTGCCATCGCTCCGCTTTCCGACATGGCGTCGAGTTCCTCGCGCAGATGCTGCAGTTCAGTGGCGGTGAGTTCCCCGGCCTGCGCCCTGTCGCCCATGTGCACGAAATACTCGTCGTGCTTGTCGGTGCCGTAGGCCATGCGGTAGGCGACAGGCTTGGTGTACGCCCACAGCCACGCGATCGGCCAGAGCAGGCCGCCGAATGCCAGCGACAGCAGACACAGCGTCTGGATCGCGTCTTTCTGCGGGTGGTGGCGCTTGTGCGCTATCTTCTCCGGCATGATGTGCACGAGCCAGAAGAGCACGATGCCGACAATCGGTATCACGATGACGACGAACCACGCAAGGTAGGTCGCCGCAGTGTCCATCAGCGCCGGCGGCAGGAACGAGGCATGCGCCGCCGCCGGCCACAAGAAGGCGATCAACGCCAGCAGCGGCAACCGCATGGCGGTCACCGGTAAGGTGGCTTTCATTCGAACTGAACCTCCTGGCGCGAACCGGTGCGTTCGAATCGAACCTGCCGGCAGCGTGTGTATCGATCTGAATGCGCCTTGGGTGCTCGGCGCGAGCGCCCAATGCCACCTCGACACAGCACGTAATTTATTCTCGCACAGCAGCCGACGCGAGCCACGCGGCGCAGGCCCCGCAAACAAGGGCTTCGCGCGGTGGCTTGATCCGACGCAACGCCGCATGCGCCCCGAATAAGGGCGAACCCGAAGGGCCACGTCGACTTGCGGCGACCGCCGTCGTCCCCGGCTCGCTGCGTGGCCCCACACCACTCGCCTAGCCGACGACGAGTCCGAGCCTTGGACCCAAGAGCCTGTCGGGCATTGGGTCGGGTGCGCGCGGGGAATTACTGCATGAACCCCGTGGCCGCCGCGTCCGCCGTCTGATTGAGGTCGGCGATTGCGACTTTGGCGCCTTCGCGGGCGAAGTACATGGCAATGCTCTTGCCGATGCCGCCGGCGGCGCCGGTGACGATG
>JAEMQF010000219.1 GCA_022758925.1 Burkholderiales bacterium | reverse complement strand
TGGCGCCAGCTACTTCCGCGCACTCGCCGAAGGGGAACAGCGTGACGCAGCCTGAATCGACGCTGGGCCTGCATCCCCGTGACGCGCGGCTGATCGAGCGCCTGCACGGCGACCTGCCGCTGATCGACCACCCGTTCGCCGCGGTCGGCGCCGAACTCGGCATGGACGAAGACGAAGTGATCGAGCGCCTGCGCCGTATGTTGTCGCAGGGCGTGCTGACACGCTTCGGCCCGCTCTACCAGATCGAGCGCGCAGGCGGCAGCTTCGTGCTCGCTGCGCTCGAGGTGCCGGCCGAACGCTACGATGAAGTGGCGCAGATCGTGAATGCGCTGCCCGAGGTGGCGCACAACTACAAGCGCGAACACGCCTTCAACATGTGGTTCGTGGTCGCCTCCGAGTCCGCCGCGCGAACCGAAGCGGCGCTGGAGCGGGTCGCCGAGCTCACGCACCTGCCGGTGCATGCGTTCCCGAAGGAGCGCGAGTATTTCGTTGAACTCCGGCTGCCGATCCGGCACACCGCAGGCACCGCGCATGGCACTCGATGACTTCGACCGGCGCCTGATCGCTGCCACGCAAAGCGGCTTGCCGCTCGTGCCGCGCCCGTACGAGGCGGTGGGCGCGATGCTCGGCGTGAGCGGCGAGGTGGTGCGCGAGCGCTTTGCGCAACTGCTCGCGAGCGGCTTGATCCGGCGCATCGGCGCGGTGCCAAATCACTACCGGCTCGGGTTCGTGGCGAATGGCATGACGGTGTGGGACGTCGACGACGCACGCGTCGACGAACTCGGCGCGCGGGTCGGCACCCTGAGCGGCGTGAGCCATTGTTATCGGCGCCCACGCGAGCTGCCGCGCTGGCCCTACAACCTGTACGCGATGCTGCACGGCCACTCGCGCGAAGAGGTCGAGCGCGAGCGGCTTCAGGTACGCGCATTGCTCGGTGACGCCTGCCGCGCCGACGACGTGCTGTATTCGAGCGCGATCCTGAAGAAGACCGGCATCCGCCTGGCGCAGGACTGAACCCATGTTCCGCATCAGCCATTTCATGCGCCTGATCGCCAACGCACAACGGCTCGGTGCAATGGCACCGCCGCGCCACGTCAAGCCGCCGGGCCCGGTCGTGATCTGGAACCTGATCCGCCGCTGCAACCTGACGTGCAAGCACTGCTACGCCTTGTCGGCAGACCACGACTACGCAGGCGAGTTGTCGCACGACGAGGTCTGCGGCGTGATGGACGACCTGAAGTCGTTCCAGGTTCCGGTGCTGATCCTGTCCGGCGGCGAGCCGCTGTTGCGGCCCGACCTGTTCGAAATCGCCGCGCGTGCGAAGGGAATGCGTTTCTACGTCGGCCTGTCGACGAATGGCACGCTGATCGACCGCGCCATGGCGGACCGTGTCGCCGCCGCAGGCTTCGACTACGTCGGCATCAGCCTCGACGGCATGGAAGCGACGCACGACAAGTTCCGGCGTCTGCAAGGCGCGTTCGCACGCAGCCTGGCCGGCGTGCAGTTGCTGGTGGAGCGCGGCGTCAAGGTCGGCCTGCGCTTCACGATGACCTCGCTCAACGCACACGACCTGCCTGCGCTGCTGCAGTTGATGCGCGACGAGCAGGTCGACAAGTTCTACTTCTCACACCTGAACTACGCCGGCCGCGGCAACATCCACCGCGCGCAGGATGCACAGTTCGGCGCCACGCGCGAGGCACTCGACCTGCTGTTCGACCGTGCCTGGCAGGCCGCGTGGGAGGGCCTCGACGAAGAGTACGTGACCGGCAACAACGACGCCGACGGGCCCTACCTGCAGCAGTGGGTGCAGCGGCGTTTGCCGCTCAAGGAAACGCCGGGCCGTTCCCAAGTTTCCTTGGCCCCCTCGGGGGGCCTGGCGCAAAGCGACAGGTCTGGGGGCTCCGCCTGGCACCACGCGCTGCGCGCGCACCTCGTCGCCTGGGGCGGCAACTCGAGCGGCGTGAACGTGGCCAACATCGACAACCTCGGCAACGTGCACCCCGACACGATGTGGTGGCACCACACGCTGGGCAACGTGCGCGAGCGGCCGTTCTCTGCCATCTGGAGCGACACCTCCGAGCCGCTGATGAAGGGCCTGAAGGCGCAGCCGCGCCCGGTGCAGGGGCGGTGCGCGAAGTGCGTGCATTTCGACATCTGCGCCGGCAACACGCGCGTGCGCGCGCAGCAGGTCACGGGCGACGCGTGGGCCGAGGATCCGGGGTGTTACTTGAACGATGCCGAGATCGGCGTGCAGCCTGACGACAGCGTGGGTCGCGGCGCCGTGTCGCACACGCGGCGTATCGTCGTCACGCCGTTTTCACACCGGGCTCACTGAGCATGCGACAGCGCTCCTGTCTTGCGTGGCGCGTTGCGCTGGCTGCAGGGCTGCTGCTGGTGGGCGTCGATCGGGCGCGCGCTGCCGAACCTGACGCGCTCTATGCACAACACTGCGCCGCGTGTCACGGAGCGCAGCGCATCGGCGCGATGGGGCCGGCGCTGCTGCCCGAAAGCCTGGAGCGGCTGCGCCGGCCGGAAGCGCTGAAGGTCATCACGCAGGGCCGGGTCGCGACGCAGATGCTGGGGTTCCGCGACAAGCTCGCCGCCGAAGAGATCGCGGCGCTCGCGGCATGGATCTACACCCCGGTCAGCCCCGCGCCGATGTGGGCCGACGCCGATATCCGGGCCTCGCGCGTGCAGTTGGCGGATCTGTCCAAGCTGCCGAACAAGCCGGCCTGGCCCGCCGACCCGATGAACCTGTTCGTCGTCGTCGAGGGCGGCGACCACCATGTGTCGCTGATCGACGGCGACCGCTTCGAGCCCATCCACCGTTTCGCCTCGCGCTACGCGCTGCACGGCGGGCCGAAGTTCACGTCCGACGGGCGCTTTGTCTACTTCGGGTCGCGCGACGGCTGGATCACGAAGTACGACCTGTGGAACCTGGTGCTCGTGGCCGAAGTGCGCGCCGGGCTGAACACGCGCAACGTCGCGGTCAGCGCCGACGGCCGCTGGGTGCTGGCGGCGAACTACTTCCCGCACACGCTGGCGCTGTTCGACGCCGAGCTGAACCTGGTCAAGACCATCGCTGCGACGACGCTCGACGCGAAGACGAGCTCGCGCGTCTCCGCCGTCTACGACGCCGCACCGCGGCGCAGCTTCATCGTCGCGCTGAAAGACATCGCCGAACTGTGGGAGATCTCGTACGACCCGAAGGCCGAGGACATCTTCGATGGCCTGGTGCACGACTACCGCATGCGCGAGGGCATATCGAAACCCGGCTTCCTGGGTGTCAAGCGCACCCGGCTCGAGGAGCCGCTGGACGACTTCTTCTTCGACCAGGGCTATGTCAACGTGCTCGGCGCGACCCGTGCCAAGCCCTCGGATGCGGGCGCGCCGGCCGAGGCGAGGCCAAGCGCGCAGGTGATCAACCTCGACGTGCGGCGCCGCATCGCCGAACTGCCGATCGCCGGCATGCCGCATCTGGGCTCGGGAATCACGTTCGCCTGGAACGGCACGACGGTGCTCGCCAGCCCGAACCTGAAAGATGGCGCGATCGACGTCATCGACATGAAGACCTGGAAGGGCGTGAAGACGATCAAGACGCCGGGGCCGGGCTTCTTCATGCGCAGCCATGAGAACAGCCGCTACGCCTGGGCCGATTCGATGATGAGCCCGACGGCGAAAGACACGCTGACGATCATCGACAAGCGCACGCTCGAAGTCGTGGCGCAGGTGCGCGAGCCCGGCCGCACGCTGGCGCACATCGAGTTCACGAAGGACGGCCGCTTTGCGCTGGCCAGCCTGTGGGAGGACGACGGCGCGCTGATCGTCTACGACGCCGCGACGTTGAAGGAGGTCAAGCGCCTGCCGATGCGCAAACCGGTCGGCAAGTACAACGTGTGGAACAAGATCAACCGATCGGAGGGGACTTCGCACTGAGGTGAGCATGCCCAAGTGGGCCATGCCCCGCGGATCATGACTTGTGCCGCGCCTACCGGGCTGGCGCGATCCGTGGCACGATCGCGCGCCATGCGAGAACACTTCCTGCTGGACCCGCAGACCGTCTTCCTCAACCACGGGTCCTTCGGCGCCTGCCCGCGCGAGGTGCTGGCTGCGCTGCATGCCTGGCAGCTCGAAATGGAGCGCAACCCGGTGCAGTTTCTCGGCCGGCGCAGCGCCACGCTGCTGCGCGCTTCGCGCGAGGCGCTGGCCGCTTACCTCGGCGCGCGTGCCGACGATCTGGTCTTTGTGCCGAACGCGACCACCGGCGTGAACATCGTCGCGAGCTCGCTCGATCTGCGCCCGGGCGACGAAGTGCTGGTGAATGACCTCGAATACGGCGCCTGCCTGGCGGCCTGGGCGCGCGTGTGCGAACAGCGCGGAGCGCTGCTGCGCACAGTCAGCGTCGCGCTGCCGTTTCAGGCCGACGCCTTCACCGCAAGCGTGGTGCAGGCGATCACGCCGCGCACGCGGTTGCTGTTCGTCAGCCACATGGCGTCGAGCACGGCCTTGAAGCTGCCGCTTCCAGCGCTGCTGCGCGAAGCCCGCGCGCGCGGCGCACTGACGCTGGTGGACGGCGCGCACGCGCCGGGGCAGATCGACCTCGCTCTGGACGAGCTCGGCGCCGACTTCTACACCGGCAACTGCCACAAATGGCTGTGCGCACCCAAGGGCGCGGCCTTCCTGCACGCGCGGCCCGAGCATCAGGCGCTGCTGCACGCGCCCGTCACGAGCTGGGGCTATCTCGCCGGCGACACCGCGCGCACGCCCTATGACGACTACACCGGCCACTCGGTGTTCGAGCGCAGGATGCAGTGGCAGGGCACGCGCGACGTCTGCGCCTTCCTCACCGTGCCGAACGCGATCGCATGGCTCGATAGTCACGACTGGCCGGCGCAGCGGCAGCGCTGCCACCGCATGGCGATCGAGCTGATGCACGCCGTGGCCGGCGGCTACGGCCTGGCGCCGATCGCGAGCGACGATCACTTCGCGCAGATGGTGCCGATTCCCGTTCCGCACCGCGACGCGCAGGCGCTGCGCCGCGCGCTGTTCGAACAGCACCGCATCGAAGTGCCGGTCACGCAGCACGCCGGCCGGACCTTCCTGCGCGTTTCCGTGCAGGCCTACAACACCGAGGCCGACCTGCAGGCCCTGCAGCTCGCGCTGGCGCAGATTCCGGTGCTTTGACTCGTCCAGCCGCGAGCGCCCGCACCAACGTTCGTTGGAATTGCGGCGCGTCGGCCGCGTATACCCGGGGTCGGGCCGGCGCGGCTCGCGTGGCAGGAACGCGCGGCAACGGTCTGACAAGCGTTCAACCTGGAAACCGCAAGGAGGCCCCATGACCATCACTCGCAAGACATTTTGTGCGTCGCTCGCCGGTTCGACTGCGACGCTCCTGCTTCAGGCCTGCGGTGGCGGCAGCAGCTATTCGAGCCCGGGCACGCCGGCGTCGCCCGGTTCGAACTGCGGCGCCAGCGGCAGCGATATCAGCGACAACCACGGCCACGCGCTGACCATTCCCAAGGCCGACCTCGATTCGACGACCGACAGGACCTATGCCCTCACGCCCAGCTTCGACGGGCACGTCCACAGCGTCAGTTTCACCGTGGCTCAGTTGGGCACGCTCAAAGGCGGAGCCTCGGTGACGGTCACTTCGACATCGGCGACCGCGACCGGCGCATACGGCGGCACGCACAGCCACGCCGTGACGGCCACCGTGCTCATCAACAGTTGCGCCTGAGGGCCCGGCAGCGCTGCGTCGGCGCGCGGCAGGAATCAGGCCACCGCGGCAAGTGCG
>JAEMQF010000347.1 GCA_022758925.1 Burkholderiales bacterium | reverse complement strand
TGCTGGAGTCACCCATGGAACAATCATTCGAGGTTGAAAATCTCAAGTGCGGCGGTTGTGCGCGAACGATAGAAAACGCACTGCGCGCCGATCAGCGCGTGACGCAGGTGACGGTCGATCTGTCCTGCAGCGTCGTCGCGATCGAGGCTGCGGCCGATCTGCGGCAGGAGGTCGCCGCCACGCTCACGCGCCTGGGCTACCCGGTGAAGGGCTCGGTCGAGGGTCTGCGATCGGCGGCGGCAGTGGCCAAGTCGTTCGTCAGCTGCGCCGTCGGCCGCCTTTCCGGGCGTGACTGACAAGGTCTGAGTGGGTCGCCCTGTGCGGCGGGCCACCCCTTCTCAGCCGGTACTCCAGGCGCGCGGGCGCCTCATTCCGGCTATTCTGCAGGCCTGTCCCGGATAGCCATAGGGAAAGAGTTCGAACAGGCGCCTGTGCGCGGCCGGTCCGAGCCGCTGCGCGAGGTGCCTGATGACGAAGCGCGCGTCCGCGGCGACCTGCTTCTCCTCATAGTAGCGCCGCATGAAGCGAATCGCGTCCCAATGGTCGTCGCCGAGCACGATCCCTTCAATGCGCGCGAGGGCGACGGCGACCTCCTCGGTCCACTCGCTCGGGTCGACGAGAAAACCCTCGGGGTCGAGCGCTGGCATCGGCGTATCGGCATGCGTCATGGCGGTCATCGTGCAGCAACCTGGCGGCGTCGAGATCGTCGCACAGTCCTGATGCAGCCCCGATGGTTGCGCCGCATCAATACGCGCGCAGCGGTTCGCTGTTCAACTCATCCGCTTCTGCATCGCCCCGGCATCGGCGCGAACGAGGCGGGCAGCGTGCGCCAGACCCGCTTCAGACCGTGGGCCACAAGGTCCCGAAGGCGCGGCAGGCGCGTCGAAGTTGGCACCGGGGTCCACCCCCAAGGAGAGTCCGCATGGCACATATCGTTGTGATGGGCGCAGGCCTCGGCGGCATGCCCGCCGCGTATGAACTGCGCGCGCTGCTGCCCAGGCAGCATGAGGTGACGGTGGTCAATCCGACCGACTCGTTTCAGTTCGTGCCGTCCAACCCCTGGGTTGCAGTGGGCTGGCGCGACCGCGCCGCGGTCACGCTGCCGCTCGCACCGTTGCTGGCGCGCAAGGGTATCGCCTTCATCCCCAAGGCGGTGACGGCGATCGACGCTTCGGGCAGCTGCCTGACGCTCGAGGGCGGCCAGGCGCTGCCCTACGACTACCTGGTCATCACGACCGGGCCGAAGCTCAGCTTCGACGAAGTGCCGGGCGCCGGGCCTGCGGCGTCGGGCGGGGGCGGCCACACGCATTCGATCTGCACCCTCGGCCACGCCGAACTGTTCTACCAGGACTACCAGAAGTTCCTGCTCGACCCGGGGCCGGTGGTGATCGGCGCGATGCCGGGAGCGAGCTGCTTCGGCCCGGCCTACGAGTTCGCGTTCATCCTCGACACCGATCTGCGCCGGCGCAAGCTGCGGCACAAGGTTCCGATCACGTTCGTGACCGCCGAGCCCTACATCGGCCACCTCGGGCTGGGCGGTGTGGGCGACTCGAAATCGATGCTCGAGTCCGAGCTGCGCAGCCGCGACACGAAATGGATCACCAACGCCAAGACGACCAAGGTCGAAGCGGGCAAGCTGTTCGCATCCGAGCTCGACGCGCGCGGCCAGCCGGTCAAGGACCATGAGATCGGCTTCAAGCTGTCGATGATGTTGCCGGCGTTCAAGGGCGTGGATGCGGTGGCCGCGGTGGCCGACATGTGCAACCCGCGCGGCTTCGTGCTGATCGACGAGCACCAGCGCAGCAAGAAGTACCGCAACATCTTCTCCGCCGGCGTGTGCGTGGCGATCCCGCCGGTCGAGGTGACTCCGGTGCCCAGCGGCGCGCCCAAGACCGGCTACATGATCGAGACCATGGTCACCGCGCTCACGCACAACATTGCCGACGAGCTGGCCGGCAAGCCCGCCACCTCCAAGGCGACATGGAACGCGATCTGCCTGGCCGACATGGGCGACACCGGCGCCGCGTTCGTTGCGCTGCCGCAGATGCCGCCGCGCAACGTGAACTGGTTCAAGAAGGGCAAATGGGTGCACCTGGCGAAGATCGCCTTCGAGAAGTACTTCATGCGCAAGATGAAGACCGGCAACTCGGACCCCGTGTACGAGAAATACGTGCTGAAGTTTCTCGGCATCGTGCGGCTCGTCGAGTAGCGCGGGCCGCGGCCCGGCGACCCAGGCTCCCAGGCGCGCTGTTCGAAGCTGCGCAGCAGCAGCCGGCTCACGAACACACGCACGCTGCCCAGTTCGTCGGCCAGTTTCTGGTGCGTGGTGTGGAGCAGCGGCCCGCGCTGCACCAGCAGCCGGGACAGGCTCTTGTCGAGCTTGCGAAACGGGAGGTTCATAATGTGTTGTCGCGCAAGGGTCGCGTACCGTTGACTCAGTGCCGACTTCACAGGAGAGCATCATGAAACAGCAATGTCGCGCTTTGCTTTTCTCATCCCTCGTCGCTGCGGCGGGATTCGCTTCAGCGGCTGGCACGGTCAGCGTCTCGTTCATCGATGCGTCGAAATACTGGGACGCGGGCACGACGCCTTGGGACGAGGCTGCCAACCTGGTAAGCCTTGCCGAGCATCTTCAGGCCCTGGGGAAGCGCTACCTTCGCGACGGCGAAGTGCTCAAGATCGAGGTGTTCGACGTTGACCTGGCTGGAACGACACGGCCCTGGCGCGGGAGCGGCACGGAGCTACGCATCGCCAGGGGCGGAGCCGATTGGCCGCGCATCGGCCTGCGCTACAAGCTGGAGGTGAACGGCGCTCCGGTGCGCAGCGCCGAGGAATCGGTGATAAACATGAACTACACGCGTGGTCTGGTCGGCGCCCGGTATTCCGAGCCTCTGTACCACGAGAAGAAGATGCTCGAAAAGTGGTTCAAGGCCAGCTTCGTCGAGGGCCGCGCCGGCGCCGATTGAATCCGACCATCCCGCCGGCTTGTAGCACCGGCGGCGCCTGGCAACGCGTTGCCGTGCGCGGCGTCGAAGACGGGCGCCCAAAGCTGACACTTGTGCCAGTGGGTCGGGCTTGCGTTTTGCGCTCGGCTGGCTCGAGCGCTTCCAGCAAATCCTGATGGGCTGGCATCCGCTGACGCACGGCGTGGCGCTCGGGGCGCGCGCAAACTGCGCGTGGTCTTCGGCCGGCACGCCCTGCTTCCTGCGGCCGTTCGTGCAGTTGTGTGGCGTGCCCGCGGCGCGCTACCAGGGGAATGACGCGGCATCGATGGAGGTGGAGGCGAGTTGGCAGTTGTTCGGCCGCTGGAGCATCGTCGCCTTCGGCGGTGCCGGCGCAATCCGAACCACGCGCGATACCTTTGCCGCCACGCAGAACGCCGGTAGCGGGGGCTTGGGCTTTCGCTACGAACTGGCCCGCAAGTTCGGGCTGCATGCTGGCATCGACATGGCGCGCAGCCCCGGTACTACGGCAATGTATTTTCAGGTGGGCAACGCGTGGTTCTCAGCATGAAGTGTTCTTGCCCAGCTGCGCCGCGATGTGCGCGCGCGGCTTGAGCAACTTGGCGTTGGTCGGATCCGCCGCCAACAGACCCTGCTTCGCGCCGAGACCGGACGCGGTGTGCAGGGCGCGCGAGAGAAACGGATCGGAAGCGACAGCATGGCACGGCGCCTCGAACAAGGGGCGGCCGTCGAACGGGAATCAGGCGCAAATCTCGCATGGCCGACCGCAATAGCCGCATTTGATCCTTTGGCCGGCCGCGCACGACCCACCCGCCTGCCAAGCCGCGCGGCCTTGCTTGATCGATCCGCGTAGAAATTGTCGAAGTCCGGGTTGCAACAGGCTTGCCAGCTGCAACTTGGGTCGACCAGCCGAGACACAACGTATCGCAACTCATCAACGAGGAACTTGTGATGGCCACGACCAGCATGGTCCACGTTCGTGTGGATGAAGACCTAAAGACTCAGGCCACGGAGACGTTGGCATCTATGGGCCTGTCGCTATCGGATGCCGTGCGCGTGTTCCTCACGCGGGTCGTGACTGAGCAGCAGCTTCCGTTTGCATTGAAGGCACCCAATGCAGAGACGCGCGCGGCGATGCAAGAGGCGCGAACGATCAGCAAGGCACGCTTCAGATCGGCCAAAGAACTGATTGTCGATCTTGAAAAGGGCGCCAAGCGATAAGCGTGCGGTCTTGCCGCGTGCGTCGGACCGAACCAAAGCCTTCGTCAAGGACTGGACCCGCCTGACGCATTCAGGCCGCTTCGACATGAAGCGCCTGAGACAAGTCATGTTGGCGCTGATCGCGAACGACGCGCCGCGCGGGCCGGAGTGGCTGGACCACGCACTTGTCGGCGAATGGGCCGACCATCGCGAATGCCACATCGGCGACGACTTTCTGCTCGTCTACCAGCTGCAGGGCAGCGGCGCGAACGAGCAGATCATCCTTGTACGCGTCGACACCCATGACGACCTGTTCGAGTAGCGCGAGAAGCCATCGCGCCTTGAGACGCGATGACGCTTGGCGTGCGTGCAAGCTGCGCGTGGTCTTCGGCTGGCACGCCCTTGGAGGCTTGGGCTTTCGCGACGAACTGGCCCGCAAGTTCGAACTCCATGCCGGCATCGACGTGGCGCACAGCCCCGGCACTACGGCAGTGTATTTTCAGGTGGGCAATGTGTGGTTCTCAGCATGATCATGCAGTTCCCTTTGCCCGCATGGCCTTGGCGAGAACAAGCAACAACACGAGCCCGACGACCGAGGCGACCAGCAGCATCACCGTGATGGCCGGGTCGTCGAAGCTGGCCCCGGCCACGACCAGGGCGGCCGCGATGTTGCGGTTGCCGGCACCCAGCGCGAATACTGCGCGCTTCGAGGCGTCGGCGCCGCCAAGCAGGTGGCCGACGCCGACCATCACGAGCACATAGAGCGCGAAGGTGCCGATCGCGAAACTGCCCAGCGTGCCCGCCATCGTCTTGAGGTTCAGCCCAACCAGCAACACGACGAGCAGCACGAAGGCCAGGTTCGAGACAAGGCGGGCGAAGCTCAACAGGCGGGGTGCCCAGGCCGACCGAGACAGCGCAAAACCGATCGCAAGCGGCAGCAGCATGAGCAGCAACAGTGGTTTGGCCATGCGCCACGGGTCGGCATCCAGACCCGGCACGATGAGTGGCAGAGCCAGGGGGATGAACACGATGCTGCCGACCATCAGCAGCACCATCAGGGCGACCGAGTAGGCCAGGTTGCCCCGCGTGACCTCGGCCAGCTTGGGCAGGAACGGCGCCCCGGCCGCACCGCTCAGCAGCAACAGGCCGGTGGCGTGCGCCGGCTGCAGCGGAATGAAGCGGCACAGCGCGACCGCCAACAGCGGCGAGAGCACGAAATTGACGACCAGTGCCAACAGCACCGGTTTCGGTTCCTTCAGCGGTGCGATCACATCACCCAGGCGCTGGCTCATGCCCATCGCCAGCATGCTGCTGATGACGAAGGCCAGCACGCTGAAATCGGCGAGCCTGTGCAGGGTTTCGATCACCGCTGGCGCTCCGTCAAAGGATCATGCCGCCGTTCGGGCTGATCGTCTGCCCGACCAGGTAGTGCTCGTCAGACGCAAGGTACACGGCCAGCGAGGCGTACTCCTGCGGTTTGCCCAGACGCCCAAGCGGGATCATCTGGTGCAGGCCGTTTCGCGTTTCTTCGGATGCGGCGGCGAGGTAAGCCTCCATCGGCGGCGTCAGGACGCCGCCGGCGGCGATGGCGTTGACGAAGATGTTGGCGCCCGCCACTTCGATGGCGACCGAACGGGTGAAGGCCAGCACCGCGCCCTTGGTCGCGCAGTAGGCCGGGTGAAAGGCGCTGAACCCGCCGATGCCGGCGATCGAGGCGATGTTGATGATCTTGCCGGACTTCTTCGGCTCCATGATGCGCAGCGCCTCGCGCGTGCAATAGAACACGGCGTGCACGTTGACGCCCCAGTACCGGTGCCACTCCTCGTCGGTGAAGTCCTTGGTCACGCCCAGCGACTCCTTGGCCATGGGTGTCGTCATCATCTTGTAGAACTTCGAGCGCATGGCCTCGTTGCGCTCGCCGGACTGCACCAGTGCGGCGTTGTTGACCAGGATGTCGAGCGTGCCGCAGGTCGCGACGGTCTGCTTGAACAGACCGGCGACGCTGTCGACCGATGAGACATCGCACTCCACGCCCAGGCATCGCACGCCCGTCGCCTCGATCTCGGCCTGCGCGCCAGGCAGCGTCTTCGGATTGATATCACAGATGACGATGTCGGCGCCTTCATTCGCCATGGCGAGTGCAATCGCCTTGCCCAAACCCTGGGCGCCGCCGGTGATCAGTGCAACCTTGTTCTTCAGCTTCATGCTTCAACTCCTTCTTGGTGGGCATCGTGGCCGCCAGGGGCCTGCCGGGATTTGGGTCGTGCGCGCTGGTGCGGTCGGTGCATCAGTGCTGCTTGCCGCGAGCGACATTGCCAGCAAGCCGAGCAAGAATATTCTGCGCGCCATGATGATCTGCGAGGCCTTAAGCGCATTGCCGAGAGCATTGTTGATCAACCCGAACCGCGCAGCGCTGGATCAGGAACGGTCGTCCTCAGGTGGTTTGATCCACGACAATCGGGGCGCGGGCGCTGGTGATCCCCCTTTCCCTTGAGGCTCCCAACGCCGAACTCACGGAGCACGATTCATGTTGATGAAGACTCACCTACCAGGAACCTGTCGGGCTCATTCCTCGATCCGCGCTCGGCTGGCCATCGCCGGTGCGGCCCTCGCCTGCGGCCTTGTCGCCGGCCCGACCCGTGCCGCAGCCGAAACAAGTGCGCCGGCCCAGACGCCCAAGCGTGAGCAGCTCACCATCGCGGCCAGGGATGCAATGAAGCCCAGGACCGGCGATCTCGACATGATGATCGAGAACAGGACGATTCGAATCCTCACGGTCTACAGCAAGACTTTCTATTTCATGAACAAGGGCGTCCAGCGCGGCGCGAGCTACGACGCCGGTCGCCTGTTCGTGGAAGACCTGAACCGACAACTGGCCAAGGACAACAAACAGAAGCAAAAGCATCTCAAGGTGCAGGCGGTGTTCATTGCGGTCGATCGCGGCGAATTGCTGCCGGCGCTGGTAGCCGGCAAGGGCGATATCGCGATGTCGAGCATCGGTATCAGCGAAGAACGCCTGAAGCTGGTGGACTTTTCCACTCCGCTGGTTCCCAACGTCAGCGAGGTGCTGGTGTCCGGCCCCGGCTCACCCGCGATCTCCAGCGTCGACGATCTGGCGGGCAAGCAGGTCTTCGTTCGCAGGTCCTCGGTCTATCACGAAGACCTGGTGGCGCTGAACCGGCGGTTCGCCACCGAGAACAGAGCTGCTGTCAGCATCAAGGAAGCGCCCGAGACGCTGGAGGACGAGGACCTGATCGAGATGGTGAACGCCGGACTGATCCCGTTCACCGTCTCCGCCGACTTCATTGCAAACTTCTGGAAGCAGGTCTTCCCGAAGATCACGGTGCATGACGCGATCACGCCGCGCACCGGCGGCAATGTCGCCTGGGCCATGCGCAAGGGCAGCCCGCAGCTCAAGGCCGCTGCCGACGATTTCGTCGCTCGCCACGCCAAAGGGACCGCGGTGGGAAACCAGATCATGGCGCGTTACCTGAAGAGTGCGAACTATGTGAAGGACGCCGGCTCCGAGGCTGAGCGCAAGAAGTTCCTCGCGCTGATCCAGTACTTCCAGAAGTACGGCGACAAGTACGATGTCGACTGGCTGCTGATGGCGGCCCAGGGATACCAGGAATCCCAGCTGAATCAGGCCGCAGTGAGCCCGGTGGGTGCGATCGGCGTGATGCAGGTCATGCCCGCGACCGGGAAAGACCTGAACGTGGGCGACATCACGCAAGTCGAGGCGAACATCAACGCCGGCATCAAGTACATGCGCTGGATGATCGACAACTACTTCGGCAAGGAGCCCATGACCAATCTGGACAAGGCTCTGTTCGCGTTCGCTTCCTACAACGCCGGCGCTGGGCGCATTTCCCAGCTACGCAAGGAAGCCGCCAAGCGCGGGCTCGATCCGAACGTCTGGTTCCACAACGTCGAGTATGTTGCCGCCGAGAAGATCGGTGCGGAGACGGTGACCTACGTCAGCAACATCTACAAGTACTTCATCGCCTACAAGCTGATCATGGAATCCAGGGCCGAGAGAGCGCAGGCCGTAGAGCAGATGAAGGGCGCGAGCCAACCGGCGCGTTGAGTTCGCAGCGACGCCCGACCAGTCGCCCAACCCGCGAACGAACCCGCCGACAGCACGGCGCCAGAGCGCGGGCCGCGCCCAGGAGCCTGTCGGGCTCTTAGGCGGCCGGGCCGCCCAGGCGGTCGCCATAGCGACTGCGCAAACGCCCGACGATCTCGCCCAGGATGAGCATCGTCTCCTTTTCGCCGAGCGCGACCACCGCCTTGTCCCGCACCGAGTAATGCATCATCAGCAGCGAGCGCAGCTTTTCGAAGGCGCGGGGATTCTGTGTGCCGCAGACCAGCGTGTCCTTGTGCAATACGCGCTCGATCACACCGGGGTCGAGGATCGATATCTTGCAGACGGAGGCGAGCTGCGCGATCTCGCGGTCGATCTCGTCAAAGTGCTTCATCCACCGCACATGACGATAGTTGGGTAGTTCGCCGGGCTTCGCTTCGCCGGGCTTGGCTTCGTCGGGCTTGGCTTCGTCGGGCTTCGCTTCTTCGGTCACGTCAGATTCTCCTCACTGGAAGTTGGATGTTTCCGGATTCAGGAACTTCATTCCTTGCCCGTGCCGGGCTGCACAGGCGTCTCGGGCGTCAGGTGCAGAACGAGGTGGACGACACCTCCACTGCGCGATGTGGTCATCGGCAAGCCGCTGCGTTGGAACACCGACAGCATTGCAACGTTGCCCGCCAGCACGTCGGCTTCGAGGCGGCTGATGCCGCGGCTGCGCGCAATGCCGGTGATCGTTGCCAGCAGCTTGCCGGCCAGACCCTGGCGCTGGTAGTCCTCTTCGACCGTGAACGCGACCTCAGCCGCCCGGTTCGGGCCTGTGATTTCGAGGACGACACAGATTGCGGCGGCGATCACGGTCTCGTCGACGCCGCTGCCCAACGTCACCACCAGCATGATGAAGTGATCGAAGTCGGGCGCGTCGAGACGGTTGAGTTCGGTCTCGCTGAGGTTCTTTCTGTACGCGAAGTAGCGGGTGTAGATCGTCTGCTGGTCCAGCTTTTCGAAGGCAGCAACAAGCCGCTGCCTGTCGTCGGCGCCGGCGGTGCGGATCAACAGCGGCGTTCCATCGCGCAGCGTGCCCGGCTCGCGAAATTGCCTCAGGTCGCCCGGGTCGATCATTGATGCCCCCGCTCTTCAGTTCGGTTCCATTATCGCGGCAGAGCAAGCGACCGGCAGCAGCCGTTGGCGGCACCTGCACGCGAACTCCATGCAACGTGGCGCCGTGTCGCCCTGAGTAGGGCCGGCGTGGTGCCGCTCCAGTGCCGCATGCGATGCTCGAAAAACCGGGTTGCTTGCCGTTCAGCCAGGCCGGCCGCGCGTTGGAGGCATCATTGACGCCATCAACGAAGCGGCCAAAGGCCATGCTGATGAGCGCGGAAGGCAGGCTCAAGACACATCATCACAGGAGGCAGGATGAGAACTCTGGCAATGGTGGCAGCGATCGCGCTCGCCTCTGGCGGCGCCGCACAAGCCCAGTCCAACGAAGAACTCAAGGCCATGCTGGACAAGGCCTTGAAAACGATTCAGGACCTGCAGGTGCGCGTCAACGCTCTTGAACAGCACAAGCCTGCCGCAGGCGCGCGAGCAACGCCCGCCGCTGCGGCGCCCGCGCCAGCCACATGGGGCGCGCCGATGGTTGCAGCCGGCGCGCGCGCGGAGGAATGTGCGCCCGATGCCGACAAGGCCCGCGTCGAGATCTACGGCCAGGCGATGATCGACGCGATCTACGACTTCAAACGCATGCACCCGGACTGGCAGTCGACGTTGCGGCCGTCGCAGATTCCGGTCGCCTGCCCGGGCAGCCCTGGTTGCGGTCAGGACGGCGCAACG
>JAEMQF010000018.1 GCA_022758925.1 Burkholderiales bacterium | reverse complement strand
GCCGTCGAGATGGCTCAGGATGGCGGCGATCAGTTCGTCCTTCCTCCCGGCACGGGCGACTTGCGGCAGCAAGGCGGCGAGTGCCTTCAGCTCATCGACCGTCTTGCGCGCCAGCGCCTCGCTCAGTGTGTTCATCGGCAAAGTGGAAGTTGGGCCGGCAACGCGCGGGCGACAATCGCGGGCCTGGCCCGCGGCCGATCAAGCGAGCAGGGGCCGAGGGCAATGGTCGTGAATGCATCGGGGGGGCGCAGTCATCAGCGGATTGAGAATGAGGGTCGCGATGTCAAGCCGCCACCCGACCCACCATCACAATGCCTATGTGGTGCGGTTGTCGGATTGTGTCTGGAACGGGGCCGGATTCCGACAGGCTCCTAGATTTGATCGAACGGACTGCGCACTCCGCGGCCCCCACGGTTCAGCACGTGGGTGTAGATCATCGTCGTCGAGACCTCGCGGTGGCCCAGCAGTTCCTGCACGGTGCGGATGTCGTAGCCCGCCTGCAGCATGTGGGTTGCGAACGAGTGGCGCAACACGTGCGGCGAGCAAGGCTTGTCGATGCCGGCGCGCCGGGCGGCGCCACTCACCGACCTCTGCACCGTCGCCTCGTTGAGATGGTGCCGGCGAATCACGCCGCTGCGCGGGTCGACGCTGGTGGTGCTGCTCGGAAACACCCACTGCCAGCCCCAGGCCTGCGCGGCTTGCGGGTACTTCACCGCCAGCGCATCGGGCAACCAGACCTCGCCGGCGCCGGCGCCCGCGGCCAGGTCCTTGTTGTGCAGCGCCCGGCGCCGCGAGATGTGCTCGTTCAGCGGCAGCATCAGGTTCTCGGGCAGCACCGTCACCCGGTCCTTGCCGCCCTTGCCGTCGCGAATCACGATCTCGCGGCGTTCGAACTCCACGTCTTTCACGCGCAGGCGCAACCCTTCCAGCAAACGCATGCCGGTGCCGTAGAGGAGTGAGGCGACGAGCCCCATCGTGCCGCTCAGTTCATGCAACAAGGCACGCACCTCGGTGGGCGTCAACACAACCGGCAGGCGGCGCGGCGCCTTCGCACCGATGACTTCATCGAGCCACGGAAGTTCGATGCCCAGCACCACCCGATACAAGAACAACAGCGCCGACTTGGCCTGGTTCTGGGTCGACGCTGCGACGTTGCGTTGCACGGCAAGGTAGGTCAAGAACGCTGCCACCTCGTCCGCGCCGAGGTCCAGCGGATGGCGCTTGCCGTGGAACAAGATGAAGCGACGCGCCCAATCGGCATACGCGTCTTCGGTACGGATGGAGTAGTGCCGCACCCGGATCGCTTCGCGCAGGCGTTGCAGCAGGCGCGGCGCTGCGGTGCCCGGTGGAGCTTGTTCGAAGCGCGCCAAGTCCGGCGAAGTGCCGCCGGGCGCGGTGCCGGCCGGCGTGCCAGGCTTGACGCCATCGTCCAATGTGGGCGACATTGCAGCATCGACAAGCGAAGAGGTGCTCTCGCGGGGAAATTGACGGCGTGTGTTCATGCCCGCAAATTTAGGCGGTCCATATCGGGAAGCACATCACCCAAAGGGCGGGAAGATGGGTGCCCCCAAGAGGGGGAACCCAACAGCCGGCAGGGACGCGGCAGCGCAGTTAGGCTGCACCGCCGAGAAGACAGCAGGCGGGCTAACGGAAAGCGTTTATCCGCCACCATGCAGCGCCTGCGCGCTCGTCCTACGTCGGCTCGGCGGCGGATAAACGCTTTCCGTTAGACCTCAAGACTTTGCCGATGCGAGCCCTCGAACTCAAGATTCCGCCGCCAGTTGTCGCGCTGCTTGTTGCGGGTGCCATGTGGGGAAGTTCGCTGGCTCTTCCAGCATCTGCAGCACCCACCACGTTCCGTGCGGTCGCCGCACTTGCACTCGCGCTCGCCGGTGGCCTCATTGCCCTTTCAGGCGTCATTTCGTTTCGCAGGGCAAAAACGACCGTGAGTCCCATGAAGCCAGAGCGTACCGCTTCGTTGGTCACCACTGGCATCTACAGGTTTACCCGAAACCCCATGTACCTTGGGCTGCTCTTGGTTCTCATCGCACTCACGGTTTATCTGTCCTCTCTTTGGCTGCTTGTCGGGCCAGTTGCCTTCGTGCTGTACATGAATCGCTTTCAAGTCGCACCCGAGGAACACGTCCTGTCGCGAATGTTTGGCGCAGCCTACACTGTCTATCAGAGTAGAGTACGCAGGTGGCTTTGAGGTCTAACGATTCGGTCAAGCCGACCCGCTCCGGGCTCCCTCCTCCGCGGGCGGCTTGCCTCAAACGTTGGGCGGCACGCAATACAGTCCGTGCCTTGCTTCGGTCATCGCAGTCGTTGGCAAAGCGCGCGTCGAAGTCGCTGAGGTCGATCTCGTGATCGAGCAGGTGGTTCAAGGGTTGCTCGAATGTTCCGGGCAGCAACTGCGCCTCAAGGTTCACGGCCAGAAAGCGCGGGCTGGTGTCGATCGTCTTGTAGCGGGCCATCGCGGTGCATCGGTGGTTGCGATGCGTTCGCCTTGCAATCCGCGTGCCACGCGGGCAGACTCTCGGCATGGTTTTTCTAGAGCCTCGTTAGGCCGCACCAACACGCCTCAGCTACTGCCCGAGCCTTGAAACACCCATGAGAGCAGCCTGGTATGAACGGCAAGGCCCAGCCGCAGAGGTTCTTGTCATAGGCGAGGTGCCGACTCCTGAACCTGGGCCGAACGAGGTTCGCATTCGCGTCGCCACCTCCGGCATCAATCCTGGCGACGTCAAGAAGCGTCATGACAAGTTCGGGATTGGCATGCCGTATCCGCGGGTAGTTCCGCACAGCGACGGAGCCGGCGTTATCGACGAGGTTGGAAGCCAAGTGTCGCCATCTCGCGTTGGCGAGCGCGTTTGGTGTTTCGGGGCGCAGAGCTACCGCCCGTTCGGAACGGCCGCTGACTACGCTGTCGTCCCAACGGACCAGGCCGTGCCGCTGCCGAACGGCGTGTCGTTCGAGCAGGGCGCCTGCCTCGGCATCCCTGGCATCACTGCCCACCGCGCCGTGCACGTCGCCGGCCCGGTACGCGGCCGAACGCTACTCGTCCAGGGCGGCGCCGGTGCCGTTGGGCAGTGTGCAGTCGCCCTTGCGCGGCATGCGGGAGCTACCGTGCTCGCCACTGTTCGCTCTGAGCGCGACAGGGTCGTTGCACAGCGGGCTGGGTCCCACCACGTACTCGTCACCGATGGCCTGTCGGCTCAAGGAGCGTTCGACCGCCTGCGCGCCTACGCACCCGACGGCGTTGATCACATCGTCGAAGTCGCCTTTCACGCGAATATTGCGGTCGACGAGCAGATCCTGCGGCTGGGCGGTTCCATCGCGACCTACGCCACGGGTGACCCGACGCCAGCGATTCCCTTCTGGCCACTCGTTTTCAAGAATGTCGCGGTGTTCTTCCTTGGAAGCGATGACTTTCCTGCCGCGGCCAAGGCTGAGGCGGCACGCAGACTGAACGAGGCACTGGAACTGGGGTGGCCAGGCTTCGATATCCAGGCACGCTTTCCGCTTGAGGAGATTGCCTTGGCGCACGAGACCGTCGAACGGGCGGCAAACGCAGGGCGGGTTGTGTTGAACCTCGAACACGGGGCATAGTGCGACCGAACCCTTCGGTCAACCGGACGCGCAGCCGCACGCCGTCATCTGGCCCTCCATTTCATTCTGGCCCAGCGCCGCCCTGCCGCTGCGCGCCGGTTACCTCAAACGTTGAGGCTGTATAAACACCCCAAATCACTCGCGACCTCGCAAATGGAGATCAAAACTGACCTCTCAGATCGCGCTGTATTGAACGATCACGATGTCGCCAGGGGTTGAGTGACCCCCGCGAACACACCCTCAACGTGCCGTTAGGACTTTTTCTACAGCCTCGTTCGGCCTCACCAAATGCAGTCGCCGCCGGCCGCGTGAGCAATCGGACACGCATAGCCACGCTTGACGTTATTAACGCATAGCGTTAATATGCAGTCGTGACGATCAAGAGCTTCAAATGCAGGGACACCGAAGCCCTTTTCCGCGGCAGGCGGGTACGACGATGGGTCAATGTCGAGCGCCCCGCTCTTCGGAAGCTCGAGCAGCTTGACTGGTCGTCAGTCCTCGAGGATTTGCGCGCACCGCCCGGCAATCAACTTGAGGCGCTGAAAGGGAGCAGGAAGGGGCAGCACAGCATTCGCGTCAATGTTCAATGGCGTGTGTGCTTCGTATGGAGTTCTGAAGGCCCCAGAGACGTAGAGATCGTTGACTACCACTGAAGGAATCTTGCTATGCGTACGGTTGCACCTGTCTCCCCTGGCGAAATGCTGGAAGAGGAGTTCCTGAAGCCACTTGGCTTGACGAAGTATCGTCTTGCCAAGGATATCGGCGTACCTGCCCAGCGTATCGGCGACATAGTCGCGGGTAAGCGTGCAATCACCGCCGACACTGATCTCCGGCTATGCCGGTACTTTGGGCTCAGCGACGGTTGGTGGCTGCGTGGCCAGGTTAACTACGACACTGCCGTAGCACGCGAGTCAATGGGTGAAGCGCTGGCACGTATCCCTAGGTGCGAGCGACTTGCCTCTTGAGCCTGCTAACGAAGTGAGGCCGAACCATTCGTTCGAGCCGGGAGCCACCGGCAAGCCGGTGGCCACGGCTCAACTCAAACGTTGGGCCCGCAATACGGTCCGTGCCTTGCTTCGGTCATCACAGTCGTTGGCAAAGCGCGCGTCGAAGTCGCTGAGGTCGATCTCGTGATCGAGCAGGTGGTTCAAGGGTTGCTCGAATGTTCCGAGCAGCAACTGCGCCTCAAGGTTCACGGCCAGAAAGCGCGGGCTGGTGTCGGTCGTCTTGTAGCGGGCCATCGCGGTGCATCGGTGGTTGCGATGCGTTCGCTTTGCAATCCGCGTGCCACGCGGGCAGACTCTCGGCATGGTTTTTCTAGAGCCTCGTTAGGCCGTCGCAAGACAACTGCAGGCCGCATCGCGCGATGATCCCAACTCTCGAACGCTCACCACTGGGCTACGCACGCACTTGCGGCGTGCTCTACCTTGCGATCATCTTCCTCGGCATCTTCGGAGAGTTGGTCGTGCGCGGCTCCATCGTTGTCGCCGGCGATCCGTCTTCTACGGCAAACAGACTGCTAGCCTCCGAGTTTCTATGGCGTTCTGGTATTGCAGGCGACCTCCTGATGCACGTACTAGATGTCCCAACAATAGTCATTTTCTACTTGCTCCTACGGCCGGTGAGCGAGAGCCTTGCCCTGCTATCCACTGCTCTCAATCTGGTGCAAACCGCCGTATTGGCTATGAACAAGCTCAGTTTGCTTGTTCCAGTCTTTCTTCTTGATGGACCAGGATATCTTGGTGTCATTCCAACGCCACATCTTCATGTCCTCTCATATATTTCAATCAAGGCACATGGGTACGGCTTTGCCATCGGACTTGTGTTCTTCGGATTTACGTGTCTTGTTCGCGGATACTTAATATTTGAGTCTGACTACTTTCCGAAAGTGCTGGGTGTGCTGCTCCAGGTTGCAGGAGTAAGCTACCTGCTCAATAGCTTTGCACTACTTCTGGCGCCTTCGTTCGCGCAGTCCATTTCTCCCGGTGTACTCGTTCCCGCCCTTGTCGGTGAGCTGTCTCTTGCCATGTGGCTACTCACCAAGGGCTTGAACGTGGAGCGCTGGACACAGAGAGTGCAGTCATGAAAGACCTGATCGGTAGCAAACATGCGACGCCGAACCCGATATTCAACCGTCCCTGACTTCGGCAGGCCGGTTAATAGCAACGTTAGCCGGCATCTTCATCGAGGGTCTCATGCCCACAGTCGAGCAGCACCGCGAATTCTTCGCCCAGTTTTTGGTACAGAGCGTCGGTTCGATGAACGAGCGCCTGGTCGAAGCGTTCGCAACTGTTGCGCGTGAGCAGTTTGTTGGCAACGGTCCTTGGCCGGTGTTTGTGGGGTCTGGATACATCGACACTGTGTCTGACGACCCGCGTCTTCTCTATCAAGACATCCTGATTGGCTTGGCCACAGACCGTGGCATCAACAACGGCCAACCCACTCTCCACGCTCGGTGTATCGCTGCCTGCGATCCCCAGGCAGGCGAAACGGTAGTTCACATCGGCGCAGGGACCGGCTACTACACCGCCATTCTGGCTCAGCTCGTCGGTCCGTCGGGCGCCGTTACCGCGTACGAGATCGAACCCGACCTCGCTGCCCGAGCTACGGCCAATCTGAACCGAATTCCCAATACAACAGTCGTCGCCGGCACTGCAACCGAAGGCGCGCTACCGCAGGCTGACGTCATATATGTCAACGCCGGTGCCACTCATCCAATGCGATCGTGGCTCAGGTCTCTTCGGCCGCATGGTCGCCTTCTGTTCCCACTCACGCCCAACAACAGCCTTGGCGTCATGCTCCGCGTCCAGCGACAGCCTGCCACTGCGTACTCGGCGTCAGTCGTTTGTCGCGCTGCCTTCATTCCGTGCATTGGTGCTCGCGATGATGCTACGTCCGAGTCACTGGCCAGGGCACTTGAGGCCCAGTCAATTCACAGGGTTCGCTCGCTTCGTCTCGACACGCAGCCAGATTCAACCGCCTGGTGCGTCGGCAGCAATTGGTGGCTCTCCACTACGGAAGTCGCGAATGTCGGCTAACCAGTCACTCCAGCCGACTCGCTACGGCTGGCTGCGCCAGCCTCCGCGCGCGGCTTACCTCAAACGTTGGGCGCCTCAATAGTGGTAACGCAGCTGCGCCAGAAGCAGAGCGCCACCTTCGACCTTGTAGACCATGCGGTGTTGGCGTCCATAGGAACACTCCCGTGAGGTACAGGTTATCGTACAAGTCGATTTCGCCTTCGTCCATTTCGCCGCAGACGCCCAACCCTTCGGTCGAGCCGACTGCTTCCGGCCTGCGGCCTCCAGCGGTCGTCCATCGATGGGCGTCGCGAGCCTGACCATTCATTCGAGCCGACTACGACAAGATTCGAGGTCCCGTGTAAGTTGCATTCAATCCTGCGGCCGACGATGGCCAAGGTGGGCCATGACACATGCATCGAGCGCATGTCCAACAGGCCGCTTCGCGCCCTTTGCCCGGCCGCCGATGTCGCACCTAAGATCCGTACTCTCGCAGACTCGAATGCCTACCGAACCGAGGTGAGCCAATGCCAACGCAAGACGCAGAAATCGCTCGGCACCTGCGGCAAGCACTGGAGTCGGGGGAACTTGCGGGAACTGAGGGCTTTGGCAAGCCACTGCCTGAAGACGCAGGGTGGAATGCAACACCTGAGTCCTTGCGAATGCCGTTCAAGATTCTCAAGAACGCGGGTTTTGTTCCCGCGGAAGTTGAGATGTTTCGCGAACGCGCGGCACTCGCGGCACCACTTCGGGCGTGTGAAAGCGAGGAAGAACGGAATCAGCTTCGCCGCAGGCTGAGCGAGCTGGAGCAAAAGATCGCTTTGCGCCTTGAAGCTCTTCGCCAGCACGGAATGTGATGTCACCGTTTGCGCAAAGCTCACCAGGTCATTCAAAGGCTCGGCACAGGGGTCGTGTGCGGGTCTGCCCGTACCGTTGAGCGGCTTCGCCGCGCCGGCAACCGCGCCGACAGCGAATCGCTCAGCGTCGCCGCAGCTGCGTGACAGTTTCCGGCGTCGATGGGGCTCGGGCGAACGAGTACTCGACCGTCAAGTGCAGCACGTTGGACTCGATGCGTTTTTCGACCCGCGGAATGAAGGCCAGCCGGGCGCTGAACCCTTCGTTGCTGAACAGGCGCAGCGACGGCACCAGCAGGGGTTGCACGGCGTATTGGTAGCCGGTCGCGCCGCCGACGGTCAGGCCCAGCGCGCGGTATTGCCATGTATAGCCGGCATAGAAGCTGGTTTGGCGCAGCGAGTTGTAGAACCCGCCAGCCGTCCAGCCGTCATCGTTGCGGTAGTAGATGCCCGGGTTGAAGTTGTTGAAGTCGTGCGCCGGCATGTGCACGCTGACCAGGTGCAGACCGAGCGTGTCGGCTTTTGCACAGGGCGCCAGCAGGACCAGCGCCGCGGCGCAGGACACGAGAAAACGGATGGGAGTGGGCAAGGCAGCTTCGGAGCAATTCGGCTACCGTATTGGCCCACCTTGGTGCGCCCCACGATCGGCGATTCAGAGGGGTGTTCAAGGCGTTGTTGTCGGCTTCTGGGGATGGGTTCTTTCGCCGTGACTTCCTTGCATTTGGCCGGCAAGCCGGACCATCAGGCAGCCTCGCCCCGCGCCTGAATACCCCGGGCGCAGCCGGCCCCGCGGCCCCGGGCGCTGGGCGGCTCGAATCGCGATGCTTCGGCTGTGCTCAGGCCCGACGCGGGCCGCGCCGGGCCAGTGGCCTGCCAAACCTCGGTCCGATCAGAACCCTGGCGGCCTGCGCTCGAACCACGGCTGCGCGCGTTCGAGCTGCCCGGCCAGGCGCAACAGCGTTGCGTCTTCGCCGAGGCGGGCGACGAACTGCATGCCGATCGGCAGACCGGCGGCGTTCCAGTGCAGCGGTACCGACATTGCGGGCTGGCCGGTCACGTTGAAGAGCGGCGTGAACGGCATGTAGCCGAACATCTTGCCGGCTTCCTGCTTGATGATGCCCAGCGCGCTGAGCAGCCAGCCGGCGTTCAGGGTGTTGATCACGCGCATCACGCGCAGCTCGGCGGCGCTGGGCTGCAGCGCCCCGGTGAGCAGCGGCGGCGCGGCGAGCGTGGGCGTGAGCAGCACGTCGTGGCGCTCGAAGAAGGGCGCCATCGCGCGCGCCGTCAGCTGCAGCGTGCGCACCGCGCCGACATACGCCGCGGCACCGGTGGCGCGGCCCAGCAGCCCGAGGATGTAGGTGGCGGGCTCGAAGTCTCGCGCCTGCGGCCTGGTTTGTGCAAGGCGCGCAATTTGTTCGATCTCGGCGCGCGTCTCGCACGCGATCACGGTCGCGAAGGCGAGGGCGCAGGCGTCGCGGTCGAGCGCGGGCGCCGCCTCTTCGACCTGATGACCGAGCGCTTCGAGCAGGCGCGCCGTGGCTTCGAGCCCGGCAATGCAGTCGGCATGCACCGCGCCATGGCCGAACAGCGGTTCGCGGGCGACGGCGATGCGCAGCCTGCCGGGCTCGGTCTGCACCTCATCGAGGAAGGGTCGCTGCCGGGCCGGCGCGGCATAGGGTGCGCCGCCGTCGGCGCCTGCCGTCGCGTCGAGCATCGCCGCGCTGTCGCGCACCGAACGGCTGAGCACATGCTCGATCGCAAAGCCGTGCCAGAGCTCGCCGAAATCGGGCCCGGTGGGCGTCATGCCGCGGCTCGGCTTGAGCCCGAACAGCCCGCAGCACGACGCCGGGATGCGGATCGAGCCGCCGCCGTCGCCACCGCTGGCCAACGGCACCATGCCGGCAGCAACCGCAGCCGCCGAGCCGCCGCTCGATCCGCCCGGTGAGTGCGCGAGCGACCAGGGGTTGTGCGTCGGCCCGAACAGCGCGGGCTCGGTGTAGGGCGTGAGGCCGAACTCGGGCGTGTTGCTGCGGCCCGCGATCAGCACGCCGGCAGCGCGAAAGCGCCGCACGAGTTCGCTGTCGTGCGCCACGGCGCGGCCGGCCAGCAGCCGGTTGCCGTTGGCCGTCGGCTCGCCGGCGAGTGTGGCGATCAGGTCCTTGACGAGGAACGGCACGCCGGCGAAGGGTGCCGCCGGGTCGATGCGGGCGACCTCGGCGCGCGCCTTGTCGTCGCGGCGGCGGATCACGGCGTTCAGCGTCGGGTTGTGCTGCTCGATGCGGGCGAGCGCGGTCTGCAGCAACTCGGCCGCGCTGACCTGGCGGCTGCGCACCAGCGCCGCCAGGCCCAGGCCGTCGTGGCGGGTGTATTCGTCGAACTGCATCATGCGGGGCTCCTCGCGGGTCGACTGAGACGCGCCGATTGTGATTGCGCGCGGGTGTGCGGGGCCCGCGCCCGAGCACCACCGGGGCAAGCGTGGTGCGATGAAGCGGTCTGCGGTTCGGTGGTGGCGCCGAAGTGCTGCGACGTTGGGTCCAAACCTCATCGGCTGGCCCCCTGGCGCATCCAGACCGCGTCTTCCTGCTCCAGTTCCTCGAGCCGGCTTTCGATGTCGTAGATCGAGTGGTCGAGTTCGGGCAACATCACGTCTTGCAGGGCGCGCGCGCGGCGCACCGAGCGCCGGTATTCGAGCGACAGGCGCTCGAGGTTGCCCGACACGGCGGCCAGTTCCGCGCCGAGCGCCAGCACCGCGGCGAACGCGCGCCGGCAGGCTTGCGCCTCAGGTGACGGCTGCACCGACTCGGGTGCCGGCGCAGCACCGGCGAGCCACTGCGCCTGTTGCAGCCGCACCCCCATCAGCGAGCGCGCCGAGATGCGCAACTGCGCAGCCGCAAGATCGGACGCCGGATGAACCTGCAACCCCTGCAGGCCGTGCCGTGCCACTGCCCCCTGCAGCGCCGACAGCGCGGCGTCGTGCAGCCGCAGGAACTCGCGTTGCAGTTGGCCGAAGCGGGCGAGCTCACGCAGGATCTCGCCGGCCAGCAACAAACACTTTTCGTCGAGGAAGACGTAGCCCTCGTGCATCGCACGGCGCTCGTCCTTCATCTCGATCACCGCGCTGCGGGTCGGGCTGACTTCGCTCATCGGGGCCTCGGATCGAAGCGGCAGGTTGGCCGCAGCCGGGCGCGGGCCCGACCCGAAGCCCGACAGGCGCCTCGAGCGGGCTGCTGCGTGGCCCACTGGATTCGGGCCGGCCTGGCAGCATCCTGGCGCTCGGCGCGCTGCCCGCAGGTGGCGACGCTCACGACGCAGGTTTCAAACGTCGGCCTGGCAGCTGCCCGGCGCTCGACCCGCTGCCTCATGGCCGCACCTCGATGTGCGCTGCGATCTGCGCGTCGGACAGGCGCGTCAGTTCGCTCTTCGGCAGGTCGACGAGCAAGCCCCAGCCGAGCGCCATGCTCTGCTCGAGCGTGCGGGCCTCGCTCTGGCTGGCCAGGGTCTGCTCGAACGCGGTGCCGAAGCGCAGGTACTTGCGGTCGGTGTCGGCCAGGCCTTCTTCCCCCACCACGCTGGCCAGCACCCGCGCCTGCGCCGCGCGCGCGTAGGCCGCGTAGAGCTGGCTCGCCAGGGCAGGGTGGTCGGGGTCGGTGTACTTGCCGCCGGTGCCGTCTTTCATCAGCCGCGACAGGCTCGGCAGCACGTTCACCGGCGGGTAGATGCCGCGCCGGTCGAGGTCGCGCGAGAGCACGATCTGGCCCTCGGTGATGTAGCCCGTGAGGTCGGGGATCGGGTGGCCGATGTCGTCGGCCGGCATCGTCAGGATCGAGAGTTGCGTCAGCGTGCCTTGCTTTCCGGGCTCGCTGCCGCGCAGGCAGCCGGCGCGCTCGAAGAGCGTTGCCAGGTCGGAATACATGTAGCCCGGGAAGCCCTTGCGGCTCGGAATCTCGCCCTTGCTCGACGACACCTCGCGCAGCGCCTCGCAGTAGTTCGTCATGTCGGTGAGGATCACCAGCACGTGCTTGCCTTCGGTGAACGCCAGGTATTCGGCAGCGCTCAGCGCGAAGCGCGGCGTCAGCAGGCGTTGCGTGCTCGAGTCGCTGGCGAGGTTGAGGAAGAGCGCGGTGCGCTCCAGCGCCCCGCTTTGCTCGAGGCTGCGCCGGAAGTACTCGGCGCTGTCGTAGGGCACGCCGATGCCGGCGAAGACGATCACGAAATCGTCGCCGCGCTGAGTCATCGGCTGGGCCGCCCCCAAGGATGCCTCACCCCCAGGGCCACGCGGGGGCCCCTGCGCGGCCCTGGACGCGAGCGCCGCCAGACGCTCCGGGGCTTGTTTGGTTCTGAGCCGCGCGTGGCTCGCGATCTCCATCGCCAGCCGGTCATGCGGCAGCCCGCCGCCCGAGAACAGCGGCAGCTTCTGGCCGCGCACCAGGCTGTTCATC
>JAEMQF010000021.1 GCA_022758925.1 Burkholderiales bacterium | reverse complement strand
ATTGCAGACCTGCAGCCCGGCGCGGCGCGCGCGAACCTGGCGCGCGTAGGCTGGCCGGAGCAGCAGATCTCGGCCGGATCGCTCGACGACGCGGTTCGCAACGGCACGACTCACGTCGGCCAGGACTGGCAAGCGCTGGTCGCGCACGCGGCGATCGATGTCATCGTCGAATGCACCGGCCACCCGATCGCTGCGGTCGAGCATTGCCTGCAAGCCTTCGCCAACGGCAAACACGTCGTCAACGTCACGGTCGAGGCCGACGCATTTTGCGGCCCGCTGCTCGCGCAGCGCGCGGCCAAGGCAGGCGTGCTCTATTCGCTCGCGTTCGGCGACCAGCCGGCCTTGATTTGCGACCTGGTCGATTGGGCACGCAGCTGCGGTTTTCCCGTGGTCGCGGCAGGGCGCGGCCACAAGTGGCTGCCGCATTTCAACCAGTCCACCCCTGACACGGTGTGGGGCAACTACGGCCTGACGCCGGAACAGGCGTTGCGCGGCGGCTTGAACCCGAAGATGTTCAACAGTTTCCTCGACGGCTCGAAACCGGCCATCGAGTGCACCGCGGTGGCGAATGCGACTGGCCTGACCGTGCCCAGCCAGGGCTTGCTCTATCCACCCGCGAGCGTGGAAGACATCCCTTTCGTGACACGCCCGATCGCCGAGGGCGGTGTGCTCGAGCGCAAGGGCATGGTGGAAGTGATCTCGTCGCTGGAGGCGAACGGCCGCAAGATCCCCTACGACATCCGCATGGGCGTGTGGGTGACGGTGGAGGCCGAAACCGACTACATCAAGAACTGCTTCGAGGAATACAACGCGCACACCGATCCGAGCGGCCGCTATTTCACGCTCTACAAACGCTGGCATCTGATCGGCCTGGAGGTCGGCATGTCGGTGGCCAGCGTCGCGCTGCGCGGCGAGGCGACCGGTGTCGCGAACTGCTGGAACGCCGATGCCGTGGCCACCGCGAAACGCGACTTGCGTGTCGGCGAAATACTGGACGGCGAAGGCGGCTACACCGTGTGGGGCAAACTGCTGCCGGCGCAGACGTCGGCGCAACTCGGCGGTTTGCCGCTGGGCCTGGCACATGGCATCAAGCTCGTGCGCGCGGTGCGCCAGGGGCAGAGCCTGACCTGGGCCGATGTGGCGATCGACACGACGACCAAGGCCTACCAGCTGCGCCGCGAAATGGAGTCGATGTTCGCCTTGCCGGTTTCCAAAGTGGCCTGAACCGGTGCTCGATCTCCTGATTCGAGGCGCGCAGGTCTTCGACGGCAGCGGCGGCGAAGGCAGGGTCGCCGACCTCGGCGTTGGCGACGGGCGCATCGTCTTCGTCGGTGAGAAGAGCGGCGCGAATCGCGGCGCCGCCGCGCGGCGCAGCATCGACGCCGATGGCCTGGCGCTGATGCCCGGCATCATCGACAGCCACACGCACTTCGACGCCCAAATCACGTGGGACCCGAGTCTTCGGCCATCGCCCTGCCTCGGCGTGACGACGGCAGTCATCGGCAATTGCGGATTCACGATCGCGCCGTGTCGGCCGCAAGACCGCGAGGCGACGATGCGCAACCTGACGCAGGTCGAAGGCATGTCGCTGGCGGCGCTGCGCGAGGGCATTCACTGGGGTTTCGAGACATTCGCGCAGTACCTGGATCAATTGCGCCGGCAAGGCAGCGTGCTTAACGTCGCGGCCTACGTCGGTCATTCATCGGTGCGCACCTGGGTCATGGGCGAGCAGGCCACGCGCCGTGCCGCGACGCCCGCCGAAGTCGAGCAGATGTGCGAGCTGGTGCGCGAAGCGATGGCTGTCGGCGCGGTCGGCTTTTCCACCAGCACGAGCCCGGCGCACAACGGCGAAGGTGGTTTGCCCATGCCTTCACGCCTGGCCGACGAAGCCGAGATGGCGGCGTTGGTGCAGGCGATGGCCGAGGGCGGCCGCGGCGTCTTCATGCTCACGAAGAGCGGCGAGACGCGCCTGCCATTCCTCGAATCGCTGGCGGAGAACAGCGGCAGGCCCGTGATGGTGGCAGCGCTGCTCCACAACAGCAGCAATCGCGGTGCGGTGTTCGCCGACCTGGCCGCGATCAGCGCCGCGAACGGGCGCGGCAACTTCATGCTCGGCCAGGTGTCGTGCTGCCCGTTGACGATGGACTTCACGCTCGCTTCGGCCTATCCCGTCGAGGGCCTCGCCGCGTGGAAGCCCGCGCTCGGACGCGCTGGTGCCGAGCTCGCCGCGGTGCTGGCGCGGCGCGACTTTCGCGACGCATTGCGCGCCGAACTCGCGGCACCGGCCACGTTTCGCCTCTTCAACGGTGAATGGAACAAGGTGCATGTGGTCGAAGTGGCCCAGCCGGAACACTCGCACTACGAACAGCGCAGCGTCGCCGAGATCGCAATGCAGGAAGGGCGTGACCCGCTCGACGTGCTGCTCGACCTGGCGCTGGCCGAGAACCTGCAAACCGTCTTCACCGCACAACTGCTCAACAGTGACGAAGATGCGGTGGGGCGCATGTTGACGCACCCGCACAGCATCGTCTCGCTGAGCGATGCCGGCGCGCACCTGACCTTCTTCAACGACGCCGGCTTCGGCCTGCACCTGCTGGGCCATTGGGCGCGCGAGCGTGGCACGATGACGATGGGCGAAGCAGTGCGGCGCCTCACGTCGCATCCGGCGCAAGTGTTCGGCATGCAAGGGCGTGGCCTGCTGCGCGCGGGCCATGCAGCCGACCTGTTGCTGTTCGACCCTCGGCAGGTGGGGCGCGGTCCGAAACGGCGGGTATTCGACCTGCCCGGGGGCGCTGCGCGCTTGACGACCGACGCCTTGGGTGTGCACGGCGTATGGGTGAATGGGCGGCAGGTTGCCGACGCCCGTGGTCTGCTTCCCGACGTGCCGCTGGCGGGAAATCTGCTGACCGAATTTTCCGCGTAAAGGTGCTCGAAGGCGTCTTGCAGGCGTCTTGCACGCGTCTTGAGGGCGGCCTTTACGGCGAGCCCGATCAGACGCCCCGGCGCAGCTTCAGCAAGATGCTCGTGGCGACAAATGCCAACACCAGGTACAGCGCCAGGCTCCAATGCTCAAACGCGACGCCGAACACCCGCACCTCCGCATCCGCGCAGTTGGCAGTCACCTTGAACAGCGTGGGCATGAGGGCTTCGACATCAAGCGCATTCAAGACCTTGTCGGCCAGCGTCAGGTTGCAGGAACTCGACTTGGCGGCGACAGCGTTTTGCCACTGCGCCGCGGCGGCGCCGAGCAGGGCGAATGCGAGCACCAATGCCGCACAGACGATGCGCGCCAGCCGCGCGCCCAGCAGTGCGCCGAGCAGAGCGAGCGCGCCGATGGCGATGAAGATCAGGCGCTGCAGGATGCACCACGGGCAGGGCTGCTTCGCAAACCCATACTGGGCGAGCAACGCCAAAGCCAGGGCCGCGGCGCACGCCAGCGCCACCGCAGCAAAGCGCTGCGTCGTCGTCAGCGCGCGCAAGGAGGTGACGAGGCTCACTGGGTAACCTCCGTGCTTCGCACTGCGGTGCGAGCCCCCTTCGGAACGGCCGGGCGGGGGCTCATGCGACCTGAGCGATCAGTTCGATCTCGACACAGGCGCCGAGCGGGATTTGCGCCACCCCGAACGCGCTGCGTGCGTGCGCGCCCTTGGCACCGAAGACCTCGCCCAGCAGCTCGGAGCAGCCGTTCGTGACCAGATGCTGCTCCGTGAATTCTGCGGTGCTGTTCACCAGGCTCATCACTTTGACGATGCGCTCGATCTTGTTCAGGTCACCGACCGCCGCGTGCAATGTGCCCAGCAAGTCCACCGCGATCGCGCGTGCCGCGAGCTTGCCGGTGGCGGTGTCGACGTTGCGGCCGAGCTGGCCGACCCAGGGCTTGCCGTCGCGCTTGGCGATGTGGCCCGAGACGAACACCAGGTTGCCGCTGCGAACGAAAGGCACATAGGCGGCTGCCGGCGTTGCCAACGGCGGCAAGGTGATGCCAAGCGATTTGAGCTTGTCGTAGACGTCGTTGCTGTTGGCCATGCGTGCCTCCGATGGGCTGAAGAATTGTGGTTGAGAACCGAACCGGCGGCGATCCTACACTGGAGCGCATGACGGCGCAGTCGCGGGGACACTGGTTCGTCGGCATGGCGCTGGCCTGGCTCTGCGGCGTCGCGCTGCAATTGCAGGAACCGGCCTTGCACGGTGCTGTCACTTACAGCGCTGCCGTTTGCGTCGGCGGGCTCGGTCTGGCACTGCGTGGCGCAAGCCGCCGCACCCTCGCGATCGCACTGATCGGCCTGCTCGGCATGGCCATGCTCGGTTTCGGCGCATCCGGAGCGCGGGCCGTCTTGCGCGCGGCGCAATTGTTGCCGGCGTCGCTCGAGGGCCAGGACATCGTCGTCGACGGCGTGGTGGCGAGCCTGCCGCAGCAGGGCGCTGCCGGCACGCGTTTTCGGTTCGAGGTCGAAACTGCCTTGCGCCAAGGCGAATCGATCACGCTACCGCCGTTGTTGGCCCTGGGCTGGTATCGGGGCCAGCATGAAGACGCGGCGGCCACACAACCGCGCGCCGAATTGCGAGCCGGGCAGCGCTGGCGTTTCACGCTGCGCTTGCGCCAGCCGCACGGCAGCGTGAATCCGCACGGCTTCGACTACGAACTCTATCT
>JAEMQF010000088.1 GCA_022758925.1 Burkholderiales bacterium | reverse complement strand
TCCGCAGAACCCGACTGCATGGCACCGATCGAGCCCATGCCGCGATAACTCTTGTAGGTGCGGCCCTGGTACAGGATGGTTTCGCCGGGCGCCTCTTCGGTGCCGGCGAACGCGCCGCCCATCATCACGCTGTCTGCACCGGCTGCAATGGCCTTGGCCAAATCGCCGGAAAAACGAACCCCCCCATCGGCAATCAGCGGTACACCGCTGCCCGCGATCGCCTTTGCGACCGCTTCGATCGCGAAGATCTGGGGCACACCGACGCCGGTGACGATGCGTGTGGTGCAGATCGAGCCCGGGCCAATGCCCACCTTCACCGCATCGACTCCTGCATCCACCAGCGCGCGAGCCGCGGCACCGGTGGCGACGTTGCCGCCGATGACATCGATCTGCGGATAGCTGCGCTTCACCCAGCGCACGCGCTCGATCACGCCGGCGCTGTGGCCGTGCGCGGTGTCGACGACGATTGCGTCCACACCCGCCTTGACCAGCAATTCGATACGTTCCTCGGTGTCTTCGCCCACACCCACCGCGGCACCGACGCGCAACTTGCCTTGGCTGTCGCGCGCCGCGTTCGGAAAGCTCGTCTGCTTCGTGATGTCCTTCACCGTCATCAAGCCTCGCAGTTCGAAGGCCTCGTTCACGACCAGCACTCGCTCCAGCTTGTGGTGATGCATCAACGCCTTGCCTTCGGCGAGCGACGCACCTTCGCGCACCGTGATCAGGCGCTCGCGCGGTGTCATGATGTCCCGCACGGGAGCGTCCAGGCGCGTCTCGAAGCGAAGGTCGCGGTTCGTCACGATGCCCACGACGCGCCCCGCATCGACCACGGGGAAACCGGAAATGCCGTGCTGCTTCGACAGCTCGATGACATTGCGCACCGGTACGCCAGGCGAGATCGTGATCGGGTCCTTCAGCAGGCCCGATTCGTAGCGTTTCACGCGCGCGACCTCGGCCGCCTGCTGTTTCGCCGTCAGATTCTTGTGCACGATGCCGATGCCGCCCTCCTGCGCGATGGCGATCGCCAGGCGTGCCTCGGTCACGGTGTCCATCGCCGCCGACACGAGCGGCAGGTTGAGGCGGATATTGCGCGACAGCGCGGTCGACAGGTTGGTGTCGCGCGGCAACACCGTGGAGAAGGCTGGCACCAACAACACGTCGTCGAAGGTCAGCGCTTTGCCGAGCAGGCGCATGGAAGATGGCTCCGGACGCAAAAGCGAATTATACGGACGCGCCTTGGAGACCCCCTTCGGTCCGGCGCATACGGGCATTGGTCACGGACCGACACCTTGTCACCCGTCGGCACCGCCCTGCACCGCTAAACTTCGGCCCGTACTCGGGTGAGGACTACAGCATGCAGCGATTTTCCCTCCACGTTCTGGTACTCCTGATCGGTTCTTTCATCGTGATTCCGGCGGCCGCGCAATGGAAATGGCGCGACAAGAATGGTGCGATTCAGTACAGCGACTTGCCGCCGCCCCCTGGAGTGCCGGCACAAGACGTGTTGCAGCGCTCGAGTACCGGGCGGCAAGGCGTGAATGCGGCTGTCGACCCCGGGGCGGCGGCAGCTTCCGCGCCGAAGGCCGGTACAGACCCTGAACTGGAAGCCCGGCGCCGCAAGGCGGAGCAGGCAACGACCGACAAGGCCAAGGCCGAAGAGCGGGTTCAAGCCGAGCGCATCGCAGCGGCCAAGGCGGAAAACTGTGGGCGTGCCAAGAGCCACATGAAATCGCTCGAAGACGGGCTGCGCGTCGTCAGAACCAACGCCAGCGGCGAGCACGAGGTGCTCGACGACAGGGGGCGCGCCGCAGAAAAGGCGCGCGCCAGCGAGATCATTTCGTCCGATTGTCGGTAGACCCGCCGCCAATCCCGCCGCGGCCCTTTTGACCGAACTGGCGCCGGCGTCGCGCCTCTTTCGGGTCGACACTCAACGGCCGGTAGATCTCGACGCGATCCGCAACGCGCAGCCTTTCATCCAGAGCGCGCCATTTGCCCCAAACGCCAACCTTGTGGCGCTGCAAATCGAGTTCCGGGTGGCGCGCAAGCAAGCCACTTTGCAGCACCGCGTCGCGCACGCATGCGCCCGGCTGCAAGCAGACGTGCACGCTGTCGAACTCGCCCGCGCGCGGGCTGTAGATCACTTCAATCGTCAGCGCCTGATCGTCAGCGTGGTCCATACACCTGCTCGGCACGCTTGACGAACGAGTCGACCAGCGTATTCGCGATTCTGTCGAACACCGGGCTCAACACGGCTTCGAGCGCAGAGTTCGAGAACGCGTAGTCAAGCTGAAATTGGACGCGGCAAGCCTGCGAACTGTCGCCACCCGGAATTGGCAATGCAATGAAATGCCAGTTTCCATCGAGCTGAGAAAACGGCCCATCGACGAGAGCCAACTGGACCGAGACGTCGGGCGCATTGCGGCTGCGCGTCGTGAACGCGTGGCGCACTCCGGCATAGGCGAGGTGCAGGCGCGCGGTCACGCCGTCGGCGTGGCGCTCGAGCAGCTCGGCGCGCTCGCACCATGGCAGGAACTGCGGGTACTCGGAAACACCGATCACCAACGTGTACATCTCGCGTGGCGAGTACCACAGCAGCACGGACTTGGCGACACGCTTCATACAATGCACAAATTCTAGGGGGCTTCACCCGACGCCCCGCCCACCCATGTCCATTGCCGAAAACCGCCGCGCCCATTTCGACTATTCCATCGAGGAGCGACATGAAGCCGGCATGGTGCTGGAAGGCTGGGAGATCAAGGCCGTTCGCGCGGGCCAGGTGCATCTCACCGACGGCTACGTGGTCATTCGTGACGGTGAGCTGTACCTGATCGGCTGCCGCATCGACGCCCTGCGCAGCGCCTCGACGCACATCCGCCCCGAAGCGGACCGCACGAAGAAGCTCTTGATGCACAAGGAGGAGATCAAGCGCCTCATCGGCAAGGTCGAACAAAAAGGCTTCACCCTGGTGCCGCTGAATCTGCACTACAAGGGTGGCCGGGTGAAGTGCGAAATCGCATTGGCCAAGGGCAAGGCCGAGCACGACAAGCGCAACACCGAGAAAAAGCGCGACTGGGAGCGTGAAAAGGGACGATTGATGAGACACAAAGTCTCATCAAAGCCGAAGGCCTGAGCGCCGCAGGCGCGAAGTCGGACCTTTCGACAAAAGGGACGATTGATGAGACACAAAGTCTCATCAAAGCCGAAGGCCTGAGCGCCGCAGGCGCGAAGTCGGACCTTTCGACAAACGGGACGATTGATGAGACAGAAGGTCTCATCAAAGCCGAAGGCCTGAGCGAGGCTACTTGTGCTCGAGAACCTTGTCGAGAAAGCCGACGATGACTTTCGTCAGTTCATCATGCTGGCCTTCAAAGAAGTGCGCGGCACCTTCAACAACCACTTGCTGCGAACCCGCGACGCGCTGAATCTGCTTGCGGCGCTCGTCGGCGCCGACGATTGTCACGCTCCAATCGCGCGAGCCGTAGACATCCAGCACCGGAATTTTGATGCGGAACATGTCCTCCAGGCCGTTGATGATGCCGATGAACACCCAGGCGCCGATCTTCGTATCACTGCGCGTGACGAGGTAGTAATTCGCCATCGTCGCACCCAGGCTGTGCGAGACGATGGCCAGTGCGCCGTGGCCACGCGCCCGCAGCCATTCGGCGGCGAGACCGATACGCTCGGCTGCGTCGCCATAGGTGGGAATGTAGTCGCCGATCTTTGCAGTGCCCGGTAGCACCGGCATCTGGATCGACAGCGTGGAATAGCCCGCCTGCGCAAGCTTGATCCGCAATGCGCCGTACAAGTCGTAGTCGGGCGCCCAGCCTCGTCCATGAGCGATGAGAAGCGCGCCGCGGGGCTGCTTGGCCGCCATCCACAGACCGAGGAAGCGATGACCATTGGCCTGGGCAATCTGCACCGCCTCGCCATCAACCAGGGTCGCCAGCGTTTGCTCGGCCCAACGCGCCTCGCGCTCGTAGTCTTGAGCTGCGGCGCCGCTGCACACCAATGCCAGCAAAGCAAAAAGAAACCCGCCGAGGCGGGTTTCCAATCCTGTGCGCAGCACGTTACGCCAGTTTGAGCGGCAACCTGCGCAGGCGCTGGCCAGTCAACGAGGCCAGCGCGTTGGCCACCGCCGGTCCGACCATCGCCGTGCCCGGCTCACCGATTCCGCCCGGCGCCTGGCCATCGGCAATGATGTGCATGTCGATCACAGGCGTTTCGTGCATGCGGGTGGCGCGATAGTCGTTGAAATTCTTCTGCTGCACACGCCCGCCGACGATCGTGATCTCGTCGAACAGGACGGAGGACATTCCGTAGATGATGCTCGACTCGATCTGTTGCTTGACGATATTCGGGTTGACCATGCTGCCCAGGTCGACGGCGATGGTGATCTTGTGCACCTTGATCTGTTTGTTCGGTGCCGAGACCTCGGCGATCAGCGCCAGGTAGGTGCCATAACCTTCCATGATCGCCACACCCTGCTTGCGTCCCGCCGGCATTGCCTTGCCCCATTCCGCCTCATGTGCGGCACGATTCAGCACGCGCAGATAGCGCGGCTCCTTGATCAGCAAATCGCGCCGGAACTGGACCGGATCCTTGCCGGCTGCCGCGGCCATCTCGTCAATGAAGCCTTCATTGGCGAAAGCGTTCATGGCGTGAGACACGGAGCGCAAATAGCCCACCCGCACACCGGTGTCGTGGATCACCGAATTGCCACCCTGGTTCGGAATGTCATAAGGCAGCGGCGCGTACTCGAGCATGAACGGATCGATGCCGTCCTTGACGAACGCACCGAACAGGCGTTTCGTGACCGACGGCGACGCCACGCTGAATTTGAATGCCACCGGCTTGCCCGACGCGTCCAGCCCGCCTGACATGCGGTGCACGCTGGCCGGGCGATAAAAATCGTGCGTCATGTCGTCTTCACGCGACCAGATCAGCTTGACCGGCATGCCTGCGGCCTTGCTGATCTCGATGGCCTGGGTGATGAAGTCGACGTCGATGCGCCGCCCAAAGCCACCGCCGAGGAAGGTTGTGCGCACCGTGACCTGTTCGGGCTTCATCTTCAACATGCCTGCAGCCACGCCCTGCGCCATTTGCTGGAATTGCGTCGGTCCGACGAGCAAGCACGAGTCCGCACGTACGTCGGCGGTGAAATTCATCGGCTCCATCGTCACGTGAGCGGTGTAGGGCAACTCGTATTCGGCCTCGAGCTTCTTCGACGCCTCGCGCATCGCTGCGTCAGCGTCACCCACGGTCTTGAACGTGGCGCCCGGCTTGGCAGCTGCCGCGCGCAGCTCCGAAGCAATACCCGCGCTGCTCAAGTTTTGGACCGCGCTTTCGTCCCACTTGATGCTGACGGCCGACAGCGCCTTGCGGGCGTGCCAATACGTGTCGGCCACCACTGCCACACCGTCCGTGACCTGCACCACCTTCTTCACGCCGGGCATGGCCATTGCCCGGGAGGCGTCGAAGCTTGCCAACGTGCCACCCAAGGCCGGGCATTGGGCCAGTACCGCGATGCCCATTCCGGGCAATTTCACATCGATACCGAACTCGGCGGTGCCGTTGACTTTGGCGGGCGTATCGAAGCGCTTGATTTCCTTGCCGACGTAGCGGAAGTCCTTCGGAGATTTCAACGCCGGCGTCTTCGGTGGAGTGAGTTTGGACGCGGCCTCGGCCAGTTCGCCGTAGGTCGCCTTTTGCCCGCCGGGGCCCAGAACCATCGCGTTTTCCGCGCGGCAGGCATCGGCTTTCACGTTCCACTTCTGCGCCGCCGCCTCCAGCAACACCGAACGCGCCTGGGCACCGGCCACGCGCAGTTTGCTATAGGCCTCGCGAACCGAGGTGGAACCGCCGGTGAGCTGCCCGCCAATCATTTCGTTGATGTAAGGCTCGCCGGGTGGCGCCATCTCGATCTTTATCTTGGCAATGTCCACGCCCAGTTCTTCGGCGATCAGCATCGGCATCGACGTGTACACGCCCTGGCCCATTTCGGAGCGAGCGCACAGGATCGTGACGCTGTTGTCACTGCCCACAACCACCCAGGAATTGGGCAGCATTGTCTTCGTGCCTGGGCTGGCGGCCCAGCCGGGCATGACAAAGCCAACCATCAGTGCGCCACCCGCGGCAGCGCCGGTGCCGAGAAATTCGCGACGTGAAACTTGCGGAAAGCTGCTCATGATCAGGCTCCCTTCGCAGCGGTGTGGATCGCCGCGCGAATGCGCGGGTAGGTGCCGCAACGGCAAATGTTGCCCGACATGGCGTTGTCGATGTCGGTGTCGGTGGGTTTGGGCTTGTCGCGCAACAGCGCCACGGCGCTCATGATCTGGCCCGATTGGCAGTAGCCGCATTGCGGCACGTCGTGCGCGATCCACGCCGCCTGGACCCGTTTGCCGACGGCGTCCGCGGCCATCGCTTCAATCGTTGTCACCTTCTTGCCGGCAACTGCGGACAGCGGAGTCTGACACGAACGCACCGCCGCGCCGTCGAGGTGCACCGTGCACGCCCCGCACAACGCCTGGCCGCAGCCGAACTTGGTGCCGGGCAGACCGATATCGTCGCGCAAGACCCATAACAACGGCGTGTCGGCTTCTGCATTCACGCTCACGGATTTACCGTTCACACTCAATTCAATGGCCACATCTGTCTCCTGATGATTGCGCGGCACAGTTGCGCGCGAGAGGATTGCGGCAGCGATGGTAGGCCGGGAGGGCGCAACTACACCTTCGGGTTAACCATAGGTAGGTGGAGTCGTCGCGTCACGTCGCAACCGCAGCCGCAGCGATGACCTTGCGCTCACGCACCAGGTAGCTGTACAGCACCGGTACGACCACGAGCGTCAACAGCGTCGACGTGATCACACCGCCGATGATGGCGCGGCCCATCGGCGCCTGGATCTCGCCGCCTTCGTTGAGTGCAAGCGCCAGCGGCAACATGCCGAAGACCATCGCGCTCGTCGTCATGATGATGGGCCGCATGCGCACCAGGCCGGCCTGCAGCAACGCGTCGGCCACGCTCAAACCCGCCTTGCGCCCGTGGTTCGCGAAGTCGACGAGCAGGATCGCATTTTTCGTCACCAGACCCATGAGCATGACGAGGCCTATCATCGAAAAGATGTTCAGCGTCGAGCGCCAGAACAGCAGCGCAAGCATCACGCCGATCAGCGACAGCGGCAACGATGCCATGATCGCCAGCGGCTGCAGGAAGCTGCCGAACTGGCTCGCGAGCACGATGTAGATGAAGATCACGCTCAGCCCGAGTGCCGCGAGCATCGCCGTGAATGCCTCTTGCTGCTCCTTGGTGGCGCCGCCGACGTCGAAGCTGAAACCGGGCGGCAGCTTGATGCTGTCGACAAGCTCCTGCACCTCTTTGCCGGCGTCGCCCGAAGGTCGGCCCTCGACGCCGGCGAAGATCGCTTCGCGGCGTTGCAGGTTCTGGCGCCGGATCACTTCCGGGTTCTCGACCGAGACGATGCTGGCCACGCTGTCGAGCAGGATCGGCGTGCCGTCCTTGCTGAACGCCACGGGCAAATGGCGCAACTGGTCGATGCGCTCGCGCTGCGCCGCCGGCAAACGCAACTGCACTTCGACTTGCTCGCCGTCGGACGTTGTCCAGTAGGTGGCGATCTCGCCGTTTACATAAGCGCGCAGGCTGCTCGCCAATTGCGGTGCGGTCAGGCCCAGTTCACGCACGGCGCCTGGGTGCAGGCGCACGGCGTAGGCCGGCAGGCCGGGTTTGACCGAGACCTCGACGTCGACAATGCCGCGGATCGCCCGCATGCGTTGCGCCAGGTCCTGCGCAATGAGCGCCAGGCCTTCGGGGTCGTTGCCGAGCACGGCGACATAGATCGGCCGGTCGAAACCGACCGAGACGTCGATTCCAGGCAGCTTGGCCAGGCGCGCGCGGATGGTGTCTTCGACGTCCTTTTGCGAGCGCTCGCGTTGCGCGCGCGGCTTCAAACCGATGTTGATCGACGCCTGATTGCGCCCTTGCGACAGGCCGGCGCCGACGCCGCCGACGTTGGTCGAGACCGTGGCCACTTCGGGCAGTGCCGAAACGATTTCTTCAACCTGGCGAATCTTGGCGTCGCTTCGTTCCAGGCTCGAGCCGACCGCCAGGCGCACGTTGAGTTGCGTGAATCCCTGATCGGTCTGCGGGATGAATTCGCTGCCCACCAGCGGCACCAGGGCGAGTGCACCAACCAGGCTCGCCACGCCCGCCCACAGCACCAGAGCGCGCGGCGTCAGCGTCGCGCGACGCCAGGCGCGAGGACTGTGCCGGTCGCGCTGGCCCTGCGCATCGAGCCGATGCGCGTAGGCGGGCAGCGGCAATGCGTAGCGTCGCGCCGAAAAAGCCCATCGGATCAACCCCTCATACCCGGCGTGCAACATCTCCATGAAGCGATCCGTCGCGCGAATCGCTGCGCCGATCAGCGGCACGCTCTTGAGGTGTTCGCCCGGTGGGTCCTTCCAGACGCTGGAGAGCATCGGATCGAGCGTGAAACTGACGAACAAGCTGACGAGCACGGCCACCGTGACCGTGATGCCGAACGAGACGAAGAACTTGCCGACGATGCCGCCCATGAACGCCACGGGCACGAAGACGGCGCAGATCGCGAAAGTCGTGGCCATGACGGCCAGGCCGATTTCGCTCGTGCCTTCGAGCGAAGCACGCCGATGGTCCTTGCCCAGGTGCACATGGCGCACGATGTTTTCGCGCACCACGATTGCGTCGTCGATGAGCAGGCCGATGCAAAGGCTCAGGCCCATCATCGTCATGAAATTCAGCGTGAAACCGAAGGCATAGACCGCGATGAACGATGAAATCACGGCGATCGGCAGCGTCAGCCCCGTGATCACGGTCGAGCGCCACGAGTTCAGGAACAGCAGCACGATCAGCACCGTCAGCAGCGCGCCCTCGATCAAGGTGCGCTGCAAGCCCGTGAGGGCGTCCTTCACGAAATCGCTGTTGGCGTAGATGATGCGCAGCTCGACCCCGATGGGCAGCGCCTTGCGCAGTTCTTCCACCGCAGCTTTCACGCCTTCGCCGGTCACCACAATGTTCGCGTCTTGCTGCTTGAAGACGTTGAAGCTGATCGCAGGCTGACCGTTGATGCGCGCCAGCGAGTCGGCTTCGCGCTCGCGCTCGACCAGGGTTCCGAGGTCACCCAGCGTCAGGCTTAACGCCCCGCGCCGCGCCACCACCAGGTTCGCGAACTCCTTCGGGTCCCGCACCCGGCCTTCAACACGCAGTATCGAATCCTGCACGCTGTCGCTCAGCAGCCCCACCGGTTGATCCGCATTGCTGTCGCGCAACGCGGTCGCAATTTCCGCCGGCGTGATGGCATAGGCACGCAGGCGTTGCGGGTCGAGGTCGATGCGCACCTGGCGCGTCGCGGTGCCGGCGACGTCGATGCGCGCCACACCCTCCACGCGTTGCAGGCGCTTCGTCACGGTCTGGTCCGCCAGCAGCGAAAGTTCGCGCGCATTGCGCCCGGCGCCGAGCAGGGCCAGCACCACCGCTGGCTGGCTGTTGTCGCCGTCAAAGCGCGCCACCGTGGGCGTCTTCGCGTCTTTCGGAAACGCCGTTTGCACGATGGCGATGCGGTCGCGCACGTCCTGCATTGCACGCCCCATGTTCGCGTTCAGGCTGAATTCGGCGCTGCTCTGGCTGCGCCCCTCGAAGCTGCGCGAAGTGATGCGTTTCACGCCGGCAATGCCGTTCAGCGCTTCTTCGACGAGTTTGGTGACTTCACGCTCCACCGCTTCGGGCGCTGCGCCGGGGTAGGCCACGTCGACAAAGGCAACCGGCAACGAGACATCCGGCATCTGCTCCACGCCCAGACGCGCATACGAGAACAAGCCCAGCACACACAGCGCCACCATCACCATCGTCGCGAACACAGGGTTCGCGATCGAAACGCGTGTCATCCACATGGCGGGGCCTGTTCGAAACTGGTGGGCGAGGGAACGGCCGGGCGCGCCGGTCTAGGGTTGCTTCGTCGACGCCGGCACGGAGGCCACGGCACTGCCGCCACCGGCCACCTTGGCCTTGCCGCCCTCCCGCAAGTTGTCGAAGCGCCCCGCCAGAACCTGCGCCGCGGGGCCAACTCCGCTCAGCACTTCGACCCTGCCCTGCGCCGCGTCGCGCCGACCCGTCGTCACGGCGCGGCGCACCAGGACACCATCTTCGATCAACCACACATGGTCTTGGCCCGAGGCTTTCGCAAGCGCGCTGACGGGCAACGTCAGGCGTTGTGTGGTGTCGCGCAACTGCACCCGCGCGAGTGCGAATTGGCCGGCCCGAAACGCCTCGTGCGGGTTCGGAATCGCGATCGTCACGCCGATCGACCGCGTTCCCACCTCAGCCGCCGGGGCGATGCGCTCGAGTTTGCCCGACACCGGCGTCGCGACCCCTTCGACCTGCACCTCCACCATCATGCCCGGGCGCAGCAGCGAGACTTCATGCGTTCCCACGCTGCCGGCAAGTTCCAGGCGCGCCAGGTCGACGATGGTCAACACGCTCTGCTCCGGGCTGAGTTTTTCGCCGGGCAGCACATGGCGCTTCGCCACCACACCGGAAATCGGTGCGACGAGTTCAGCGTCGCGCAGGCTGATGCGGCTGGTTCCGAGCTGCATCTGCGACGCCGTGAACTGGGCGCGCGCCGACTCGAGCACCGCGCCGCTCGCTTCCAGTGCCGTGCCCGAGATGTACTGCTGTTCGAACAGCTGCTGGTTCGCGGAGTGTTGGCGCTGCGCCTGATTCAGCTGGGCGCGCGCCGATTCCAGCGCCGCGGCGCGTTCTGCGACCCGGCTGTTCAACTCTGCCAGGTCGAGCGTGCCCAGAGCCTGGCCGGCCTGCACGTGGGCGCCTTCGGCCACCGCCAACGAGAGCAAGGTGCCGCTCGCCTTGGCGCGCACCACGGCCGTCCCCGGTGCCACCAGCGGGCCGGCAAATTCGACGAGCACCGGCAACGTGGCGAGCTGTGGCGCCACCACTTCGTTCGCGGCGAACTCCAGCGTCACGTTGGCGGCCGCGGCCTTCTTGCGCGCAGCTTCGGCCTCGCGCGACTGCTGCAATGCGACCGCGCCGCCAGCGATGGCGGCGATACAAAGGGCGCCGATCGCGCCGAAGAGAACACGCTTTTGCATGGTGTTGAACTGTGAGTTGCTTGTGGCGCCGGCAAGTGTAGGGCCGCGCCAACCTGCCGCAAACACCACCGCGATGGAATGACGATTTGCCGGGACAGACTGCGGTCGAAGCAGCTCAGGTGCGCGGGCGGGCCTGGGAGCCCGTCGCGCTTTGGGTCGTGCCCGACAGGCTCCCGGATCAAGCGGCGCCGGCGCGTCGCTCCAGCAGCAACGAGCGCCAACAGCACAGTGCGGCAAGCAACGCCGCGGCGCTGGCCGCCCAGAACACGGCCGCAAACCCGTAGGCCTGGCTCAATGCGCCGCCGGCCACGCCACCGAGAACGCCCGACGCGCCGTAGCCGAGCACGGCGTACAGTGCCTGGCCACGCCCGCGCAGCGGCCCCGGGAAGTGCTGATTGATGAGGGCAATGCACGCCGTGTGCTGCGCCGCGAAGGTCACGGCGTGGGTGAGTTGCGTCAGGACCAACACCCACGCAATTGCGCCGAACGCAGCCACGCCGGCGAGGCGCAGTGCGGTCACGAGCGCGGCGAGCACCAGCCAGCCATGCATCGTCATGCCCTGAACCCAGCGGCTCTGGAACCAGAACCAGAAGATCTCGATCGCCACCCCCAGGCCCCAGATCAGCCCGACCGACGATTTGGCGTAGCCCAGTGAGTCGAGGTAAAGCGAGAAGAACGCATACAGACTGGTGTGCGCCAAGACGGTGAGAAATACGCCTGCGAAGAACCATGCGACGACGGGCTCACGCAGCACTGCCAGAGCGCCTCGCGTCGCCGCGCCCGTGTGCGACGGTTCGGCGCCGACCGGCAGGCGCAAGACAGCCAGCAGCAGAAAGCTCAGCAGCGCCACCACGAGCGCCGGAAACCACGCCACGCCCAGAGCCTGCAAGACGAAGCCGCTGCCCATGACGGCGATCACGAAACCCACCGAACCCCAGACGCGCACCCGACCGTAGCGCCGGGCGTCGAACGCCCCTTCGGCGCTGACGAGCTGCGCCAGCGCCGATTCGCTGATCGGGATGACTGCGGCGGTGCAGGCGAAAAGCGCGACCGTGATCCACACCACCGAGCCGGGTCGCGGCGCAACCAGGAACCCCACTGAACACAGCAGCGACAGCGCGACGGCCAGGCGCAGCAAGCGAATGCGCTGCCCGCTGTGGTCGGCCCACCAGGCCCAAGCGTAAGGACGGAACAAGCGCGTTGCGCTTTGCAGTGACGCGATCGAGCCGATCGCCAAGGTGCTGAAACCCAGGCTCGCAAACCACAGTGGTGCGTAGGTGCCGAACAGCCCGGCATAGGCGAAGTACGCAAACGAGACGCTGCCGAACGAGATCAAGACGCGACGTTGCGGCAATTTGAACCTAGAAGCCGCAGTTGGACGCGCCCGAGTGGGCCGCGATGCGCTGCGCTGGCAAGGCGCGACGACGCGGCGGGCTCATGCCCGCGAGGAGGAGCAACGCGGCCAGCGTGCCGCAGCGCGGCTCAATCGGGTGCGTAGCGCTCTCACCCAGGCGGTGAGGGTGGTCGTGGGTAGAGATCTCAGTGTTCATGCGGCGTAGCCAGCGGGGGAAGCGGTCAACTGCGGCTTCTAGGTTGGAGGCTTCCTCGAAGCAGCCGCGCGGTCTGCAGAATTCGATTGGCGCGGGAAACGACGCGTGGGCGATCAGCTCGGTGCCGAGCCGGGGATCGGCTTGACGCCGATGCTCACATCGCCACACTGGGCGCGCTGCCGCAAGACGTGATCCATCAGCACCAGGGCCAGCATCGCCTCGGCAATCGGCGTCGCGCGAATGCCGACGCAAGGGTCGTGCCGGCCCAAGGTTTCGACAGTTGCCGGCTGGCCTTGCAAGTCGATCGACCGGCGCGGCGTGCGAATCGAGCTCGTCGGCTTGACCGCGATCTGCACTGTGATGTCCTGGCCTGTCGAAATGCCGCCGAGCACGCCACCGGCGTTGTTGCTGCGAAAACCCGCGGGCGAGAGTTCATCGCCATGGGTCGAACCGCGTTGCCTGCTGCTCGCAAAACCCGCGCCGATCTCGACGCCCTTGACGGCATTGATGCCCATCATCGCGTAGGCGATTTCGGCGTCGAGCTTGTCGAACAGCGGCTCGCCCAGGCCGACGGGAACGTTCGTCGCTTCAACCCGAATCCTCGCGCCCACCGAGTCGCCGGCCTTGCGCAATGCGTCCATCGCCGCTTCCAGCTCCGGGATCTGGCTCACGTTGGGCGCGAAGAACGGATTGTTCGGCACATGCTCCCAGCCCTCAAAGGCGATCTCGATTTCGCCCAGCGCCGTCATGCCGCCGCGAAATTGCGTGCCATGCCGCTCGTGCAGCCACTTGCGCGCCACCGCGCCGGCAGCGACCATCGGTGCCGTCAGGCGCGCCGACGCGCGCCCGCCACCGCGGGGGTCGCGCAGGCCGTACTTGCGCCAATAGGTGTAGTCGGCGTGCCCCGGGCGAAATGTGTTCAGCAAATTGCTGTAATCCTTGCCGCGCTGGTCGGTGTTGTTGATCAGCAGGCAGATCGGCGTTCCCGTGGTCAGCCCTTCGAACACGCCCGAGAGTATCTGCACCTTGTCTGCCTCGTTGCGCTGCGTCACATGGCGCGAGGTTCCCGGGCGGCGCCGGTCCAGCTGCGGTTGGATATCGGCCTCCGCCAGGGCCATGCCTGGCGGGCAGCCGTCGATCACGCAACCGATTGCGGGGCCGTGGCTCTCGCCAAAATTCGTGATCCGAAACAGTGTGCCGAGGGTGCTGCCGGACATGGGTGCAAGCTGCGAGCCCCAAACGTCGCATGCGGGCGCGGCGCGCCCTGGCGACTGCGGCGCCGGGAAGCGTCGATTCTAGGCGGCGTTGGCGCGGCGCCGGGGTGCGGGGTCAGACCGACTTCTGCTCGCCCTGCGGTTCGACATCGACGGGCCAGTCCCGGATATACGCCTTGAGCATGCGGTTCTCGAAATCCTGGCCGTCGACCACCGCCTTGGCCACGTCGTAAAACGAGATCACGCCCATCAGCGTGCCTTGGGTGATCACCGGCATGTAGCGGGCATGGCGGCCCAACATCATGCGCCGCACCTCGTCGATTTCGGTGTCTGGTGTGCATGTGAGCGGCGCATCGTCCATGACGCTGCCCACCTGTGACCCGCCGACGGACCCACCGTTGTGCACCACCGCCTGGATCACTTCACGAAAGGTCAGCATCCCCACCAGTTCGCCATGGTCCATCACGACCAGGGAGCCGATGTCGTTCTCCGACATCGTCGTCACCGCTTCCGCCAGGGCGTCTTTCGGCGCGACGGTGTAGAGGGTTCCGCCTTTGACGCGCAAGATATCGCTGACTTTCATGGGTCTCCCCCGGTCGGTCGAAGTGAAAGCAATATAGCCCACAATGGCCTGCAAAGGCATCCCCCACAGCCCCACGCCCCACGTCCACCCTGCGCGGAGACCCCATGGCCGGCCATTCAGACCCCGGATTCGACACCCTGGCGCTGCACGCCGGCGCCGCCCCCGACCCCGCCACCGGCGCGCGCGCAGTACCGATCCACCTGAGCACGTCGTTCGTCTTCGAGAACAGCGAGCACGCGGCGTCGCTGTTCAACATGGAGCGGTCCGGCCACGTCTACAGCCGGATCTCGAACCCGACGAACGCCGTGCTCGAAGAGCGCATTGCCGCGCTCGAAGGCGGCGTCGGTGCCATTGCCACGGCCAGCGGCCAGGCCGCGCTGCACCTGGCGATCGCGACTCTCGCCGGTGCCGGCTCGCACATCGTTGCCTCCAGCGCCTTGTACGGCGGCTCGCACAATCTGCTGCACTACACGCTGGCGCGCTTCGGGATCGCGACCACCTTCGTCCGTCCCGGCGCCATCGACGCCTGGCGCGCGGCGATCCGGCCGAACACGAGGCTGCTGTTCGGTGAGACCCTGGGCAACCCGGGCCTGGACGTGCTCGACATCCCCACCGTCAGCGCCGTCGCGCACGACAACGGCCTGCCGCTGCTGGTGGACTCCACATTCACGACGCCCTACCTGATGCAGCCTTTCAAGCTTGGCGCCGACCTGATCTATCACTCGGCGACCAAGTTCCTGTGCGGGCACGGCACCGTGATCGGCGGCCTCGTCGTCGACAGCGGTCAGTTCGACTGGGAAGGCTCTGGGCGCTTTCCGGAGTTGACGCAGCCCTACGCGGGTTTCCACGGCATGGTGTTCAGCGAAGAGAGCAGCACCGGTGCGTTCTTGCTGCGCGCGCGCCGCGAAGGGCTGCGCGACTTCGGCGCGTGCATGAGCCCGCACACTGCGTGGTTGATCCTGCAAGGGCTGGAAACGTTGCCGCTGCGCATGGCGCGCCATGTCGAGAATGCGCGCAAGGTTGTTGCGTTTCTCGCGGCGCAGCCGCTGGTCGCCGCGGTTGCCTACCCGGAACTCGAATCGCACCCGGACCACGCATTGGCGACAAGGCTCCTGCCTCGCGGTTGCGGGGCCGTATTCAGCTTCGACCTTCGCGGCTCGCGTGAACAGGGGCGTGCCTTCATCGAAGCGCTGAAGATCTTTTCGCACCTGGCGAATGTGGGCGATTGCCGCTCGCTCGTGATCCACCCCGCATCGACCACGCACTTCCGCATGGACGACGCAGCGCTCGCCCAGGCCGGTATCACTGCGGGAACGATACGCCTGTCGATCGGCCTGGAAGACCCCGACGACCTGATCGACGACCTGAAGCGCGCACTCAAGGCCGCCGCAAAGGCCGGCACCCCGACGCCCGCCGCCAGCAAAGGGAGCGCGTCATGGAGTTGACCGTCGAAACCTCGCACGGCAAGGCCAGCGCTTACGCCTACACCGGCGGCAAGGCCTTCGATGCAGGCCTGCCCTGCATCGTGTTCATCCATGGCGCGCTGCACGACCACAGCGTCTGGACATTGCTGGCGCGCTGGTTTGCACACCATGGCCACGCCGTGCTCGCCGTCGATCAACCCGGCCATGCGCGAAGCAGGGGTGCGCCCTTGCCCGATGTGGAAGCGCTCGCGCAATGGGTGCTGGCCGTGCTCGATGCGGCAGGCGTTGAACGCGCCGCAATCGTCGGCCACAGCATGGGTTCGCTGATCGCGCTCGAAGCCGCGGCCCAGGCGCCGCAGCGGGTTTCACATCTTGCGATGCTCGCCACCGCCTACCCGATGAAGGTCTCCAGCGCCCTGCTGAGCACGGCGCCCGACGCACCCTACAAAGCGATCGACATGGTGACGGCGTTCTCGCATTCCACGCTTGGCCCCAAGCCCTCCTACCCCGGGCCAGGAGCCTGGGTGCCGGGCGGCTTTCGCGCCCTGATGCGCCATGTGCACGACGCGCAGCGCGGCCTGAACCTGTTTCAGCATGACTTCGCGCTGTGCGACCGCTACGCCAATGGTTTGCAGGCGGCGGCAAAAGTTCGCTGCCCGACCACGCTGATCCTGGGCAAACTCGATCAAATGACGTTGCCGCAGCAGACGCACGACATCGCGCAAGCGCTGAAGGCGCGGATCATCGCCGTGGCGGCCGGGCACGATTTGATGGCCGAGGCACCCGAGGCGGTGCTGGGCGCGTTGCGCGAGGCGCTGGCGTGAATCCGCGAGTCATCCGCGCAAGAGTTCCTGCAAGCGCATTTCGCTAAACGCGGCTCGTTTCCAGAACGCCTCGAATTCGGGCGTCGGCTCCAGCAGCAGGCGCGAGACCAAGGCCTCGACCGGTGTCGTGAGCACGTCGCAGAGCAGGACGAAACGCGGTTGGCCGGCTTCGTCAAGGCGGCCCACCCAGTCCATCGCCATCAACTCATCGAGGATGGGCTCGATTTGCAGCGGGTCGGTTCGCAGCGCGGTCGAAAGTCGCACCAAGCTCAAGCCGCGTTTTGCGACTCCCTGCGCGCGGTGGAGTTCACGCAGCACCGCCAGGCCTAAGTGAAAGCGCGAGCCCGGCCCTTCGGGCCAGCGCGTGACCCGCATTTGCAGGCTGGGCGCATAGGCGGCTGTGACCGCGCCCAGCAGCACGATGACCCAGACCAGGTAGATCCAGATCAGAAAAATGGGCACCGTGGCGAAGGCGCCGTAGATCAACGCATAACTCGGCACCTGTGCCAGATACCAGGTCAGGCCGCGTTTGGCCAGGTCAATGCCGACCGCCACGAACACGCCACCCGTGATCGCGTGGCGCCATTGGACATGGGTGTTGGGAACGTAGTGGAACAGCGCCGCGGCGCCGGTGCCGAGCAACACGAACTCGATGCCTGCGAACAGCACGCTCACTCCGCCTGGAAGCGAGCGCACAAAGCCCTGCGACACGGACACCGCGTACGACGTGAAACTCAAGCTCACACCCAGCAACAGCGGTCCCAGTGTCGCAGCCGCCCAATAGACCAATACGCGCTGCGCGATCGGCCGCGGGATGCGCACGCGCCAGATGGCATTGAGCGTGCGATCGATCGTCAGCATCAGGGCCAGGGCCGTGACGAAAAGCAGCGCCAGCCCAACGCTGCCGAGGCGGTTCGACTTGGCGGCAAACTGCGTCAGCGCCGCAAGTACCGGTTTGGCGATGCTGTCGGGAACCAGGCTTTGCAGGAAGTACTTTTGCAGCGCCACCTGAAATTCCGCGAACATCGGAAACGCCGAGAACACCGCGAGCATCACGGTGACCAGGGGCACGAGCGAAATCAGGGTCGTGAAGGTCAGGCTGCCGGCCGTGATGCCGAGCCGGTCTTCGCTGAAGCGCTGGCGCAACGTGCGCAGCGTATCCAACCAGGGCCAGCTGCGCAGTGTCGCGAGCGTCTTGCTGGGGTGCTCTGGCAACTGCGTGGCAGAAAGGCGGGCCGCCTTCAGCGCTTCAGCCTTCGTCGCCTGTGTCGATCGGGTCGGCATCTGCATTGCTGGCATGATAGCCAGCAATGCACGCTGCTGCGCCTTTGCCCTCTGCTGTCGCCTGGAGCCGTGCCAGCGCCATTGCAATCACCGTCGGGCTGATCGCGCTGGGTTTGATGTGGGAACTGTGGCTCGCGCCCACCGGCCGCGGCACCTTGGCGATCAAGGTCTTGCCATTGGCATTCGCGCTCTCAGGGCTGTCGAAATGCCGCATGCCCACGTATCGCTGGCTCAGCCTTGTGCTGTGGCTGTATTTCGCCGAGGGCGTGGTTCGGGCGAGCACCGAGCGCGGCACTTCGGCGGCTTTGGCTTGGCTCGAAATGATCTTGAGCCTGACGCTGTTTCTGGCCTGCGTCATCCACATTCGCACTCGTTTGCGCGGCGCCAGGATTGACGCCCCATGACCCGGGACTCTGAATGTCGCGTTTGACCCCGCTCTTGACACTATTGCGCGACGCCGTCGGAGAAACGAACGTGTTGCACGACGGCGACCTGTCGGGCTACCTGGTCGACTGGCGCAGGCGCTACCAGGGGCGTGCGGCGGCCGTCGTGCGCCCTGCCGACGCGACGCAGGTCGCGGCTGTACTGAAAGCTTGCGCGCAACACGGCGCCGGCGTCGTGCCCCAGGGCGGCAACACCGGCCTGGTGGGCGGCTCGGTGCCCGACGCGAGTGGCACCCAAGTCCTGCTGAGCCTGGCGCGGATGAACCGTATCCGCGGCATCGACGCGCATAACATGACGATGACGGTTGATGCGGGTTGCATTCTGCAAACGGTTCAAGAAGCGGCCGCGGCCCAGGGTTTGCTGTTCGGCCTGAGCCTGGCCGCCGAAGGCAGTTGCACGATCGGCGGCAATTTGTCCACCAACGCCGGCGGCACCCAGGTGCTGCGTTACGGCAACGCGCGCGAGCAGTGTCTTGGCCTGGAAGTCGTGACGGCACAAGGCGACATCTGGAACGGCCTGTCCGGCCTGCGCAAAGACAACACGGGCTACGACTTGCGCGATCTCTTCATCGGAGCCGAAGGGACGCTGGGCGTGATCACCGGAGCGACCCTGAAGCTGACGCCGCTGCCGGCGGCGCGCCTGACCGCGATGGCCTCACTCGAATCATTGCCAGGCGCCGTGGCCCTGCTGCAACTCGCGCGCGAACGCCTCGGGCCGGCGTTGACGGGTTTCGAGGTGATGAACCGCTTGTCGCTCGACCTGGTGCGCCAGCATTTCCCGCAGCTGGCCCAGCCCTTGCCAGGTGCGCCATGGACCGTGCTGCTCGAAGAGTCCGACAGCGAGAGCCACAGCCACGCGTCGTCATTGTTCGAGACCCTGCTGCAGGCCGCGCTCGAGCGCAACCTGATCGGCGACGCTGCGCTTGCCGCCAGCCTCGAACAATCGCAAACGATGTGGCAACTGCGTGAATCGATTCCTCTGGCACAGGCGATCGAGGGACCGAACATCAAACATGATGTCGCGCTGCCGATTTCGCGCATCGCCGAGTTCGTGGCCAGCACCGACAGCGCGCTGCAGCGCTCGCTTCCCGGCGTGCGCATCGTCGATTTCGGGCACCTGGGTGACGGCAACCTGCACTACAACGTGCAAGCCCCGCAAGGCGCGGCGAGCGCCGATTTCGTGCGCGAGCACGAGGCACGCGTGAATGACATCGTGTACGACGCGGTCGCTGCACGCGAAGGGTCAATTTCCGCCGAGCATGGAATCGGCACGCTCAAGCGCGAAGAACTGGTCAAACGAAAATCGGCCGTGGCGCTGGCACTGATGCGTGCCGTGAAGGCGGCGCTGGACCCGCAGAACCGTATGAACCCGGGGCGGGTGCTGTAGCCCTACTGCAAGCCCTCGGTGAATCCGGGCAGCAGCGGCACCGCCATCACTTCGATTCCTTCGTCTCGCAACGCCCGTGCTTCTTCGGGCGTCGCCCGGCCGCGGATGCCGCGCTGCTCCTGTTCGCCATAGTGAATGCGGCGCGCTTCTTCGGCAAAACGATCGCCGACATCGACGGTATTGGCCATCATGTCGCGCACGGCATGCATCCACGCCGCCTGTGCCGCGGCAATCGGTTCGACGATGTCTTGATTGCCCTGAGTGGCGACCAGCGCCGACTCGCGGGTGCCTGAAAGGTTCAGCCGCGGCGCGCTGGGCAGCCGCGTGATATCGGTGGCATTGCACAGGGGGCAAGCCACCAGACCGCGCTCCATCTGGGACTCAAAGTCCGCATCGCCACTGAACCACCCTTCGAAGCGGTGATCCAGGCCGCAGCGCAGATCCAGGACTTTCATTGGCTGATTATCGGCAGGTGGGCACTGCCGGCGTAGGCTGCCAGTCGAGGCTCCAGCGTCCGGAACGCCAATTCTGCAACCACATCAGGCCTATGAGGGTCTTCGCATCCGTCAGCTCACCCAGGCCAGCCAGTCGCTCGACCTCGTCGAGGTTCATGCAGACAACGTCGAGAAACTCACCGGCATCGAGGTGCCGCGCACCCAAAGTCAGACCGCGCGCGAACCAGATTTCAATGCCTTCGTTGGAATACGCGATGGCGTTGTGCGTGAGCGCGGCGCGCGCCCACTCGCCGGCGCGATAGCCGGTCTCCTCGGCCAGTTCACGAATCGCGCAGGTCAGTGGCGCCTCGCCGGATTCGAGCTTGCCGGCCGGAAATTCGAGCATCGCGCGTCCCAGTGGATGGCGCCACTGGCGCTCCATCACGAGGCGGCCGTCGTCCAGCAGTGGCACCACCATCACCGCGCCCGGGTGCACGATGTATTCGCGCGTGGCTGTGGTGGCATCGGGCAGGCTCACCACGTCGCGGCGCACATCGAGGAAATGGCCTTTGTAGACCTGCTCGGTGCGCTGTGTGGTTTCGCGAAGCTGCGCGTCGCCGTTCGGCAGCGGTGGCGCCACCCGAGGAGAGTCGGCAGCCTTCAAGCGATGTTCATCAGGGCATCCCACGGCGCAGGCCGCGAACGCGCCGCTTCGTGGCCCATGCCGGTCGCGCCGAGCGCGAGCCTGAACCGCGGCGTGGCGCCTTCATGTGGCGAGCGCCGTCACGATGGCCTGCGCGCACAGCGCCATCAGGCCGCCGGGCAACAGACCGAGCCCGAGCACGGCTGCGCCGTTGAGCGACAACAAGGCACGCACCTCGCGCGTACTCGCGATCGGCAGCGTATCGGTGGGCTCGTCGAAAAACATTACCTTGACCAGCCGAAGGTAATAAAACGCACCCACCAGCGACATCAGCACCGCGGCCACGGCCAATACGATGTAGCCCTGAACATTCGTCGAGACGAGCGCCTGCAGCACCGACAGCTTGGCGTAGAAACCCACCGTCGGCGGAACGCCGGCCAGGGAGAACATGAAGAGCGCCATCACGCCGGCAAACCAGGGGCTGCGCCGCGCCAGACCCTTGAAATCGTCGACCTGTTCGGCCTCGAACCCCTGGCGCGACAGCAGCATGATCACGCCGAACGTGCCCAGCGTCGTCAGCACGTAGGTGACCACATAGAACATCGACGAGCTGTAGCCGTTGGCCGCGGACAGTGTGTTTTGGCTGACCACGGTGCAGCACATTCCGAGCAGCATGAAACCCATTTGTGCAATGGTCGAATACGCCAGCATGCGCTTCAGATTGGTCTGTGCGATCGCGGCCAGATTGCCGAGCAGCATGGAGCCGACCGACAATACGACCAGCATCTGCTGCCAATCGAGCGCCAGGCCGACCATGCCTTCGACCAGCAACCGGATCGTGACCGCGAACGCAGCGAGTTTGGGTGCACCGCCGATGAGCAACGTGACTGCGGTGGGCGCGCCTTGATAGACGTCAGGCACCCACATGTGGAACGGCACGGCGCCGAGCTTGAAGCCCAGACCGGCGACGATGAACACGATGCCCAGAATCAACACGCCCTTGTCGGCCTCGCCTTTGCCGATGACACTGTAAACCCCGCTGATCTCGAGCGAGCCGGTCGCGCCGTACATCATCGACAGGCCGTAAAGCAGGAAGCCGCTGGCCAAGGCCCCCAGCACGAAGTACTTCATCGCCGCTTCCGTGGCCGGTGCGTGGTCACGGCGCATCGCCACCAGCGCATACAGGCTCAGCGACATGAGTTCCAGGCCGAGGTAGACGACGAGAAAATTGTTCGCCGAAAGCATCACCAGAATGCCCAGCAGCGAGAACATGCTGAGCGTGAACAACTCCCCCTTGAGCATGTCGCGCAACGCGACATAGGGCCGCGCGTAGGCCAAGGAAATCATCACGGCCAGCACCGCGAAGAAGCCAAGCGAGTGCCCCAGCGGGTCGGCCACCACCATACGCTGCATCGCGTATTCAGTGGAGCCTGCGTTGAACGCCACCAGGTGCAGCAACGCCACCGCCACGAGCGTGGCCTGGGTCAGCACGTAGGTGAGACGCTTGAGCGGATCGGTGAGCCACAGGTCGAGCAACGTGATGACGCAGGCCATCGTCAGCAATACGATCTCGGGCCAAACCGCCTGCCAGTTCATGAGGGCTGCCATGCTGCCGGTCTCAGTTCAGCTTTGGCACAGCAACGTGCCTGAGCAGTTCGAGCACAGAGACGTGCATCGCGTCGGTCAGTGGTTTGGGGTACAGGCCCATCCACAGCACGGCGACGGCAAGCAGCGCCAACATCACGAACTCGCGTGGATTGATGTCAGTCAATGCCTTCACAGCGTCGTTCGCGACCGAGCCGAAGTAGACGCGCTTGACCATCCACAACGTGTACGCGGCACCGAACACGAGCGTCGTCGCAGCCAGCGCGGCAAGCCAGAAATTGACCTTGGTCGTTCCCAGAATCACCATCCATTCGCCGACAAAGCCGCTCGTGCCTGGAAGGCCGCAATTGGCCATCGAAAACAGCACCGCGAACGCGGCGAACTTGGGCATGGTGTTGACCACTCCGCCATACGCCGCGATTTCACGCGAATGCACCCGGTCATACAGGACGCCGATGCACAGGAACATCGCACCCGAAATGAAGCCATGCGAGATCATCTGCGCGATGCCCCCCGAGACGGCGAGTTCGTTGCCGTTGCCGGCACTGTCGAAGATGAAGAAACCCAGCGTCACGAAGCCCATGTGTGCAACCGACGAGTAGGCGACGAGTTTCTTCATGTCTTGCTGCACCAGCGCGACGAGGCCGATGTAGAGCACGGCGATGAGCGACAGCGCGACGATGGCCCAGGCCCACTGGTGGCTCGCGTCGGGTGTGATCGGCAGCGAGAAGCGCAGGAAACCGTAGGCGCCAAGCTTGAGCATGATCGCAGCCAGCACCACCGAGCCGCCGGTGGGCGCCTCGACGTGCGCGTCCGGCAGCCAGGTGTGCACCGGCCACATCGGCACCTTGACCGCAAACGCAAGCAGGAACGCGAAGAAAAGCAGCGACTGCACAGTGCCCGGCAGCGGCAGTTTGTGCCAGGTGAGGATGTCGAAACTGCCGCCCGACTTGTAGTACAGGTAGATCAGCGCCACCAGCATCAGCAGCGAGCCCGCCAGCGTATAGAGGAAAAACTTGAACGCCGCGTAGACCCGATTCGGCCCACCCCAGACTCCGATGATGATGTACATCGGGATCAGCGTCGCTTCGAAGAAGACGTAGAACAACAAGCCGTCCAGGGCGCAGAAGACGCCGATCATCAGGCCGGAGAGGATCAGGAACGCACCCATGTACTGGTTCACGCGGGTGGTGATGACTTCCCACGCCGAAATCACGACGACCACGGTGATGAACGCCGTAAGCGGCACGAACCACAACGACAGGCCATCGACACCGAGGTGATAGCGCACGTTGAAGCGCGCGATCCAGGCCGCACTTTCCTGGAACTGCATCGCCGCGGTGCCGGCATCAAACCCGGAGATCAGCGGCAAGGTGACCAGAAAACTCACCAGCGCCGCAAACAAAGCGAACCAACGCACCATCGCGACCTGCCCGTCACGCCCCATCGCCAACAGCACGGCACCGGCGGCGATGGGCAACCAGATGACGATGCTCAGCAAACCCATGTTGTCTTTCTCGTGGTTCCCGTCGTCCCGGCGCAGGACGAGACCCACCCTGCGCCCAACGCCATCGATCCCGGCCCCGCACCGAGGGTGGGACGACGCTTGCGTCGTGACGACAGCGGCCGCGGTTTGTAGGGTCTCATTTCGCGAGCGGACTGCCAAGCAAATAGGGCCACAGCTGCCACGTCATCAGGCCGACCACGCCGACGACCATCACCAGCGCGTACCAATACAGATAGCCGTTTTGCAGCAGGCGCGTCAGCGCCGCCGCGCCGCCGATGCCGCGTGCCGAGCCGTTGATGGCGCCATCGATGATGCCGATGTCGCCGCGTTGCCACAGACCCGTCCCGATCTGCCGCATCGCCCGCGCCAGCACGTTTTCATTGAACCAGTCGAAGTAGTACTTGTTCTCAAGCAAGACGTAGACCGGCTCGAAGCGCCGCTTGATCGCCGCTGGAATCGACGGCGCGCGCAGATAGAAATACCAGGACATCACGACTCCCGCCAGGGCCAACCAGAACGGCAGGCTCGTCAGTCCGTGCAAGGCCATCGCGGCGGCGCCGTGGAAGTTGGAAGCGAGCTCGTCCATCGCGGGGTGCCGCGTCGCATCGACCGCGATCGAATCCTCCAGGAATTCGCCGAACAGCATCGGCTGGATCGTCATGTAGCCGATTGCGACGGAAGGGATCGCCAGCAGCACCAGGGGCAGCGTCACGACCCAGGGTGATTCATGAGGATCGTGGGCCTGGGCGTTCGCGTCGCCGTGGTCGTGGTCATGTTCGCCGGGGAAGGGCTTGTGCTGAAAGCGTGCCGGTCCGTGGAACACGAGGAAGTACATGCGGAACGAATAGAACGCGGTGACGAACACACCCAGCACGACCGCGAGGTAGGCGAAGCCTGACCCCGTGATCTGGCTCGCGTGCACCGCTTCGATGATGCTGTCCTTCGAATAGAAGCCCGCGAACAGGGGCGTTCCGATCAGCGCCAGCGAGCCCACCAGCGACGTGACCCACGTGAGCGGCATGTATTTGCGCAAGCCGCCCATGTTTCGGATGTCCTGGTCATGGTGCATGCCGATGATCACCGAACCCGCGGCGAGGAACAGCAACGCTTTGAAAAACGCATGCGTCATGAGGTGGAACACGGCGACGGAATAGGCCGACGCGCCGAGCGCCACCGTCATGTAGCCGAGTTGGCTGAGCGTGGAATAGGCCACGACCCGTTTGATGTCGTTCTGGATGATGCCGAGAAAACCCATGAACAGCGCGGTGATCGCACCGATCACGAGCACCACGCTGAGCGCTGTGTCCGACAGTTCGAACAACGGCGACATGCGCGCCACCATGAAGATGCCCGCCGTGACCATCGTCGCGGCGTGGATCAGCGCCGAGATCGGCGTCGGGCCCTCCATTGAATCGGGCAGCCAGACGTGCAGCGGAAATTGCGCGCTCTTGCCCATCGCGCCGATGAACAGACAGATGCAGATGACGGTGATCAGCAGCCATTGCGTGCCCGGGAACGCGAGCTTGGCCAGTTCCGGTCCCTTGGCGAAAGCCTGCGCATAGTCGAGCGTTCCGGCAAAGGCCACGATCAGGCCAATGCCGAGGATGAAGCCGAAATCGCCGACCCGGTTCACCAGAAACGCCTTCAGGCTGGCGAATATCGCCGTCGGGCGCGTGTACCAAAAGCCGATCAGCAGGTACGACACGAGGCCCACCGCCTCCCAGCCGAAGAACAACTGCAGGAAGTTGTTGCTCATCACGAGCATCAACATCGAGAACGTGAACAGCGAGATGTAGCTGAAAAAGCGTTCGTAGCCGTCGTCCTGCGCCATGTAGCCGATGGTGTAGATGTGCACCATCAGCGAAACGAAGCTGACGACGCACATCATGCATGCCGACAGGCCGTCGATCAGAAAGCCGACCTCCATGCTCAGGCCGTCCAACACCATCCACTCGTAGACCGTGGCGTTCAGGCGCGCGCCGTCGAGAGCAACGGCCTTCCATGTCAGCATCGAGATCACGAACGAGACCAGGACACCCAGGATCGCAACCCTGTGCGCGCCGCGGCGGCCGATCGCCTTGCCGAAAAGACCAGCCGCGATCGCGCCCACCAGCGGTGCCAGCGGCACAGCCAACAGGAGTTGCGTGGACAGATGTACCGCCATCGCTAGCCCCTCAGCGAGTCCATTTCGTCAACATTGATCGAGGCCCGGTTGCGGAACAACACCACCAGGATCGCCAGGCCGATCGCCGACTCGGCGGCGGCCACGGTCAGGATGAAGAAGACGAACACCTGGCCCGCCATGCGGTCTGCCGACGCAGGCAGGTAATGCGAGAAGGCAACGAAGTTCATGTTGACGGCGAGCAGCATCAACTCGATCGCCATCAACAGCACGATCAGGTTCTTTCGATTCAGGTAGATGCCGACCACCGAAATCGCGAACAGCAATGCGCCGAGGAACAGGTAGTCACCCAGCGTCACAGCCCCCGAGGTCATTGGGTAACCTCCGTGCTTCGCACTGCGGTGCGCGCCCCCTTCGGAGCGGCCGGGCGGGGGCTCATGCCTGCCCTCCCGGGGTGCGCTGAGTTCCGGTCTCGCGCGGCACGGACTTCATGGGCACGATGCGCAACCGATCAATCTTGCGCGCCCGCACCTGTTGCGAAGGGTCGAGGTACTTCGAGTCTTTGCGCCGCCGCAGCGTCAACGCAATCGCGGCGATGATGGCCACCAGCAGCAGCACAGCGGCGATCTGCAACGGGTACAGATAGTTCGTGTAAATCTCGATGC
>JAEMQF010000371.1 GCA_022758925.1 Burkholderiales bacterium | reverse complement strand
GCGTGCCACGCCACCCCGGATGCATCAGGGCGGTGGTGGTGCCCCCGGGCGCAGGCCCGATTCGCGGTTGCCCCCCATGCTTGCAGGGCACAACGGTGTTAATGGGGCTGCGGATTGCAGTCTGCGACGGCCGCCCGCGAGCGTGGGCCGGAGAACGGGGGCACCGCCGCCGCCCTGCCGCCACGACGTCGGCATGCTGACCTGGCGGAGACAGACAACTGCGGGTCGTTTGCATCCAGCAAATCTCGCTCAATCGAGTGCGAGTTCGCGCAGCGCGGCGTCGGTTGGCCTTCGCCCCGATCGAGGCGATGTGGTCTGCATGGGTGGGCGCGCCGTGCGCCGTGCGCCGTGCGCCGTGCGCCGCGCGCCGTGCGCCGCGCGCAAGAAGCGAAGCTCGGCCCGCAGGCGCGGACGCATCAAGCCTCGTGTTTGCCTGCTTGCCAGCCGACAGCGCTGATCGCGCGCTGCGCGACCTCCACGGCGCGCGGTTCGAGCGTCGTCGCCAGCGTGTCGTTCCAGCGGTTGAGGTAGCCGAAGAGAGCGATCGTGGCCACGATTTCAACAATCTGGCCGGCGTCGAAGTGCTTCTTCAGCTCGTCGAAGTGGTCCCCCGTCGCCTCGTTCGGCACAAGCGCTGCGTGGTAGCCCAGGCGCAGCGCAGCGCGCTCCGCCGGTGAGAAGAGCGGGCTCGTCTCGAACTCCCACACAGCGCGGATCTTTGCGTCGGAAGCCTGGTAGATGCTCGCCAGGTTGCTCATGTGTGCCTGGCAGTAGCGGCAACCGCCGGCCTGGCTTGTCACCAGGCTGACGAGCATTTTCAGTTCCTCCGCCACCGTGCCTTGGTAGAGGACCGCGCGGTTCAGGTCCATGAACGCCTGCGCGATCGCCGGCCGGCGCTGCATCGTCAGGATGCTGTTGGGCACGAAGCCGCGCGTGTTCTGGTAGTGCTGGAAGCGCTCACGGAACTGCGGGTTTGCTTCCCAGGGAAGTGGGTCGAGGTGGGGCATGGTGATTCGTCTCGTGGAGATGCGCAATTCTCGCTGCCGGGGTCCGCAGGCGCCATCGATTCACGGCGCACAGGAGCGACGCCTCGATCGATCCTCAGAATGATTCGACCCAGGGACGGACCTCGATCTCCCAGGTCCATGCATTTCGCGGCTGCGCAGCGCGAACTTGCCCATCGCGAACGCCGCCGACTGCGGGTAGCCCTTGACGCCAGCCGAAGCGCCGGTGAACAGGATTGCACCGCGCCCTTTCGGCAGCATGCAGCGAGCCGCCTGCTGCGCAACGAGGAACGCGCCGTACGCCGTGACGCGCACCGCCTGCTCCACGGCCGCCGCGTCGACATCGACGAACGCTGCGCGCACACGCCGGCTGGCGTTGTAGACCACCACCTCCGGAGGCGCGCCGAAGTGCCGAGTCGCCGCATCGAAAAGCGCGGCCACCGACGCGGCATCGGTCGCGTCACAAGTCAACACGCCGGCACCGGTCTCGCGCGCGATGGCCTCCAGCTTTTCGCGCTGTCGCGCCGCGACGATCACCTGCAAGCCGCCGTCGCGAGTGAAGATGCGTGCCAGGCTGGCGCCCAGACCTGGCCCGGCACCGACGATCAAGGCAGTTGAATACGATGGGGTGGGCATGGGTCGGTCGACGCGGGGTTGGCCGATTCTGCGCCGGTTGTCTTCGTAGCGCACGTCGGGGACGAATCGCACATCAGGGCGGTGCGGCTGGGGCTGCCGTGTGGAGGCAGCGCCTGCGGCGCAGCGGCCAAGAGGAAACGGCTCGTTCGATATCCGCCCTTGGCGTATAGACTGGCGCGACGGAATTCATCGAGACGTCGACGTTCACGCGCCAGGTTCTCGAACTGCTGAGCGACAAGGAGTCGGCCATCTTGCGTGAGCTGGTCAAGGAGCTGTGAACATGGACAAGACGCTGTTTGAAGAACTGGTGGGCAGCCTGAAGGAAGCCAAGGCCATCGCCAAGGGGCGCGCCAAGCCCTCGCGGCGGTTTGAGCTTTCTGCCCCGGATGCCAAGGCCGTGAGGGAGCAAACGGGTCTGTCGCAGACCGATTTCGCCAAGCTCATGCGGGTCAGCGTGAAGACTCTGCAGAACTGGGAGCAGCACCGGCGCAACCCCACCGGCCCGGCGGCTGCGCTGCTCAAGATCGTGTCCACTGCCCCAGAGTTGGCGCTGAAGTCGCTGCACGGCTGAGGCTGGAGCTTATTGCCTCATTCGGAGCGCCGCGGTCTTGCATGCATCGCGTTGTGGGACGAAGGGGTCCTGCATTGGGAGATCAACTCAGCAAACAATCGAAACACCAACAGCCCCCGTCAAGCGGCCCTGACCGACGGCACAACCTTCGTTAGCTGACGGCCACGCCGCGTTCGATCCGTTCGCCGGCGTCGCCCCGGTGCGCACCAGCACCCAAGCGACATCATCTGGAACATCCAGCTGCCCCGATGCCGCAGCCGAACACGGTCGGCCCCTTGTATCCAGGTTCGCCAAGTTTGATCTCCCGGACTCAGGGCCGAGTTGTCCGACTTGCGCCGCGTCGCGAGCAGCGCAAGGCAGCCGGCCGCTCGCGCCCCACCGTCGCAGCCAAGCGCGGCCTGCAACCCACCCCCCCAAGGCATGGCTCGCGCCAACATCGCACCGCAATGATGATTCAGGCAGGCGGCAACACCACGCCCAACACCTCGGCAATTTGCACCCGCAACCGCTGCGCCAACGCGCGCCGATCGAGGTGGCGCGTGCCTTGCGCGTCCAGCACGACGACGCTCACGCGCAGCCCTTGCGCCATCGCCACGCTCCAAAGCGACTGTGCCAAGGTGGTCTCGCCGAGGTATGGCGCAGCCTGGCTGATGGGTTCAAAGGCATCGCGATAGCGCAGAGCAACCGCCTGCACCGGGGTCTCGGTCGAGATCGCCGCTTGCAGCAAATTGGCGTGAAACGGCAGCAGGCCGGTGCCGTCGCTCGTCGTGCCTTCGGGAAACACAGCCACCGTCTCGCCCGCCTGCAGCGCCTGCGCAAGCTGGTGCACGACGCGCATCGCGTCGCGCTTGCGCTCGCGTTCGATGAACAGCGTGCCGCCGCATCCGATCATCCAGCCCAGCACCGGCCAATGGCGCACATCGGCTTTCGAGACGAAGCGCACGGGCTGAACGGCATCGATGGCAAGGATGTCGAGCCATGACACATGGTTCGCCGCGAGCAGCACCGGGCCCACGCGTGGCTTGCCTTGTGCGTCGAGCGCGACGCCCAGCGCCGCGAGCGTGCGCGACGCCCACAGCCCCACCTGCCGCTTGCGCTGCGCGGGGTTCAGGAACGGAAACACGAAGACGCAGATGAGCAAGCCGCGCAAACCCTCCAGCACGACGCGGCCCAGGCGCCACCATGCCCTGGCTCGTCGGTACATCGCTGCGTTGACCCGCGCGAGGTTCAGCGCGGGCGGGCCTCGAACGCGACTTGCCCGCCGACGAGTGTGAAGGCCACGCGCCCCGGCAGCTCGATGCCGGCGAACGGCGTGTGTTTCGCCTGGCTCACCAGCGCGCTGGGTTTCACCGTCCAGAACGCAGCCGCGTCGAACACGCACAAATCGGCCGCGCCGCCCTCGGCCAGTTTGCCCACACTCGATGCGAACGAGCCGAGCGCCGCGCCAAGCAGGGCCGCCGGCCGGCTCGTGACGCTGGCCAGGCTAGCAGCCAGCGGCAGCTTCGAATCACTGCCCCACTTCAGCGCGAGACCGAGCAGCAATTCGAGCGAGCTCGCGCCCGGCTCGGCCTGCGCGAACGGCAGGTTCTTCGCGTCGGCGTCGACCGGCGTGTGGTCGCTGACGAGCGCGTCGATCGTGCCGTCTTCCAGGCCTTTGCGAATCGCGTCGCGGTCGCGCTGCTGGCGCAGCGGTGGCGACAGGCGCATCGCGGCGTCGAAGTAGCCGATGTCGATGTCGATCAGATGCAGCTGGTGCACGCTGACGTCGCACGTCACGCTCAGGCCTTCGGCCTTGGCGCGACGCACCAGCTCGACGCCGGCAGCGCTGCTCAGGCGGCACAGGTGCAGCCCAACCCCGGTGTCGCGCACCAGCTCGAACAAGGTGTGCAGCGCAATCGTCTCGGCGATCACGGGCACGCCCGACAAACCCATGCGCGTCGCGAGCGGCCCCTTTGCGGCGACGCCCGCACCAAGGTAGGCGTCGCAGGGGCGCAGCCAGACCTTGTAGCCGAACGTCGCGGCGTATTGCAGCGCGCGGTGCAGCACCAGCGTGTCGGCGATCGGCGCCTCGGCTTGCGAGAACCCCACGCAGCCGGCTTCCGTGAGCTCGGCCATTTCGGTCAGCGCCTGGCCTTGCAACCCGCGCGTCAGCGCGCCCAATGGGAACAGGCGCGACAAATTCAGGTTGCGGGCTCGAAACTTGAGCATCTCGACCAGGCCTGGCTCGTCGAGCACGGGGTCGGTGTCGGGCAGACAGACCAGGCTCGTCACGCCGCCGGCCACGGCCGCAGCCATTTCCGATTCGAGCATGCCTTCGTGCTCGTGGCCGGGCTCGCGCAGGCGCACCGCCAGGTCGACCAGGCCCGGTGCCACCACCAGGCCGCTGCCATCGATGTTGCGATCGGGCCGGAAGTCGGTGCTGACGCGCCCCAGGCCGACGATGCGCCCGGCGGCAATCGCCACGTCGCCCACTTCATCGCGGCCCGTTGCCGGGTCGATCAGCCTGCCGCCGCGGATCAGGATCTTCATGCTGGGGATACCGGGCCGGGTGCCGAATTTGACCGGGCAGGCCACGGCGCGGCGTTGCGCCGGCATGACAACGCGATGCGGCGCGCGTCAAGCCGGCTCATGCGCTGTTGCCCGCGATGATCGACATCACCGCCATGCGCACCGCGATCCCGAACGTCACCTGCGGCAGGATCACGCTTTGTTTGCCGTCGGCGACATCGGAGTGGATTTCCACGCCGCGATTGATCGGGCCCGGGTGCATCACGATCGCCTCCGGCTGCGCCAGCGCCAGCTTCTCGGGCGTGAGGCCGTAGCTCTTGAAGAACTCGCCGGCGCTGGGCAGCATCGCACCGCTCATGCGTTCATTTTGCAGGCGCAGCATGATGATCACGTCAGCGCCGCGTATGCCTTCGGTCATGTCGTGGCAGACACGCACGCCCATTTCGCGCAGGTCGCCCGGCACCAGCGTCTTCGGGCCGACGCCGCGGATCTCGGCCACACCCAGCGTCGTCAGCGCATGGATGTCGGAACGCGCGACGCGCGAGTGCACGATGTCGCCGACGATCGCGACCGTGAGGTTTGTGAAGTCGCGCTTGAAATGGCGGATCGTGTACATGTCGAGCAGGCCTTGCGTCGGGTGCGCATGGCGCCCGTCGCCGGCGTTGATGACGTGCACATGCGGCGCGCAATGTCGCGCCACCAGGTACGGCGCGCCGCTCTCGCCGTGGCGCACGATGAACATGTCGGCGTGCATCGCCGACAAATTGGCGATGGTGTCGAGCAGGCTCTCGCCCTTGGCGGTGCTGGAGCGCGCGATGTCCAGGTTGATGACATCCGCACTCAGGCGCTTCGCCGCAATCTCGAACGTGGTGCGGGTGCGGGTGCTGTTTTCGAAGAACAGGTTGAAGATGCTCTTGCCGCGCAACAACGGCACCTTCTTCACTTCGCGGTCGTTCACGCTCAGGAACGTGCCGGCGGTGTCGAGGATCTGGATCAACACCTCGCGCGGCAGGCCGTCGATCGACAACAAATGGATCAACTCGCCATTGCGGTTCAGTTGCGGGTTGCGCTGCTCGAGCATCAGGCTGTCACCTCGACTTCGCCTCGATCTGAAAACTTAAACGACCCTCGGCGTCACGCTCCAGCGACAAACGCTGCTCGCGCGGCAGAGAAATGCGCGCGGCTGAAAAGGCGGCGCTGATCGGCAGTTCACGCCCGTCACGATCGACCAGAACCGCGAGCTGCACGCTCGCCGGCCGGCCGAAGTCGTACAACTCGTTGACCGCAGCGCGGATCGTGCGGCCGGTGTGCAGCACGTCGTCGATCAAGAGGATGTGCCGGCCTTCGATCTCGAACGGCAGGCGTGTCTGGCGGCTCTCGGCCGGCATGCCGCGCGAATTGAAGTCGTCACGGTGCAGGGTGATCGAGATCACGCCGTGCGCACCCGGCAGCGCCAGATCGCGCTGCAAGCGTTCGGCGAGCCAGCCGCCGCCCGACAAGATGCCCACCAGCGACGTATCGGGCCGCAGCATGGCGCGCACCGCTGCGGCAAGCTCGACGTAGAGCGCTTCGGCGTCAAGGGCAAGGCCGCTCATTCTTGCGCGCACTCGATGTTGTTCAGAAACTGCTCGAGGATGATCGCCGCGGCGCCGGCGTCGAGATCCTTGGCACCGGCGGCGCGAGCCATCGTCGTGCTGTAGCGCTCGTCGACTTCATGCACCGGCAACGAAAACCGCCCTCGCAACTGGCGCGCAAAGCGCTGCGCGCGCCCTGTGTTCTCGTGCGACGCGCCGTCGGGATGGAACGGGACGCCGATCACGAGCGCGTCTGGCTGCCATTGCCCGATCAACGACGCGATGGCCTCGAAGCGCTGCGCTCCCGATTCGGCCACGGTTTTCAGGGGCGTCGCGCTGCGCGTCAGGCTGTTGCCGCTGGCCACGCCGATGCGCTTCAGACCGAAATCGAAAGCGAGATACGACAGCACGGGCGGCTGCGGCTGCGGCTGCCCATGGGCTGTCATGCTTGCAGCACGCGCGTCGCCAGCCGCGACGCCCATCCAGCGGCAGGTGCCTGTGCGCAGACACCATCGCGCCGCCGGTTCATGCGTGCCCTGCGTCGTGGCTCAGCATGTGCTCATCGATGCCGAGCAGCGACAGCGCGCGCGCATAGCGTTGCTCCACCGGTGTGTCGAAGATGATGCCGGGTTCGGCGCCGACATGGATCCAGCCGTTGCGGCTCATCTCGTCTTCCAGCTGCCCCGCGCCCCAGCCGCTGTAGCCCAGCGTGACCAGCACCTTCTTCGGCCCCGCGCCGTGGGACATGGCTTCGAGCACGTCCTTGCTCGTCGTCATTTCAAGACCGCCGGGAATCTGCAGCGACGAGTTGTAGTGCCCGCCCTGCCCTTCGGCACCGCCCAAACGCTCGTGCAACACGAAGCCGCGTTCGGTTTGAACCGGCCCACCGAAGAAAACCGGCGTCTCCGCCAGGTCGCTGCGGTCCAGGGTCAGCTCAACCTTCTCGAACAGATTCTTCAGCTTGATGTCGATGGGCTTGTTGATCACCAGGCCGAGCGCGCCCTTTTCGTTGTGCTCGCACATGTAGACCACGGTGCCGGCGAACATGCCGTCGCCCATGCCCGGCATCGCAATCAGGAACTGGTTCGTGAAGTTGGCAGGCTGCGGCGTCATGGCGGGCATTTTACGGCGCCGCGCCGAGCCTGCGGAGGCCCAACCTAGAAACCGCAGTTGACCGCTTCCCTCCGCTGGCTCCGCCGCATGAACACCGAGATCTATAGCCACGACGACCCTCGCCATTCGGGTGAGAGCGCTACGCACCCGATTGCGCCGCGCTGCGGCACGCTGGCCGCGTTGCTCCTCCTCGCGGGCATGAGCCCGCCGCGTCGTCGCGCCTTGCCAGCGCACCGCATCACGGCCCACTCGGGCGCGTCCAACTGCGGCTTCTAGGTTCAATGCAAGCGCAGCGGTCCGGGTCGCTTGAAGCCGGCCAGTCGCTCGCTGATGGCAGCCCGGTCTTGCGCATTCGGGCAATGGCTGAGGTAGAACCTGAAATCGTGCGCGGCAACCGCGTCGAGGCCCATTTCCGCGTAACACAGACCCCTGTCGCGCCACTCCTCCCACGACTGCGGCAAGAGCACGACAAGGCGCTCCTGAACTGCCAGCAGGCGCGGCCAGTCTTGCGCCGAACCGTGGATTTCCTTCAGGTTGCGAAGCAATCGCGCGAGCACGTCGCGCGCCGGCGCTGCCTGCAGGAACAGCCCGAGCGGTGCGTCGAATTCTCCTTCCAGGCCGCGCTTGCGTTTGTAGGGCGCCAGCAACGCGTCGAGGTCGCTGCCCGACAAAGAGTGGCCGGTGAACGGGTCGATCACGACTTCGCCGCTTGGCAGGCGCAACTTCACCAGAAAGTGGCCGGGAAACGAGACGCCGCGCGCCGACAGGCCGAGCTGCGTCGCGAGTTCGACGTAGAGCACCGCGAGCGTGATCGGGATGCCGCGGCGCGTGCTCAGCACGCGGTGCAGATAGCTGTTGTCGGGGTCGTAGTAGTTGTTGACGTTGCCGGCAAAGCCAAGCTCTTGAAAGAAGTAGCGATTCAGCCAGAGCAGGCGCTGCATCGGCGAGGCGTCGGCCGGCAGGCGCCGTTTGAGCTTTTCAGCCATGCGGTCGATTTCGAGAATCACGCATTGCGGGTCGAGTTGGGGAAACTCGTCCTGTGCAATCGCCGCCGCGGCCTCGGTCAATGACAGGCTGGCGTCATCGGCCACCAGCGCCTCGAAATACTCGAGTGCGGTGGGCGCCTCGAAGTGCAGTGGCCCGGACATGCGCCGAGTTTATCCGCGCTGCGCAAACTGTCCTATCCGGATACCCCCTAAAGCGAGTGTCGAGAAATAGAGCAGCGCCGCGCCCCCCAGGCTTAAGCCAAGCCAACCCGCGCGCAGCCAGGGCGCGCTCTGCAGACCGATCCAGTCGACCCCACGCGCCGCCGCAGCCAACACCGCGCCGAGCAGCGCCGTGGCGACGACAACGCGCACGGCAAGACCCGCCCAACCGGGCTCGGGGCGGTAAGCGCCGCAGCGCCTCAGGCCGATCAAGAGCCAGGCGGCGTTGATCAAGGCGGCCAGACCGATCGACAACGCCAGCCCGGCATGGCCCAACCACGGCACCGTCACCAGGTTCATCAACTGCGTCAGAACCAGAACGACGATGGCGATGCGTACGGGGGTGCGAATGTCCTGCCTTGCGTAGAAACCCGGGGCCAGGATCTTCACTCCCACCAATCCCATCAAGCCGACGCCGTAGCCCATCAAGGCGGTGACGGTGTTGTGGACGTCGCGGACCTGGAACGCACCGCGGTGGAACAGCACCGCGACCATCGGTTCGGCGAAGACCACCAAGGCCACGGCGCAGGGCAGCGCCAGCATCAGGGTCAGGCGCAGGCCCCAATCGAGCAGCGCCGAATAGCGCTCTGCATCGCCACTCGCCTGGGCCCCCGACAACTGCGGCATCAGCACCACGCCCAGCGCGACACCGAGGAGCGCGATCGGAAACTCCATCAGGCGGTCGGCGTAGGTCAGCCACGAGACCGCGCCCACACCCACCTGCGAGGCAATCTGGGTGTTGATGAGCAGGGAGAGCTGGGCCACCGACACGCCCAGCAATGCCGGTGCCATCTGCCGCAACACGCGTGCAACTCCCGGGTGCTGCCAGGCACGGCGCATCGAAGCCCAGCCCAGGCCGAGCTGCGGCAGGCTGCCGATGCGCAGCAGCGCCGGAACCTGCACCCCGAGTTGCAGCAGCCCGCCCAGCATGACGCCGGCGGTCAGCGCAAAAATCGGCTGAATGCCGTTCGCTTCGAACAGCGGCGCCAGCCACCAGGCCGCGGCGATCAGCGAAAGATTGAGCAGCACCGGCGTTGCCGCGGGCACGGCAAAGCGCTTGTGGGTGTTCAGGATGCCCGCGGAAAGCGCCACCAGCGACATGCAAGCGACGTAGGGAAACATCAGGCGCGTCATGAGCACAGCGCCGTCGAACTCGCGCAAGCCGGCGGCCATCAGCCACACGATCACGGGCGCGCCGATGATGCCCAGCGCACAGGTCACGACCAGCGCCCACAGCAGCACCGTCGCCACCGCGTCAACCAGGGAGCGCGCTACTTCATCGCCGTCTTTGGCGCGGGTGGCTGCGAGCAAGGGCACAAAGGCCTGCGAAAACGCGCCCTCGGCAAACAGGCGCCGCAACAGGTTCGGGATTCGAAACGCGACGTTGTACGCGTCCATCCAGGCTCCGGCGCCGAACAGCGCGGCCTGGATCATGTGGTTCACCAGGCCAGTCACGCGCGACGCCAGCGTGAGCAGGGAAACAGTGGACGCCGCCCGCAACAGGTTCATGACAATGATCCCAGAAACCGCAGGCGTGGGCTGCCGCGAAGCGGCGGCGCTGGATTATAGGGAGCGCCGGTGCGCCCGGTGCCGCGCCACCAAGGCGTTGACGTTGGGCCAAGCCCGGGGCGCAACGGCGCTGCTATACTCGCGCGCTTCGCTCAGCTCAACATCCCGGCAAGACAGCATGGCAACCACCACCAAAGCCAAGAAAAAAACGGTACGCAGCGCCTCCGGGCTGAAACGCGTGCGCCAGGACGAACTGCTCAACGCCGGCAACACTGCCTTGCGGTCCAAGTTCCGCACCGTCGTGAAGAACGTGCAGAAGGCCGTTGCCAGCGGCGACAAGGCCAAGGCCGCCGAGTTGTTCAAACTGGCGCAACCCGTCATCGACTCGGTCGCCGACAAGGGCATCTTCCACAAGAACAAGGCCGCGCGCCACAAGAGCCGCCTGTCGGCCCAGGTCAAGGCGCTGGCGACCCAGGCTCCCAGGGTCTGAATCGCGCCACCGAGAAGGGCTCGCATCGCGAGCCCTTTTTCATTGTGGCTGCGTAAGCGGCGTCACGTCGCGCACTTCGAGCTGGTTGTCGCGCGCGAAATTCATGACGAAGTCCCAGGCCAACAGTTCGATGCCGCGCAACGCCTCGTTCACGAGCACGCATTTGTGGCCGTCCACGCTGCGCGGCACGCAGTAGGGCGAGTAGCCGATGAATGAAGCGATTCCCGAGTCTGAGCCTGCCGGCCGGAAGGCCGACATTGCGCCGGCCAGGCGCTCCGACCAGTCGCTGGGACGAAACACCTTGCCATCGAGTGTCAGCCCGACGATCAGCAACGAACGCAGCCTGGGCATGCGCGTGAGGATTGCGGTCTTGGGGTTCGCCGTGGCGGGGAGCGATCGCACAGCAGCGGCGCGCGGTGCGTGGCGCACCGGCCCATCCAGAATGTCCACGCCATCGTCCATCCGGTTGCTATCGACGCGATCGGCGCAAACCTGAGGCGCCATAGAATCGATTCGGCGCGGGCCGTGAAGAAACGCCAGCGCGCCGCATTTGTTTGGAGCCGTCGATGAACGCCCCGGAAAAGCTGGTCACCTCGCCCGAACCCCATGTCATGGGCACCTACGCCCGCCTGCCGTTCGCGCTGTCGCATGGCAAGGGCTGCTGGGTCTGGGACACGCAGGGCCGAAAGTACCTCGACGGGTTGGGCGGAATCGCCGTGAATACGCTCGGCCACGCCCACCCAAAACTGGTGCCTGCGCTGCAGGACCAGATCACGAAGCTGATCCACTGCTCGAACTACTACCAGATGCCGCTGCAGGAACAGCTCGCTGCCAAGCTGTGCGAAATCTCGGGCCTGACGAACGTGTTCTTCTGCAGCACGGGTCTCGAAGCGAATGAAGCGGCGATCAAGATCGCGCGCAAGTTCGGCCACGACAAGGGCGTCACGCGGCCCGAGATCGTGGTCTACGAAAAGGCTTTCCACGGGCGCTCGATTGCCACGCTGTCGGCCACGGCCAACCCCAAGATCCAGGCTGGTTTCGGCCCGCTCGTCGAGGGCTTCGTGCGCGTGCCATTGAACGACGTCGGCGCACTCGAGGCGGTGGCGCGCGACCGACCCGGTGTCGTGGCCGTGTTCCTCGAAGTGATCCAGGGTGAAGGCGGCATCAACCCGGCGAGCATCGACTACCTGCGCGCGGTGCGCGCAATTTGCGACGAGCGCGGCTGGCTGCTGATGCTCGACGAGGTGCAATGCGGGTTGGGGCGCACCGGCAAATGGTTTGCGCACCAGTGGGCCGGCATCCGACCCGACGTAATGCCGCTGGCCAAGGGCCTGGGCTCGGGCGTGCCGGTCGGCGCCGTCGTCTGCGGGCCGAAGGCCGCGGGCGTGCTCGGCCCCGGCAACCACGGCACGACGTTCGGCGGCAACCCGCTCGCGATGCGCGCCGGTGTCGAAACCCTGCGCATCATGGAAGAAGAGGGCCTGCTTGCAAATG
>JAEMQF010000074.1 GCA_022758925.1 Burkholderiales bacterium | reverse complement strand
CACAGGTGTGCGCTGCGCTACAACTTCGGCAGCAACCGCAACAGTCTCGTCGGCCAAGTTCAAGCGCAGTGCCTCCCGCAGTAGTCTCTTGCGAACTGGTAGGCCACGCGCCCGGAACGCGAGCCGCGCTCCAGCGCCCAGACCAGGCTTTCCTGGCGCGCGAGCGCGATCGCCGCTTCCGCAACGCCGAAACCGCGCAGCCATTGCGCGACGATTGCCAAGTACTCGTCCTGGCTGAATGGGTAGAAGCTGACCCACAGGCCAAAGCGTTCCGACAGCGAAATCTTCTCCTCGACGACTTCGCCGGGATGGACCTCACCATCGCCGGTGTGTTGGTAGCTGAGGTTCTCCTTCATGGTTTCGGGCAACAGGTGACGACGGTTGCTGGTGGCATAGACCAACACGTTTTCGCTCGATTGGGAGATCGATCCGTCGAGGATCGACTTCAGTTCCTTGTAGCCGGCTTCGCCTTCATCGAAGCTCAAGTCGTCGCAATACACGATGAAACGCTCGGCGCGCTCGGCCACCAGGTCGACGATGTCGGGCAAGTCCACCAGATCGGTCTTGTCAACTTCGATCAAGCGCAGGCCGCGCGGCGCAAAGTGGTTCAGGCAGGCCTTGATCAGCGAGCTTTTCCCAGTGCCGCGCGCGCCGGTGAGCAGCACATTGTTCGCGCCGTGGCCAGCGACGAACTGCTCCGTGTTGCGCACCAGGCGTTCCTTTTGCGGCTCGACTTCCACCAGATCGGACAGGCGAATCGTCGCCGCGTGCCGCACCGGCTCGATGCGTCCAGAGTCGCCCCTCTTGCGGTAGCGAAACGCGTTCGCCGCCGACCAGTCCGGCGCCTCCAAGGCATGCGGCAGCACGGCTTCGAGCCGGCTCAGCAGCGACTCGGCGCGCGCGATCAGAGGGTTTAGGGCTTCGTTCAGAGCGGGCATTTGCGGGGACTTCACGGCTGCGGCGCGCAGTGTAGCGGCCACCTTCGCAGCCTCGCGTGGAGCCGCTGCCTTCGCGACCCTGAGGCACGCGTGCGTGAGAATGCCCCCCGAGCAATGACAACAGCAGGCAGCACCGCGATGAGCCCTGGCCGCAACCCATTCGATCCGTCGTCGCAGTTCAACCGCCGCTTTGTGCTGATGGCAGCGGGCACTGCGTGCTGGGTTTGCAGCGTGCGCGCGCAGGAGTATCCGAGCCGGCCGATCCGCATCGTCGTGCCGTTCTCAGCGGGTGGCGCAGTGGACGGGCCGACACGCGTCGTGGCGCAGGAACTGGGCCGACGCCTGGGGCAGCAGGTGAACGTGGAAAACCGGCCCGGCGCCGGCGCTACGCTGGGCAGCGAAAGCGTCGCGAAGGCCGCGCCTGACGGCTATACCTTGCTGCTCGCGTCGCAGACGAATGCGATCAGCGCAACGCTCTACCCCAAGCTCAACTTCCAGCCGCTTGACGATTTCGCGCCGATCTCGCTGCTCGGCCGCGAGCCCGCCGTGTTGGTGGTCAACCCCAGGCTGCCGGTGCGCAACGTCGCGGAACTGATCGCCCATGTCAAGGAACGGCCGGACCAGATCGACTACGCTTCGTCGGGCAATGGCAGCGGTCAACATTTGTTCGCGGCGCAATTCCTGTCCATGGCCGGCCTGCGCATGAACCACATTCCCTACCGCGGCAGCGCGCAGGCGACAACCGACTTGATCGGCGGCCAGGTGATGCTCGCGATGCCGGGTGTGGCAGGCATGCTCGCCCATATTCGAAGCGGCAAGCTGCACGCGCTGGCGGTCACGTCGCAGCAGCGCTCGCCGCAATTGCCAGATGTTCCAACGCTCGCCGAATCGGGTTTTCCGTCGATGGTCGCCTACGTCTGGCTCGGCCTGCTTGCGCCCCGGGGCACCCCAACGCCGATCGTCGAGCGCCTGAACCGGGAACTGCAGGCCGCGCTCGCCGCACCCGACGTCAAGTCATACCTGGCAAGTTCCTCGATCGAGGCCCTGGGGTCGACGCCCACGGAACTTGCCGCCTACTTCCGCGAAGAGCGCGAGCGCTGGGCCGGCGTGATCCGCGACACCGGCGCCAAGATCGAATGACCGCCATCTTCAACCTGCCGGTGTCCAGCCCATGAACAGTGCTGCTTCGTCCATTGAGAATTCCACCGTCACGGGCGTCGAACACTGGGCCCGCAAAGGCGACGTGCGTTTGTTCCTGTGGGAGAAGTTCGTCGACTCACCGCAGAACAAGCCCGCGTTGTTGTTCGTGCATGGCTCATCGATGGCCTCGCAGCCGACCTTTGACTTGAATGTGCCGGGCCGCGCCGACTCGTCGGTCATGGACTGGTTCGCGCGCCGCGGGTTCGTCTGCTGGTGCGTGGACATGGAAGGTTATGGTCGCTCCGCCAAGTCGCGCGACATCACTTGCGACATCGCCAACGGCGCCGACGACCTGCAGGCCGCCACCGACTACATCGCCGATGCCCGCGGCGTGACGAGCTTCTTCAGCTACGGCATCTCCTCGGGTGCCCTGCGCGCCGCACTTTTCGCGCAGCGCCATCCGCAGCGGGTGGCCCGACTCGTGCTCGACGCCTTCGTCTGGACCGGCGCGGGCAGCCCCACGCTCGAACAGCGGCGCAAGAAGCTGCCCGAGTTCACGCAGAGCAAGCGCCGCGCGATCGACCGCGCCTTCGTCCAGTCAATCTTCACGCGCGACCATCCCGACTGTGCCGAGCAGCGCGTGATCGATGCCTTCGCCGATGCCATCCTCGCGCTCGACGATTCGATGCCCAACGGCACCTACATCGACATGTGTTCGCGCCTGCCGATCGTGGACCCGCTGAAGATCACCGTGCCGACGCTGATCTTGCGCGGCCAGTTCGACGGCATTGCAGGCATCGACGACTTGATCGACTTCTTCAAGCTTCTGCCCAATCCCGACAAGCAGTTCACGGTGATGTCGGGAATCTCGCACGCGAGCTTCCAGCAGAAGAACTATCTGATGGTCTACGACATCCTGCACGGCTACTTCACGCGGCGCGAGCCGGGCTACACCGCCGCCGGCGCGTAGCCGCCCGCGCTCAAGGCGCGACCAGCATGCGCAATGATGCGTCGAGGTACTCGGTCGGACTGCGTTTGAACCCCGAGCGCGTGTAGCGCTGCAGGCGGCCGACGGCAAACGCCGTCAACGTCGATGCCTGCGCATTCGCGTCCACTGTCGGTGTCGCCGAGCCTGCCGCTTCAGCGACGGCGCGCAGGCTTTGGCGCAGCTGGGATTCGATGCGGTCGAAGAACTGATTCATGCGTGCCAGCAGCCGGTCGTGCTCGAACACCAGCGCATCGCCCACCATCACGCGCGTCATGCCGGGGTTCTTTTCGCCAAATTGCAGCAGCACGGTCAGCACCTTCTGCACCTGCGACCGCGCATCGGCTTCGCGCTCGTTGATCTGATTCACCAGCGTGAACACGCTTTGTTCGATGAACTCGATCAGGCCTTCGAACATCTGCGCCTTGCTCGCGAAGTGCCGGTACAGCGCGGCCTCGCTGACGTCGAGCTTGGCGGCCAGCGCCGCAGTGGTGATGCGCTCGGCCCCGGGCTGTTCGAGCATCGTCGCCAGGGTTTGCAGGATCTGGATGCGCCGTTCGCCCGGCTTGGGGCGTTTGCGCCCGGTGCTGTTGGCCCCGGCCGGGGTTTGCACTTGACCCTCAGCGGCAGAGGAAGTCGGGTCGGTGGTGTGCATCGTCACAAGGCAAAAGCTGTATGGCCGGTTGATTCTGGCACACGCCGATGGCGGTCTACGGCGAGAGTGACAAGGCGGGTCCCTGCTGCGCTCAATGCGAGCGGATCAGGGTCCATGGGTGACGCGGCAGGCCCCTGCTGCGCTCCGTGCGAGCGGATCATGGTCCATGGGTGACGCGGCGGGCCCATGCTCCGCTCAATGCGAGCGGATCATGGTCCCGTAAGCCTGCTCGGTCAGGACTTCGAGCAGCATCGCGTGGGGAACCCGGCCGTCGATGATGTGCACGGTGTTGACGCCGTTCTTCGCAGCGTCCAGCGCCGAAGAGATCTTCGGCAGCATGCCGCCGCTGATCGTGCCGTCGGCGAACAGCGCATCGATTTCGCGCGCCGACAAGTTGGTCAACAACTTGCCCGCCTTGTCGAGCACGCCAGGCGTATTCGTCAGCATCATCAGCTTTTCGGCTTTCAACACCTCGGCCAGCTTGCCGGCGACGACATCGGCATTGATGTTGTAGTTCTCGTTGTGCACACCGAATCCGAGCGGCGAGATCACCGGAATGAACTGGTCATCCTGCAGCGCGCGCACCACACTCGGGTCGATGGATTCGATCTCGCCGACCTGGCCCATGTCGTACACCTTCGACGGGTCATCGCGATCGACCATCTTCATCTTGCGCGCCCGGATCAGCCCGCCGTCGCGCCCGGTCAGGCCCACCGCCTTGCCGCCAGCGACGTTGATCAAACCGACGATGTCTTGCTGCACCTGACCGGCGAGCACCCACTCCACGACCTCCATGGTCTCCGCATCCGTGACGCGCATGCCCTGGATGAACTCGCCCTTCTTGCCGATCTTTGCCAGTGCGTCTTCAATCTGCGGCCCACCGCCGTGCACCACCACCGGGTTCATGCCGACAAGCTTGAGCAGCACCACGTCTTCGGCGAAGTCCTGTTGCAGTTCGGGATCGGTCATCGCATTGCCACCGTATTTGATGACGATCGTCTTGCCGTGGAATTTTCGGATGTAGGGCAAGGCCTGCGCCAGGATTTCCGCCTTGTCGCGGGGCGCAATGCGGTTCGAGTCGTGGTCTGTGCTGGCTTCGGTCTCGGCCTTCATCGGTTTGAATCCTTCTCGGCACTGTTCGTGCGGCGAGAAATTGTAGGCTTCGCTTGGTGAACCCTGTTCGCGCGGCAACGTCGCGCCCGGGAGAGCGTCGACTCAATTCAGATAGCGCGCCTCGAGGTGCCGACGATAGTGCCGCGTGTTCGGCACTTCGCCGCTGGCGCGCCGCACCAGTTCGGCCGTGGTCCAGCGGCAGCCCTGGGACCAGATCTGTTCGCGCAACCAGTCGAACATCGGCGCGAAATCGGCGTTCGCGATGCGCGCGTCGAGGTCAGGCACGGCGCGGCGCATCGCCGCGAACCATTGCGCGGCGTACATCGCGCCCAGCGTGTAGCAGGGGAAATAGCCGAACGCGCCGTCGCTCCAGTGGGTGTCCTGCATGCAGCCGTCTTTGAAATTGCCGCGTGTGGAAAGCCCCAGCAGCGACTGCATCGCTTCGTCCCACAGCGTTGGAACATCTTCAGCCTGCGCCTCACCCGCAATCAGAGCACGCTCGATGCGGTAGCGCACGATCACATGCGCGGGATATGTGAGCTCATCGGCGTCGACCCGGATCAAGCCCGGCTCGACGCGCGTCAGCAGGCGGTGCAGCGCGTGCGGCTCGAACGCCGGCTGGGCCCCAAAGTGCGCCGAGAGCAGCGGCGCGAGCAGGCCGACGAAGCCCGGGCTCATGCCGAGCTGCATCTCGAAACTCAGGCTCTGGCTTTCGTGAATTGCCATCGAGCGCGCCTGCGCCACCGGTTGGCCCAGCCAGGCCCGCGGCAGGTTCTGCTCGTAACGCGCGTGGCCGGTTTCGTGAATCGTGCCCATCAAGCTTTGCACGAAATTGTCTTCGCGGTAGCGCGTCGTCAGGCGCGTGTCTTCGGGTACACCGCCGCTGAAGGGGTGCGCGCTCTCATCGAGCCGGCCGGCCTCGAAATCGAAGCCGAGCCGTTGCATCACCTCCAGGCTCAGCGCACGCTGTGCCTGCTTCGGGAAGGGGCCTTGCGGACTGACGATTGTTTCGCGCGACTGGCGCTCGCGCACTTCCTGCACCAGACCGGGCAGCCATTGCTGGACTTCACCGAACAGGCGGTCGACCTCGGCGCTCGTCATTGCGGGCTCGAACTTGTCGAGCAAGGCGTCGTAAGGTGCGAGGCCGCTGGCGTCGGCGCGGCGCTGCGCCTCTTCGCGCGACAGGCGCAATACCTCGCGAAAGTTCTCGAGGAAACCCGGCCAGTCGTTGGCATGGCGCTGTGTGCGCCAGGCGTGTTCACAGCGCGCGCCGGCGAGCGACTGCGCTTGCACCAGGGCTTCGGGCAGGGCATTGCTCAAACGCCAATCGCGGCCGATCTCACGCAAGTTTGCGGTTTGCCAAGCGTCGAGCGATTCACCCTGCGCCGCATCGATCAACCCCTGCAGCTGCGGTTCGGTGCTCATCCGATGCAGCAGCGCCTGCATTTCGGCCATTGCCGCGGCGCGTGCTTCGCTGCCCTTGGGTGGCATCATCGCGGCGCTGTCCCAAGCGGCGATCGAATGCAGGTGCGCGAGGCGATAGATGCGGGCCCAGGTCTGGCTCAGAGCTTGGTAGCTTGTCGCGCCCATCGGGCCTCCTTCGTCAGTATGTAAACTGCCCCGGGAACACCCACAGCAGCGCAGCTGTCATCACCGTGTAGCGGCCGAACTTGCCGATCGCCATGTACATCGTACAAGGCCAAAAGGGCATCTTCAGCCAGCCGGCCACCGCGCACAACGGATCACCCACGACGGGCAACCACGACAACAAGCAGGCTTTCGGGCCGAAGCGTTCGAGGTATTGCAGGGCTTTCACCTGCGCCCGTTTGTGCGCGACTCGTTCATACGCGAGTTCCGCGCCATAGCCCATCCACCAAGTGATCATGCCACCCAGCGTATTGCCCACGGTGGCCACGAATACGGCGGGCCAGAACAGCTCGGGGTTGAGCTTGACGAGACCGATGACGGCGAATTCCGAACCCAGCGGCAGCAGCGTGGCAGAGACGACGGCGACGACAAACACCGTGCTCAGGCCGTATTTGGGCAAGGCGAGCAAGGCCAGCAGGGATTCGAACCACGCTTCCATTCCCGCCGATTATGGTGACCTCACCGGACCGATTTTTCGTGACGCTCGCAAGTTCCCGACCGCTATACTGCCGCCTCGTTTTCGAGCAACCGCTCCAACCCCTTCGCCAGCGCCCCTCGCCAGGTTCACTGCCCCATGAACATCGGCCCCTTCACGCTGGCCAACGCCTTGCTCGTTGCGCCGATGGCCGGCGTCACCGACCGGCCCTTTCGACAACTTTGCAAACGTCTGGGCGCGGGTTATGTGGTGAGCGAGATGGTCAGCTCGCGCAGAGACCTGTGGCACAGCTTGAAGACGAGCAGGCGCCTGGACCACAGCGGCGAAGTGGCGCCGATCGCGGTGCAGATTGCCGGCACCGACCCGGCGATGATGGCGCAGGCTGCCGCCTACAACATCGAGCGCGGCGCGCAGATCATCGACATCAACATGGGCTGCCCGGCGAAAAAGGTTTGCAATCGCTGGGCCGGCTCGGCCTTGATGCAAGATGAGGAACTGGCGCTCAATATCGTCGCTGCGGTGGTCGCGGCATGCGCGCCGCAAGGTGTTCCCGTCACGCTCAAGATGCGCACCGGTTGGTGTGCCACGCAGCGCAACGCACTGCGCATCGCGCGTGGCGCCGAGCAGCGCGGCATCGCCATGGTTGTGGTACACGGCCGCACGCGAGAGCAAGGCTACAAAGGCCAGGCCGAGTACGACACGATTGCCGCGGTGAAAGCCGCGTTGCGGATCCCGGTCGTCGCCAACGGCGACATCGACACCCCACAAAAGGCACGCGACGTGCTGCGAGCGACCGGTGCCGACGGCGTCATGATCGGGCGTGCGGCGCAAGGACGCCCATGGCTGTTTCGCGAAATCGATCATTTCCTGCGCACCGGCGTTCACCTCGCCGCCCCCGACGTGCTGCAGGTCAAAGCCTGGCTGCTCGAACACCTGAACGATCACTATGGTCTGTACGGCGAACTCGCCGGCACGCGCAGTGCGCGCAAGCACATCGGCTGGACGGTGCGCGAACTGCCCGGCGGCGAAGGCTTTCGCTCGCGATTGAACCTGCTCGACGATTGCGCCGAGCAGGTGCGCGCCGTCAGCGACTGGTTCGATGAGCTCGCCCTGGAACATCGAACCCTCCCGCAAACTGCGGCCGCGAACGACGCATGGTTGGAGCAAGCTGCATGACAAGCAACAAGCACATCGAACAATGCGTGCGTGAGAACCTCGAGAACTATTTCAGGGATTTGCGCGGCGTCGAGCCCTCGGCGATGTATGACATGATCCTGCGCGTGGTCGAGAAGCCCCTGCTCGATGTGGTGCTCAAACAGGCCGAGGGCAATCAGAGCCGCGCCGCCGAATGGCTGGGCATCAACCGCAATACGCTGCGGCGAAAATTGCTCGATCACAAATTGATCGATTGAAGGACTGAGCTGCGTCCCGGCAAGGTTTCGCCGCGATTCGACCCCACCGTGCCAAAAGCACCACCGATGCAAGCCCTGATTTCCGTTTCTGACAAGACCGGCGTGCTCGGCCTGGCGCACGCGCTGCACGCCCTGGGCGTGACGTTGCTGTCCACCGGCGGCACGGCAAGGATGCTGGTCGACGCCGGCCTGCCCGTCACGGAAGTCGCCGCGCACACCGGCTTCCCGGAAATTCTTGACGGCCGGGTGAAGACGCTGCACCCGTTGATCCACGGCGGCCTGCTCGCGCGGCGCGACGTGCCAGCCCACATGGAGGCGTTGCGCGAGCATCGCATCGAAGCCATCGATGTGCTCATCGTCAACCTCTACCCGTTCGAGGCGAGCGTTGCCAATCCAGGCTGCACGCTGGATGAGGCGATCGAAAACATCGACATCGGCGGCCCGGCGATGGTGCGTTCCGCGGCGAAGAACTGGCGCGACGTGGCGGTGCTGACCGATGCGTCGCAGTACGCCGCCGTGCTCACCGAACTGCAAGCCACCGGGGGAATCAGCATCACGCTCAAGTTCGAGCTCGCTGTCGCCGCCTTCAACCGCATCAGCAACTATGACGCGGCGATCAGCGACTACCTTTCGAGCCTGCACCCCGATGGCCACGGCGGCCGCAAGCGCGCCGAGTTTCCAGCGCAGGTGAATGGCCGTTTCATCAAACTCCAGGACTTGCGCTACGGCGAGAACCCGCACCAACGTGCAGCCTTCTACCGCGACCTCGATCCCGCGCCGGGCTCGCTCGTCACGGCGCGCCAGTTGCAGGGCAAGGAGCTTTCCTACAACAACATTGCCGACGCCGACGCAGCGTGGGAATGCGTCAAGTCCTTCGGTCTCGAAGATGCAAGCGCCGCGTGCGTGATCGTGAAACACGCCAACCCCTGTGGCGTGGCGCTTGGTGACGATGCGGCGCAGGCCTACGCGAAGGCGCTGAAGACCGACCCGACCTCGGCCTTCGGCGGCATCATCGCGTTCAATGCCGAACTCGACGCCGAGGGCGCGGCGCTGGTCGCAAAACAGTTCGTCGAGGTGCTGATCGCTCCGGCATTTACGCCCGAGGCGCTGGAAATCCTCGCGGCCCGAACGAACCTGCGCGTCTTGCAGTTGAGCTTGCCGGGGACGGGAACAAGCGCCCGGGAACAGGGCCGCAATGCGCAAGACTTCAAACGCGTCGGATCCGGCCTGTTGATTCAAAGCGCCGACAACCATGTGCTGCATCGCCGTGACTTGAAGGTCGTGACCACCACCCAACCCGACGCTCAGCAACTGGCAGACATGCTGTTCGCCTGGCGCGTCGCGAAATACGTGAAGAGCAACGCCATCGTGTTCTGCGCCGACGGCATGACGCTGGGCGTGGGCGCCGGCCAGATGAGTCGCGTCGATGCGGCGCGCATTGCCGCGATCAAGGCCGAGAACGCCGGCCTCACCTTGCGCGGTTCGGTTGCGGCGAGCGACGCCTACTTCCCGTTTCGCGACGGCCTGGACGCATTGATCGACGCCGGCGCAAGCTGTGTCATCCAGCCCGGTGGCTCGATACGCGACGCCGAAGTGATAGGCGCGGCGAACGAGCGCGGGGTCGCGATGGTGTTCACCGGGGTGCGCCACTTCAGGCATTGAACGCTGGCCGCGGCGCCCCGCAACCCTCGATGAAACTTGCCGACGCAGCCGCATCGTTTCTCGTTTTCCTCGCGCGCCTGATCACCGGTGCACAAGGCCACTGGCACGGCTGCCCGCCCAAGGCCGAGCAGCGCATCTATTTCGCGAACCACCAGAGCCACTTCGACTGGGTGCTGCTGTGGGCCGCGCTGCCGAAAGACTTGCGCGCGACGACGCGGCCGATCGCAGCGCTCGACTACTGGACGGCAAGCCCGCTGAAACACTGGATCACACGCGAAGTCTTCAACGCGGTGTACGTGAGCCGACAGCGCACCGACGCTGAAGACCCGCTCGAACCGCTGATGCAGGCGTTGCGCAATGGCGACTCACTGCTGATCTTTCCGGAAGGCACGCGCGGCCATGGCGCAGACCCGGCGCAGTTCAAATCGGGTCTGTACCACCTCGCGCTGGAGTTCCCACAGGTGGAGTTGATTCCAGCGTGGATCTCCAACGTGCAGCGGGTCATGCCCAAAGGCGAAGTGATTCCGGTGCCGCTGTTGTGTTGCGTGACCTTCGGTGCCCCGATTTCGCTGCAGCAGGGCGAAGCCAAGGCCGCGTTCCTGCAACGCGCGCGCGACGCCGTGATGGCACTGCGTGGGGTGGATTGATGGGGGTGCTGCGCGATCTGTCCGTCTCGCAGCAGCTGGGTCTGCTGTTCGTCGCGCTGTTCGGCGCGCTCACGCTGGCGACACTGGTCGCCTTCCTCGTCACCCTGCGCGAGGGAACCGAATCGGACGTTGCGAAGCGCGAGAGTTTCGGCCGCGACCTGCGCGCTGTGTGGGTCGCTTCGATCCTGTTCTGGACGGCCTGGGCCGCGGGCCCGTTGATCTCGACGCTGCTGTTCGGCGTGGTCTCGTTCATCGCGTTGCGCGAGTTGATCACGCTCACGCACACGCGGCGCGCCGACCACCGCAGCCTGCTGCTCGGATTCTTCGTCGTCCTGCCGACACAATATCTGCTCGTCGGGTTGCGCCATTTCGACCTGTTCTCCGTTTTCATTCCGGTCTATGTGTTCCTCGCGATTGCGGTGGTCAGCGCGTTCGGCAACGACCCGCGGCGCTTTCTCGAACGCGCCGCAACCATCCAGTGGGGCATCATGGTCTGCGTCTACGGCATCAGCCATGCGCCGGCATTGCTGCTGTTGGAGCTGCCGGGCTACGCCGGGCGCGGCGCGTTTCTCGTGCTGTTTCTCGTCGCCGTCGTTGCGATCGCGCAGATCGTGCAGGAAAGCGCCAGCCGCCGTCTGCGCCGCAGGCCCGTGGCGCGCGCCATCAGCCGCTCGTTCTCATGGCGGGCCTGGGGCCTGGGCGTGCTCAGTGCCGGGCTGCTGGGTGGGCTGCTCTACTGGGCCACGCCGTTCAAGCCGATTGCGGCGCTGCTCATGGCCTGCGTCGCCGGCGGCTGTGGTACCTTGGGCGAGTTCGTCATGAAGGCACTCAAACGCGACGCCGGCGTTCGCAACTGGGGCGGCCAGGCTTCCGTCACGGGCGCCGTCGGCCTGCTCGATCGGATCGCGCCGCTTTGTTTTGCTGCACCCGTGTTCTTCCACGCGGTGCGCTGGCACTTCCACCTGTGATTCGAATCCTCGGCATCGACCCAGGGCTGCGCAGCACGGGTTTCGGCGTCATCGACGCAGAAGGTTCGCGCCTGCAGTACGTGGCCAGCGGCACGATCAAAACCGACACGGTGCAACTCGGTGAGTTGCCGGCGCGCCTGAAGATCATCTTCGACGGCGTGCGCGAAGTCGCCGCGCGCTACCAGGTGCAGTGCTGTTCGATCGAGATCGTGTTCGTCAATGTGAATCCGCAATCCACGCTGCTGCTCGGCCAGGCGCGCGGCGCGGCCGTGGCCGCGCTGGTCAGCACCGACATCGCGGTCGCCGAGTACACGGCATTGCAGATGAAGAAGGCCATCGTCGGGCACGGCAAGGCGGCGAAGGAGCAAGTGCAGGAGATGGTGAAGCGCCTGCTGGCGCTGCCCGCCTTGCCGGGCAAGGACGCTGCCGACGCCCTCGGCCTGGCAATCTGCCACGCGCATGCCGCGGGCTCGTTCGCCGCGCTGCAGCGCGGCGCGCCGCTCGCACGACGCGCCCACGCGCAGTACAAGCGCGGGCGCACCTACTGAACGACACGCCTCTGGATCAGCGGCGTGTCGAAAGCCAGATGCCCGGCAGGATCAAGAGCGCACCGACGCCGTGGAAGACTTCGATGCGTTCGCCCAGGACGGCCCAGGCGATGGCAGCGGTGTAGAGCGGCCCCAGGTAGAGCGCGACGCTGACGCGCGCAGCGCCCAGGGCGCGCTGCATGGTCGAGTGGGCAGCGTACGCACCGGCGCCGGGCAGAAGCGCGGCCGCGAGCACCAGGCCCAGGCTCTTCCACGACAGCTCGGAGGGCAACCAGAACAGCGCCTCGGCAATGCTGACAGGGATCAATACGACGCTGCCCGCGCAGGCAATCAGCGTCAGGCGCGCCAGCGGCCCGAACGCCGACGGCCAGGCCCGCAGCAGCACCGAATAGGCGGCCCAGCACAGTACCGCGACCGCGACCCAGGCATCGCCGGGATTGATGTGCAACTGCAGCAGTTGCCACCATTCGCCGCGCAACAGGACGTGCAGCACACCGGCAACTCCCAGGCCCACACCCGCGAGTTGCAGCACGCCGGCGCGCTCGCGCAAGATCAGCGTTGAAGCGAGCACGATCAACACCGGTGCCGCGGCATAGAGCAGGCCGATATTGATCGCGCTCGTGCTGCGCCCGCCGATGTAGACGAAGGCACCGCAGACCCACATGCCGAGCGCGCCGAGCACAAGCAGGTGCTTCCATTCGGTCACGATCACGCTGCGCCTGGCGGCGATTTCGCGGTGGCAAAATGCCGCGAGCAGCAGCGCCGCAACGCACCAGCGAAACAGCGCAAGCGCATGCGGCGCGATCACGCCGGGCGCCCGGCGCGCGACGAGGTAGTTCACGCTCCACAGCGCGGGCGCGACGAAGACCAGCGCCTGCGCCACGCGAATTTCGCCAGGCTGCAACGGCGCGGCAGGATTGCAGGTCATCGTGCAATTGTGATGGCCGGGTGCGGCATGCCGGAGGCTGTCGCGCGTGAGATCAAGCGACAATCGCGCCCCTATGAATGCATTGTTCGAAGAAGGGGGCAGGTTTCTCGCCGGCAGGCTGATGAGCGAGACGGAAACCTCGGTGCAGATCGAACTTGATTCGGGCAAGCGGGTCAAGGTGAAGTCCGCCAACGTGCTGCTCAAGTTCGATCAGCCCACGCCCGTCGAATTGATCGCAAGCGCGCAAGGCATCGCACGCGACATCGACCTGAGTCTCGCGTGGGAATTCGCGCCCGCCGAGGACTTCGGCTTCGCCGATCTGGCGCGTGACTATTTCGAGGCCTCGGCCGGCGTCGAGAAGCAGGCCGGGGCCTTGTTTGCACTGTTCGACGCGCCACACTACTTCCGGCGTCAGGGCAGAGGCCAGTTCCGCAAGGCCTCCGAAGACATCGTCAACGCCGCGCTGCAGGCCATCGCGCGCAAACAAGCTGTCGCGGCACAGATCAACACCTGGGCCGATCAGCTGGTTGCGGGTCATTGCCCGGAACCGGTGCGCGAACACCTCTACAAGATTCTCTTCAAACCGGACAAGAACGCTCCCGAATACAAGGCCGTCGTCGAGGCGTCGCGCCGTTCGCAAAGAGCGCCGCTGGAGCTGCTCACGGCGGCGGGCGCGATCGATTCGCCCTACCAGTTCCACTGGAAGCGCTTTCTGTTCGAGAACTTCCCCAAGGGCACGGCTCTGCCGAAGCTCGGCGCAGCGCCGATGAGCGAGACCTTGCCGCTGGCCCCGGTGCGCGCGTTTTCAATCGACGACTCGGCAACCACCGAAATCGACGACGCCTTGTCCGTCACAGGACTGGGCAGTGGCACAGTGCGATTCGGCATCCACATCGCCGCCGCGGCCCTTGCCTTTGCGCCCGAGTCGGCGCTGGACGATGTCGCGCGCGAGCGTTTGAGCACGGTCTACATGCCGGGCTACAAGTTGACGATGCTGCCCGACGAAGTGGTGCAGGCCTACACTTTGACCGAAGGCCGCGACTGCCCGGCGGTGTCGCTGTACTTCAGCGTGGACGAAGCCACGCTCGAGCTGCGCGCAAGCGAGACGCGTCTGGAGCGGGTGCCGATCGTGGCGAACCTGCGTCACGACAAGCTCGACAGCGTGATCACGCGCGAGTCGCTCAGCGGCGAGTCGAATGCCGACTATGCGTTTGCCGACGAACTGCGATTCGGATTTCGCCTTGCGCAGCACTTGAAAGCAGCGCGCGAAGTGCGCCGCGGCAAGCCAGAGAGCTTCAATCGACCCGACTACAACTTCAAGCTCGAAGGCAATGACGGCCGTGAGCCGCGCGGCGACGAGCGCGTGAGCATCATGTTGCGCCAGCGCGGCGCGCCGCTCGACCTGATCGTTGCCGAAGCGATGATCCTGGCCAACAGCACCTGGGGCGGCTGGCTGCACGAGTGCGGCGTGCCCGGCATCTACCGCAGCCAGGCGAGCTTGGCGCCGGGCGTGAAAGTTCGCATGGGCACGCGCCCCGCACCGCACGCCGGGATCGGCGTGGCGCAATACGGCTGGGCGACCTCGCCGCTGCGCCGCTACGTGGATCTCGTGAACCAGTGGCAGATCGTCGCCTGCGCCCGGCACGGCAGGACCGCGGCGCTTGCCGCGCCTTTCAAGCCCAAAGACGCTGCGCTGTTTTCCATCATTTCGAGTTTCGATTCGGCCTACGCCGAATACAACGCGTTCCAGACGGCGATCGAGCGCTACTGGACGCTCAAGGCGCTGGTGCAAGACGGCGTCACCGAGATCGACGCCGTTGTGCTGAAGGACGGCCTGGTTCGCGCCGACGCCTGGCCGCTGGTCTTTCGCGCCCTCGGCTGCGAAAACCTGGGGCGCGGCGTGCGCGTGCGCGTGCGCGTGACGGGCAGCGACTTGCTGACGCTCGAACTGAGCGCGCATCTGATCTCGCAACTCGATGCGGCCGCGGTGACCGACGCTTCAAGCAATGTCGACAGCGCGCAGGCCGATGCGGAAGAAGGCCTGGACGCAGCCGGTGCGTTGACCTTGGCAATCGACGTCGGCGCCGACTCGGTGTCGCCCGACGTGGCGCTGCCCGCACCACCTGGCTGAGCCGCGAACCCATGCGACGCTGGGCTTCGATGCTGAAGGAGTTGTCGACGCTTCACATTGCACTGCTGGGTTCGCTCGGCGTGCACGCCGCCTTGTTGACGCTGCGCATCGTCGATCCAGAGTCGTTCAACCGTGTGTTCCAGGAGACACCTCTCGAAGTCATCCTCGTCAACTCTCGCTCCAACGAGAAGCCCGACAAAGCGCAGGCGATCGCGCAGGCCAGCCTGGCCGGCGGCGGTGAAGCCGAGAAGGGGCGCGCGACATCGCCATTGCCACCCTCGGCCCTGGTCGAATTCGGCAACAGCACCGAAGAAGCGCGCCGGCAGATCGAGCAGTTACAGCAATCGCAAACGCAATTGCTTGTTCAACTGCGCCGCGACCTCGCGCTGATGGCAGCGCCCGACGCATGGCGCGAACAGGGCACGGGGCAGGCCAGCGCCGAAGAAGAAAAGCGCCGCCTGCTGATGCAAATCCTGGCTGAAATCGAGAAACGCGTCAACGAAGAAAACGCTCGCCCGAAAAAACGCTACATCAGCCCTGCCACGAAGGAAGAAGACTATGCGATCTACTACGACGCGCTGCGCCGCAAGATCGAAGAGCGAGGCACCCGCAACTTCCCCGAATACCAGGGCCGAAAGCTGTATGGCGAGATGACGATGAACGTCACGGTCGACGCCGAAGGCAATGTCGTCGAGACCGACGTCGTGCTCGGCTCGAACTCCAAGATCCTGGACCTGCGTGCGGTGGCGATCGTCAAGGCGGCCGCGCCGTTCGGCACGTTCACGGCGTCAATGCACAGGAGAGCCGACCAGATCGTGATCACTTCGCGTTTTCGCTTCACGCAAGACGAAGGCCTGGACACAACACAACTCATTTCGGCCCGGCCATGACCGACCAGTACGTCGTCGCCGGGCACCCTGTCGAGCACAGTCAGTCGCCCTTCATTCACGCCGAATTCGCGCGCCAGACCGGACAGAGCCTGCACTATGGCCGCTTGCTGTGTCCGATCGACGGCTTCGAAACGACGCTGCGTGAATTCGCGCGCGGCAGCAGCGCCGGCCCGGCGCTTGGTTGCAACGTGACAACGCCGTTCAAGTTCGAGGCGTTGCACCTTTGTTCGTCCTCGAGTGCACGCGCCGCGCTGGCCGGTGCGGCGAACACGCTGCGCTTCGACGCGTCGGGTTGGTATGCCGACAATACCGACGGTGCCGGCCTGATTTGCGATATCGAAAAGGGCGCCGGCGTGGCGCTGGCGGGGCGCAGGATTCTGCTGGTCGGGGCAGGCGGCGCGGCGGCCGGTGTGCTCGGCCCCCTGCTGGCGAGCCGGCCGGCGCTGCTGGTCGTCGCCAATCGCAGCCTGGCCAAGGCACAAGCCCTGGTCGAGCGCCACCGCGGCGCGGCCAAGGCCGGACCGGTGCTGCTGCGCGCCGCCGGCCTGGGCGATTGCGGCGGCGCTTTCGATGTGATCGTAAACGCGACAGCGACGAGCCTGCAAGGCACGGCAGCGCCGGTCGATCCCGCCGTGCTCGCGCCTGGAGCCCTGGCGCTGGACTTGATGTACGGCCCGCTCGCCGCGCCGTTTCTGGCTTGGGCGCGTGACCATGGCGCGGTGGGACGCGACGGCCTCGGCATGCTGGTCGAGCAGGCCGCGGCAGCGTTTCATCTGTGGCGTGGTGTCCGGCCCGAGACCGCCTCAGTACTCGCTAAGCTGCGCCGGCGCCTCGCCGGCGGCGCAGCATGAAGGCTCTGCCGGCCTGGCTGGCCCCGCTCGCTGCCCTGATGTTGGTCGCGACCTTCGCCTTGCAGGTCTACTTCTTCGCCCGCATAGCGCTGATGCGTGTCGTCGACCCGCAATCCACGACGTTCCAGCGTTCCGAGGCGCTCCGGCTGCTCGCCACGCACGGCAAGATCCTGTGGAGTCAGGAGTGGCGCGACTACGAGCGCATCTCGGACCACCTGAAACGTGCCGTCATCGCATCCGAAGACGCCGGGTTTCCCGAGCACAGCGGCGTCGAATGGGATGCGATCGAGCGGGCCTACGAACGCAATCAGCGCAATGTGCAGCAGGCCGAACAACGTGCGGCGGCGGCGCCCGCTGCGCCGGCGGCCCGCGTCAGGCTCGCCGGCGGCTCGACGATCACGCAGCAACTCGCAAAAAACCTGTTCCTTGCAGGTGAGCGCAGTCTCGCGCGCAAGGGGCAGGAGTTCATCCTCACGCTGATGTTGGAGGCCTTGCTGAGCAAGCAGCGCATCCTCGAGATCTACCTCAACAACGTCGAATGGGGTGAAGGCCTGTTTGGCGCACAAGCCGCGGCGCGCCACTACTTCCACATCGACGCGTCGCAGCTCACCCCCTGGCAGGCGGCGTCATTGGCGGTCATGCTGCCCGCGCCAAAGCGCTTCGAAAAGCTGCCGCATTCGGCCTACCTGATGGGCCGGGCCGACACCGTGCTGGCACGCATGGGTGCGGTCAAGCTGCCGTGACTCGGGTCGGCGCGCGCCCGACCCAAAGTCCGACAGGCTCCTAGAATCGGCCCATGTCAGTAGGTTTTGCGAATGAAGTCGCCGCGTGCGCGGCGCGTCTCATCGTCGAAGAGGGCATGGACTACGGCGCGGCGAAGCGCCGCGCGGCGCGCGCTCTGGGCCGGCCCAGAGCGCGCTCGGCGGAGTTGCCGGGCAATCAGGCAATTGAAGACGAAGTGCGCGCCTACCTCGCGTTGTTCTGCGCCGAAACCCAGCCTGCCGAGTTGGCGGCGCTGCGCAGCGTCGCAAAGACCTGGATGCAGCGCCTGGCCGAGTTTCGGCCGCACCTGGAAGGGGCTGTGTGGCGCGGCACGGCGACACGGCACAACGACATCCACCTGCAGTTGTTTTGCGACGACCCCAAGTCCGCACAGATCAGACTGCTCAACCTGGGCGTGGACTTTTCCGTCGGCAGCACCGCCGGCATGCGCGCAGACAGCGTCGACGTGCTGAGTTTTGCCAGCCCCTGCACGCAACTCGAGACCCATGTCATGCTGCATCTGGCGGTGCATGACCTCGACGATCTGCGTGGCGCGTTGCGGCCGGACGGAACAGGCCGCGCCCGACGCGGCGATCTGGCGGCGCTGTGCAAACTGGAAGGTCAGCAATGATGCAGGCACCTCGACGCCGCAGCTGGTTGATTGGCGGTGCCGTGGCCGGCATCACCGCGGCCGCGGCAGGCGTTGGATTCGCGCTGCGCAACACCACATCGGCGCAGCCTGCGGGCGCGCAGGCAGCGCGGGTGCCGTCCGCGGCTCAGCCCGCCGTGGACCTTTGGACGATGCGCTTCGAACGTCCGGTCGGCTCTGAATTGGTCATGGCTGAATTGCGCGGCAAGCCGTTGCTGCTCAATTTCTGGGCCACCTGGTGCGCGCCCTGTATCGCCGAGATGCCGATGCTCGACCAGTTTCAGCGCGATCACGCTGCGCAGGGCTGGCGCGTCATCGGCCTGGCCATCGACAATGCTGGTCCAGTGCGCGATTTCGTGAAGCGAGGCAAGCTCGAATTCGCGATCGGCATTCTCGGCTTCGCCGGTTCGGAGCTGGCGCGCGAACTGGGCAACACTGTAGGCGCATTGCCGTTCAGCGTAGTATTCGACCGCGCCGGTCGATTGCAGTACCGAAAACTTGGTGCTCTCAAGCCCGAAGACCTGACGAACTGGGTCAAGTCGATCGCGTGAGTCTTGCATCGCGCAGCCGCGGTGTCTCGGCTGCATCGGCAAACGCTCGGCTGCCCGAAGCTTCCTCATCCTCCGCGGGGGCCTGGCCCGCACCGAGTGAGCGATTACTCGCACACGAGTGGTTGGCGAAGGCGGTCGGGCGTGCAAGCCCTGTGGCGGCCGGCGCAAGGCGCGGGCTTTAGGGCGCACTGTGGGAAACGTGGCTTCGCCGCTCGCCTTGATCGCCGCGCGGCGCGGTCGCCGCCGAGCGGCCAGCTTGGGGCCGTCAGATGCGGCGAAGATGCATAACTTTCCAACCAACGGCTCGCAATTGCGCTCAATGCGCGTAGAGTTCGCACCTTCGAAACTTCAGGTCGGGTTCGCCACTGGTTCGATGGGGAGGACTTTCCAGGCGTCGCACCCTTGCGCTGCTGGATTCAGATCAGCACCAAAGCGTGCTGGATCGACGCCGAAAACGCCAAAGGTGCGCCGCGCGGGCGCGAGTTGACCAAAGTGCGACGACAAAACGACAAGGACGCAACGTTGGAGATGGCATGGACCTTCGCAAGCTCAAGACACTGATCGACCTCGTCTCGGAATCGAACATCACCGAACTCGAAATTACCGAAGCGGAGGGCAAGGTCCGCATCGTGAAGACCGATCCGGCGAAATCCAGCGTCGGGCAAGCATCGCCTGCCGCCACACTGCCGCTTGCCGTCGCCGCTGCGCCTGCGGTCCTGGGGCCGGCGGTGGCCACCTCAAGCCCGAGTGTCGAGCCGGCCCCTGCCGTGCCGGGGCATGCGGTGAAGTCGCCGATGGTCGGAACCTTCTACCGTTCGGCGAGCCCGGGCGGGAAACCAATCGTCGAAGTCGGCGCGGTGGTCAAGGATGGCGAGCCGATCTGCATCATCGAGGCGATGAAGATCATGAACGAAATCGAAGCCGACAAGGCCGGCACGATCAAGAGCATCTTGTGCGAAAACGGCCAAGCGGTCGAATTCGGCCAGCCCCTGTTCATTATCGAATAGGGCGCCATGCTGGAGAAGAAGATCATCGCGAATCGGCGCGTTCGCGCGCAAGCGCGGGGGAACGCTCACATGCCCTCGCGCACTTGCAGCGCTCGCCAAATCGCCGCGGGCGCAGCCCAACAGGGCGATTGAGCCGAGGCACCAATGTTCAAGAAGATACTGATCGCCAACCGAGGCGACAACGCCGCAGGCGTTGCGGCGCAGCCAAATTGCCCAGCGGGCGCAGCCCGCAAGGGCGATTGAGCCGAGGCACCATGTTCAAAAAGATATTAATCGCCAACCGAGGCGAGATCGCCCTGCGAATTCAGCGCGCCTGCCGCGAAATGGGCATCAAATCGGTCGTCGTCTACTCCGAGGCCGACCGCGAGGCCAAGTACGTCAAACTCGCTGACGAAGCCGTGTGCATCGGCCCGGCGGCGTCGGCGCTGAGCTATCTGAACATGCCGGCGATCATCTCGACCGCGGAAGTGACCGATGCCGAGGCGATTCACCCCGGTTACGGATTCCTGTCCGAAAACGCCAACTTCGCCGAGCGCGTCGAGCGCAGCGGCTTCGTCTTCATCGGTCCCACGCCCGAAGCAATCCGCACGATGGGCGACAAGGTCGCGGCAAAGCAGGCCATGATCAAGGCCGGCGTTCCGTGCGTGCCGGGCTCGGAAGACGCGCTGCCCGACGATCCCAAGGAATCGATCCGCCAGGCGCGCGCCATCGGCTACCCCGTCATCATCAAGGCCGCGGGCGGCGGCGGCGGGCGCGGCATGCGTGTCGTGCACACCGAAGCCGCGCTCATCCATGCGGTGCAGACGACACGCGCTGAAGCCGGCGCCGCGTTCGGCAACCCATCGGTCTACATGGAGAAGTTCCTCGAGAACCCGCGCCACATTGAAATCCAGGTGCTTGCCGATGAGCACAAGAACGCCGTCTGGTTGGGCGAGCGCGACTGCTCGATGCAGCGGCGCCACCAAAAGATCATCGAGGAGGCGCCGGCCCCCGGCATTGCGCGGCGTCTGATTGAAAAAGTCGGCGAGCGCTGCACCGCGGCGTGCAAACGTATCGGCTACCGCGGCGCGGGTACGTTCGAGTTTCTGTTTGAGGGCGGTGAGTTCTACTTCATCGAGATGAACACGCGGGTCCAGGTGGAACACCCGGTCACGGAACTGGTGACAGGCATCGATATCGTGCAGATGCAGATTCGCATCGCCGCCGGCGAAAAACTGCCGTTCACGCAGCGCAACATCCAGGTGCGCGGTCACGCCATCGAATGCCGCATCAATGCTGAAGACCCGTACAAGTTCACGCCGTCTCCGGGCAGGATCACGATGTGGCATGCGCCAGGCGGACCTGGCGTTCGCGTCGATTCCCACGCCTACACCAATTACTTCGTGCCACCGCACTATGACTCGATGATCGGCAAGATCATCGTGCACGGCGATAACCGCAACCAGGCGTTGGCGCGCATGCGCATCGCGCTGTCGGAGACTGTGGTCGAAGGCATTCTGACGAACATTCCGCTGCACCGCGAACTGATGGTCGATGCGAAATTCATCGAGGGCGGCACCAGCATCCACTACCTGGAAGGCTGGATGGGCCAGCGCAAGCATTGATCCTAGAAACCGCAGTGGACCGCTCCTCTGCGCTGGCTACACCGCATGAGTACTGAGGTCTCTTGCCACGACCACCCGCAGCATTTGGGTGAGAGCGCTACGCACCCGATTGAGCCGCGCTGCGGCACGCTGGCCGGATTGCTCCTCCTCGCGGGCATGAGCCCGCCGCGTCGTCGCGCCTTGCCAGCGCACCGCAGCGCGGCCCACTCGGGCGCGTCCGACTGCGGTTTCTAGGCTGAGAGCGGCGGGCCATGTTCGAGGTTTCGCTGCTGGCGCCGCAGGGCTGGGTCGAGCAGGTTTCGGACACGCTCATCGATCGGCTCGGCGCGCTGTCGGTGTCGGTGCAAGACGCCGACGCCGGCAGCGACGCTGAGCAGGCGCTGTTCGGCGAGCCCGACCTGCCTGGCCGTGAAATCGCCGACAGCGGTACTTTCGGCTGGAACCGCTGCGCGCTGAAAGCGCTGTTCCAGACCGAAGACGATGCAACGCATGCGCTCGCTTGGCTGCTCGCTCAAGATTGGGCCCGAGACCTCGCGCTGCAGGGGCTCACCGAGCTCGCCGACCGCGACTGGGTGCGGCTCACCCAAGAACAGTTCACGCCGAGCGAGATTGGCGCCGGCTTTTGGATCGTGCCGACCTGGCATGAACCGCCGCCCGGCGCACGGCGCGTGATTCGGCTCGACCCCGGCCAGGCGTTTGGCACCGGCACGCACGCCACGACACGCATGTGCTTGCGCTGGATCGCGCGCCATGCCGCGACCGATCCGCCGTGGCAGCGCGTGCTCGACTACGGCTGCGGCTCAGGCGTTCTCGCCATCGCTGCCGCGCTGCATGGCGCGGCGGCGATCGACGCTGTCGATATCGACCCCATTGCCGTGCGCACTGCGCAGGCGAATGCACGCGCCAATGGCGTCGCGCTGCGCGCGGGCGGCCCGGAAGCGGCGCGGGGCGAATACGCGCTGGTGCTGGCCAACATCCTGGCCACGCCGCTCAAGCTGCTGGCGCCGCTGCTTTGCACGCATGTTGCGCCCGGTGGCGCGCTGGTTCTGGCCGGCATCCTGGAGCGTCAGGCGAGCGAACTCGCGACCGCCTACGCCTCTTGGCTCGCGCTCGAAGTGAGCGACACCGAAGACGGCTGGATACTGATGACCGCGCGGCGCCCGGCGTCGGGGCGCGTGGCATGATCTGCGCATGAGTACCGCCACCTCCTGCACCTCCTGCGGCACCGTCTTTCGCGTGGTCCAGGACCAACTCAAAGTATCGGAAGGCTGGGTGCGCTGCGGGCGGTGCAGGGTGGTTTTCAATGCGGTCGAAGGCCTGTTCGACCTGGATCCCGAGACCGCACCCGGTTCGCTTCCAGGCCGGCTGCAGCCCTTGACCGGCAAGGAAAGAGTGCATGTGCCCAACCCACCCGGCGCCGCCCGCGGGACTTCAGGCATGCAGGGCCTTGACTCTGGCACCGAGCGCCACGACCCGGCGCTCGTGAACCGGCTCGGCAGCGAATTGTTCCCCGAGCGCCAGGGAACCACGGGCGGCCGCGCGAGCAGCCGCTTCACGGCGATCAAATCGACCGCGTTCAAAGCGGCGCGCCACGACTCCGACCTGATGCGTGACAACGGGGCCCGGCCGCGCGACTCTGGCATGGGGCTGGCCGACAGTGCACAGCCGCGGTACGAATCATCGGAGACGCCCGAATTCCTGCGCCACGGCGAGCGCGCCACACGCGGGCATCGGCAGTGGGTCGGTGGGGTGTTTTCAAGCGTCGCCCTGGGCCTGCTCGTCGCGCTGGCGCTGCAAATTGCGCACCACTGGCGCGACGAGATCGCGGCGAGCTGGCGGGCCACGCGGCCGCTGCTGGTTCAGTGGTGCCAACTCGCGTCGTGTACGATCGAAGTACCTCGGCGCATCGAGGACATCGCGGTCGAAAGCACGGGTTTCGCGCGCATCGCCGGCGCCGACCAGTTTCGGCTCTCGCTCGTGTTGCGCAACCGCAGCGCGCTCGCGTTGGCCATGCCCTGGGTCGAGCTGAGCCTGACCGATGCGAGCGGCAGCCTGCTTGTGCGCAAAGCACTTTCGCCAATGGAGTTTCGGATTTCCGACCCGGTGCTCGAGCCCGCGAGCGAGACGCCGATGCAGCTTCTGCTCGCCGCCGGAACACCGCTCGTCACCGGCTACACGGTCGAAGTCTTCTACCCCTGACACGCCCGCGGCACAGCGCCCTGGGGTTTGCTCTACCCTCACTTTCGGAGCCTTCATGGCGGCATTGATTTGCGGTTCCCTCGCGTTCGACACCATCACCACCTTCCCCGGACACTTTGCGCAGCAGATCCTGCCCGAGCAAGTTCACATCCTCAATGTGTCGTTCCTCGTGCCGACGTTGCGCCGCGAGTTCGGTGGCTGCGCCGGCAACATCGCCTACACACTCGCGGCCTTGGGTGGCGAGCCATTGGTGATGGCGGCAATCGGCCAGGATGGCCAGGGCTATCTCGAACGCTTGCGCTCGTGGGGCGCGAGCACCGAATTCGTGCACAGCGTCGCCGACAGCTACACCGCGCAGGCGATCATCATCACCGACCAAGACAACAACCAGATCACCGCATTCCACCCCGGGGCGATGCAGTCGGCGCATGAAATCGCGGTGCCGATACGAAGCGACATCAAACTCGCCATCATTTCGCCCGACGGGCGCGATGCGATGCTGCTGCACGCCGCGCAACTGGCAGCGGCAAGAGTGCCGTTCATCTTCGATCCGGGCCAGCAACTGCCGCTATTCGATGGCGCCGAGTTGCGCGCCTTCGTGAATCAGGCGAGCTGGGTTGCGGTGAACGACTACGAAGCACGCATGCTGTGCGAACGCACCGGACAGACGCTGGAATCGCTGTCGCGCACCGGGTTGCTGGGCATCGTCGTCACGCTTGGCGCCCAGGGTTGCGAGGTCTGGCGGCAGGGCGCGCGCAGCGCACTTGCCGGCGTGGCAGCGCGCGAGGTGCTCGACCCCACGGGCTGTGGTGACGCGTTTCGCGCTGCCCTGCTCTACGGCCTGGAGCGAGGCTGGCCGCTGGAGCGTTGCGCCGCGTTGGGGAACCGAATCGGCGCGCTGAAGATTGCGTGCCGCGGCGGGCAGAACCACAAGCTGGACGAGATCAACCTCGAGGTTTGATCGCAGGAACGGCGCGGCTGCGCTCGCGCGCCGCGTCGAGCTTGGCGCACAGCTCCGCCACCCCCGCAACGATGCGATGCGACTGGCGATGCAGCGTGTCGGGGTCGACCTGGATCAGGTTGCCCAAGGCCGATGCGCGCAATCCTTCGCGCTGGCGCCAGAGGTCGAGGTCATCGGTGGCGTTGTCCGGCAGCATGCCGGTGACGATGGCGTCGGGGTCGGCGGCGAGCACCGCCTCTTCGCCGACCGCGGGCGTCAAAGGGCTCAAGTCGGCGAAGATGTTGCGCGCACCGCAAAGCGCAAGCGCCTGGCTGATCATGTGGGCACCATTCACCGTCAACAGCGGCTGGCGCCAGATTTGGTAGAACACGCGCATCTCGCTGCGCCGCGCATAGCGTTGGCGCAGGTCTGCCACCGCCGCATCGAAACGCTGCGCCTGGTCTTCAGCCTCTGCGTCGTGACCCGTGAGCCGGCCCAGCCGGCGCAGCGTGCTCGAAATATCCGCCAACTCGCGCGACTCGCTGCGGTAGATCGGAATGCCAAGCGCCGCCAGGCGCTGCAGTTGCTGCGCCGAATTGCCGCTGCGCCAGGCAATCACGAGATCGGGTCGCAAGCCGACGATGCGCTCCAGGTCGAGCTGCGCACTGTCGCCCACCTGTGGCAGGCGGCGCGCCGCTTCAGGGTGGTCGCTGTACGCCACGACGCCGATGACCTGAGCGCCCGCGCCCACGGCAAACAACTGTTCGGTCAGGTGCGGGGCGAGGCTGACGACGCGTCTTGCGGGAGCGACGAGTGCGATCGCTGTGCCGGAATCGTCGTGAACCTGGACACTGCCCGCCTGCGCCGCCGACGCGGCCAGCGACGCGGCACCAAGCAGCGCGAACGCGATGCCAGCGGCCACCGCCACGCGCAGGCAGCAATCGATAGGACTTGGGTTGCGCGACATTGATGCCTCGCCTCAGACTCGCGTCGCGGGTCGGCGGCTCATGCCGGAACGAACAGGGTCCGTTCGCCGAGCTTCACGCAGCTCACGGCATGACCGAAAGCCAGGCTCAAGGATGCTGCCGTCATCACTTCTGCCACCGGGCCGAACGGGGGTGTCGCAGCGCCGCCGAGCAACAGCACATGGGTCGCAAAACGATGCGCCAGGTTCAGGTCGTGGATCGTCAGCATCACCGCCTTGCCGCTTTGCCGCACCATGCCGGCAAGGTGGTCGAGCACACCGATTTGATGGCGCAAGTCGAGATGGGCAGTTGGCTCGTCGAGCAGCAGCAACAGCGGGTCTTGTGCAAGCAGTGCAGCGATGCCCACCCGCTGGCGCTCGCCGCCCGACAGCGTGAGCACGTCGCGCTGAGCGAAGTCCTCGAGATCGACGTCACGCAGCGCCTGCAGCGCGAGGGCCCGATCCGCATCGCTTTCCCAGCCCCAGCGCTCCAGGTGCGGATGCCGGCCCAGCATCACCACATCGAGCGCACTGGCGCTAAAGGCGTCATGCAAGGTCTGCGGCAACAGGCCGCGCACGCGCGCTGCCTGGGCCAGCGGCCAGTCGGGCAGCGGCCTGCCCTGCAGCGCCACGTCGCCCCCCTGCGGCTGGCGCAGGCCGGCGACTGCGTGCAGCAAGCTCGTTTTGCCGCTGCCATTGGCGCCGATCACGCACCACAGTTCTCCGCGATGAATCTTCATCGACAGGCCCTCGATCAGGCATCGCGACCCGGCGCGCAGCAGCAGCGCGCGAGTGGCGAGGACGCAGGGGGGCGTCTGCTTCAGCGCGCCATTCATCGCTGGGCCCTGCGGTGCAGCAACAAGAACAGAAACGTCGGCACGCCGAACAGCGCCGTGATCACGCCCACCGGCAACTGTTGCGGCGCGATCAGGCTGCGCGCAGCCGTGTCGGCGAGCAACAATAAAGTGCCACCGCCCAAGGCGCAGGCCGGCAGCAAGATCCGCTGGTCATTGCCGAGCACGAGCCGCAGCGCATGCGGAACCACCAGGCCGATGAAGCCGATGCTGCCGGCGGTCGTGACCGCGATCGCCGTCGCGAGCGACGCGAGCAGGTACACCCTGCGTCTCAATTGCGTCACGTCGACACCCAGCGTCAACGCGATCGCCGGGCCACGCAACAACACGTTGAGTTCGCGAGCCAGAGGCAGGGTCACGAGCAGCAGCAAGCCGAGCAGTGCAAGCGGCCAATGCGGCGAGGCCACACCGCTCAGGTCGCCGCTGAGCCAGAACAGCATGCCGCGCAGGCGCGCTTCGGGCGCGAGCAGCAGCAGCAACGCAATCAGCGCCGACCAGAGTGCAGCGAACATCACCCCGGTGAGCAACAGGCGCGGCGCCGTCTCGCTCGCCGTGCCGGTGAGTGCGTGATGCGACATGTCACGCTGCGCAAGCGCGAACACAAGCACGACGGAAAGCCAGCCGCCACCGAATGCGCCAAATTGCACCCATACAACCCCGAGCCCGAGCAGCATCGCAAGCAGTGCGCCCACCGCGGCGCCGCCGGAGGTTCCCAGCACATAAGGGTCGGCCAGCGGATTGCGCAGCAGCACCTGCAGCAATGCGCCGGCCAGCGCCAACAAGGCGCCGGTGCCGAATGCGGCAAGCGCGCGCGGCAAGCGCAGCCCGTGCAGTACCGCGGCGTTCGCGCTCGCGTCGGGTTGCAGCAGCAGGCGCATCACGTCGGGCACGGAGATCGGGCTGCTGCCGATGCACAGCGCCGCGAGGAACGCCAGCACTGACAGGACAGCCAGGACGGTCCAGGCGCGCCAGCGCCGGTTCATGACTGTCGTTCCTGCGTGCGACATGGGCGCGGACAGCTTTGGGCCGCGCGTCTAGCGCGCCGCGTATTCCAGCGCAACGAAGGCGTTGCGCCCGGGCGTGTTGTATCCCTGCGCAAGTTCGTAATGCCTGTCACCCGCGTTGTTCAATCGCGCGAGCACGCTCAGTTCTGGGCTGATGGCGTAGGCCGCATTCAGGTTGAACAGGGCGTAGCCGGCCATGCGCGAGGAGGCGCTGTTGCTTGCAACATCGAAGCGTTCGCCTTGGGCGGCCCATTCGAGACCCGCGCGCCACGGACCGGGCCTCACGCTGACGCTCGCGCTTCCATGCTGGCGCGCGCGCCGCGCCAATCGATTCCCGGTCTGCTGGTCGGTCGCGTCTTGCAGCGTGAACTCGGCGCGCCCGCTCCATGACGCTTGTGCCACTGCCGCGTTCAAGGTGGCACCACGCACGCGCGCCTGGTCGACGTTGATCACGGTCGAAAACGTCGGGTCGATCACGATCAGGTCACGCGTGCGGTTGTCGAAAAAAACCAGGCCGCCCTGCGTCGAACCCGCATCGAAGTTCGCCGAAACTTCGGCCATGCGCGAACGCTCCGGCTTCAGGTTCGGGTTGCCCGAGAAACCGAAACTCAGGGGATAGTACAAGTCGTTGAAACTCGGCGCCTTGAATGCGCTGCCCACGCCAGCCGAAATCCGCCACGGCGGCGCGACGCGGTAACCGTAGGCCAGATTGCCGGTCGTGTGCGCGCCGAACTGCGAGTCGTGATTCAGGCGCAGCGCAGCCTGCATCAGGTGCGCGTCCAGGCTTGCCGAATAGCCAGCAAATGCCGCGGCGGTGCGGCGCGAATCCTGGATGTACGCAGTGTCGCTGCGGATCTGTTCGCGCCGCAACTCGGACCCCGCGACCAGCTGCCCGCCCAGGGCATTGATGTCGTTTTGCCAGGTCAGCTGATCCTGGTCAGTGCGATACCGGCCGGCGCAAGTGCCGCCGCTCGAAACACTGTCGTCGGTTCCGCGCGCGATTCGCAGCGTGCTGAGCCATTCGGTCCTGAAGCGGTCGCGGCTTTCCAAAGAATACGTGGCGAGGGTCTGCCGGTTCACGTCGTCGTTGCCGGCGCCGCAATCGAAGGACGTGGTGCCGTCGCTGCGCAAGACGCGGCCGACCACGCTGTGGCCGCTGCGCCACTCGTGCTCGACCGAGGCCGCCAGGTTCTTGTTGCGGTAAGGGTCGGTGTCGGCGTTGAATGAAAACGCATTGCCCTCGTTCGTCGCCGAAAAAGCGTCCGACTCGCTGTAGCCCGCCTGCACCGCAATCTTGGTCGCACCGAATTCGCGCCCGAAGCCGGCCGACGCTTCGCGCGTGCGCCAACTGCCGACACCGATTCGCGCCTGCGACCGCGAGCCAGCATGGGTGAAGATCTGGACCACGCCGCCGATCGCGTCGGCGCCGTACAGGCTGCTCGCCGCACCGCGCACGATCTCGATGCGCTCGATCTGTGCCAAGGGAATGTTCTCCCACGCGTTCAATCCGGCAGTGGCCGAGTTGATGCGCACTCCGTCGATCAACAGCACCACATGGTTCGCGTTCGCGCCGCGAATGAACACCCCCGAGACCTGGCCCGGCCCGCCGTTCGACGTGATCTCGACCCCGCCATGAACTCTCAGCAACTCCGTCAGCGTGCTCATGCCGGCGTCGCGAATCGTGTCTGCATCGATCACTCGCACGTCGGACAGGGTGTTGCTCAGAGACTGGGCGCTGCGCGTGGCGGTGACCACGACCCCGGGCAGCTGCGCCGATTCCGCGGCATGCGAGCTGCAGGAAAAGAAGGACAGTGCAAGCAGGCCCCGGCCGCAAAACGCGGCAGGCCGGTGACGGATGACGGGCATCGAATCAACTCCATGCAGCCAGCGTCCCCGCAGGCTGCGTCGGTGGCGAATGCCGGCGTGCGAACACACCGGCGGCGGCGCATGCAGGCCGGTATCCGGGCTCGCAGGTCGGCGCTTCGATGCAGCGCCGGGGGTCACCGCCTTCCCACGCGGAGAGTCCGCGCAGTGGCTTCGTGATGACTTTTCACCTGCTTACCGGTGCGGGGGCAGCGCAGGTCTGTTCGCCCGTGAGGGCAAGGTCACCTGCTTCCCGTTTAACGCCCGATCGAGACGACCGGGGGCACCTGAAGCAAGTTGATGATATCCGGCCCCGCGACGCGAGCGCGCCAGAACAAACCCATCCTGGCGCGCGCCGGGTTGAGACCCCGGTCCGCTGCCGGGTTTCGTTCCTGCCGAATGCGCTACACCACCCGTTGCGCCAGCTCGCCCTTCGCGTAGCGCTGCGCGACTGCGCTCAGCGGCTGCGCCTTGATCTTGCCGGCCTGGCCCTCGCAGCCGAACTGCAGATAGCGCTGTCTGCAAATCCGCTTCGCCGCTTCGCGCGCCGGCTTCAGGTAATCGCGCGGGTCGAACTTGTCGGGGTTCAACGCCATGTACTTGCGGATCGCACCGGTCATCGCCAAACGCACGTCGGTGTCGATGTTGATCTTGCGCACGCCGTGTTTGATCGCCTCCTGGATCTCTTCGACCGGCACGCCGTAGGTCTCTTTCATCTTGCCGCCATACTCGCGGATTTCCTCGAGCAGCTCCTGCGGCACGCTCGAGCTGCCGTGCATCACGAGATGCGTGTTCGGAATGCGGCGATGGATCTCCTTGATGCGCCCGATCGCCAGAATGTCGCCGGTGGGCTTGCGGCTGAACTTGTAGGCACCGTGGCTGGTGCCGATCGCAATCGCGAGCGCGTCGAGCTGGGTCTTCTTGACGAAGTCGGCGGCCTGTTCGGGGTCGGTGAGCAACTGGTCCATCGTCATCGTCGCTTCCGTGCCGTGGCCGTCTTCCTTGTCGCCGCGCATCGTTTCCAGCGAGCCCAGGCAACCGAGTTCGCCTTCGACGGTGACGCCCAGCTTATGCGCCATGTCGACGACCTTGCGCGTGACGTCGAGGTTGTACTCGTAGCTCGCGATCGACTTGCCGTCGGCCTGCAGCGAGCCGTCCATCATCACCGAGCTGAAACCCAGGTCGATGGCACCGGCACACACCTCCGGGCTCTGGCCATGGTCCTGGTGCATGACGAGCGGCACTTGCGGCCAGCTCTCGACCGCGGCCTGGATCAGGTGTTTGATGAAGTGTTCGCCCGCGTATTTGCGTGCCCCGGCGCTGGCCTGCAGGATCACCGGCGCGCCGACCTCCGACGCCGCCGTCATCACGGCCTGCACCTGCTCGAGATTGTTGACGTTGAACGCGGGGATGCCGTAGCCGTTTTCGGCGGCATGGTCCAGGAGTTGGCGCATTGAGACGATAGGCATGGCGGTCCTTCGCAAGTGACTGGAATTGTAGCCATCGAGCGCCCGACCTCGGTGCGTCTCAAGTCACCCTTGAAATCGCGAAGCCCTGCGCCGACATCGCGCCAATGATGCGCTCCAGGTGCTCGGTGCCACGCGTCTGGACCACGAATTCGATCTGCACCCGCTCCACCGAGAGCGTACTGAACGCGCGCTGGTGGCGCACCTCGTCGATGTTCGCACCGAGCTTGCCCAGCGCGCTTGTGACCTCGGCCAGGGCGCCGGGCACATCGCGAACGTCGACGCGCAGCCGCGCCAGCCGCGCCGAGCGCACCATGCCGCGTTGAATGATTTCGGCCAGCACGAGGGGTTCGATATTGCCGCCCGACAGCACGATGCCCACGCGGCGCCCGGCAAAGCGCTCTCGATGCCGCAACAGCGCCGCCAGGCCCACCGCGCCTGCGCCCTCGACCACCGTCTTTTCGATCTCGATGAGCAGCACGATGGCCTGTTCAATGTCGTCTTCACCCACGAGCAGCATGTCGTCGACAAGGCTGCGGATGATCGGCAGCGTCAACGCACCGGGGTGTTTGACGGCAATGCCGTCGGCAATCGTCGCCTGGCCGCATTCGCGATCGCCGCGGTGCACAGCGTTCCACACAGTGGGAAAACGCTCGGTCTGGACGCCGATGACATCGACGTGTGAGGAATGGGAGCGTGCCGCGACCGCCATGCCGCCGATCAAGCCGCCGCCGCCGACCGGCACGAGCAAGGTGTCGATGCCGGGCTGCTGCGCCAACATCTCGAGCGCGACCGTGCCCTGGCCCGCGGCGACAGCCAGGTCGTCGAAGGGGTGCACGACTGTCAGGCCGCGCTCGGCGGCGAGCTGCAATCCATGGCGACGCGCGTCGTCGAAGGTTTCGCCTTCGAGCACCACCTCGGCACCGAAGCGCCGGGTGTTGTCCACCTTCACAGCGGCTGCAAAGCGTGGCATCACCACCGTCGTGGGAATGCCCAGCCGCTGCGTGTGGTACGCGACGGCTTGGGCGTGGTTGCCCGCCGACACGGTGAGCACACCGTGGCCGCGCTCGGCGTCGCTCAGCATCGCAATTCGGTTGAAGGCGCCGCGTTCCTTGAACGACGCAGTGAACTGCTGGTTCTCGAACTTGAGGAAGACTTCGCAGCCCGCCATCGCACCCAGCGTGCGTGACAGCAGGCAGGGCGTTTCGAGCACGTTGCCGCTCAGGCGGCGCGCCGCCGCCTGAATATCGGCGTGGCTGAGGGCCGAGTTCATTGGTGCACCTCAGGCAACGCGGCACACCTTGAGCATGTTCGTGCCACCCGGGTGCCCCATCGGCTCGCCGCAGGTAATGGCGTAGGTGTCACCGGGTTTGAGCACACCCTTTTCGACCAGCAGTGCTTCGGCACTCGCCAGGGCTTGATCGCGATCGCGAAAAGCCGGCATCAGCAGCGGCCGCACATTGCGATAGAGCATCATCTTGCGCTGCGACACGGGCTGCGAGGTGATACCGAAGATCGGCACCTTGATGTTGTGCCGGCTCATCCACAGCGCCGTCGAACCCGATTCGGTGAGCGCGAGAATCGCCTTGCAACCCAGGTGATGCGCCGTGAAGAGGGCGCCCATCGCGATCGACTGGTCGATTCGGCCGAAGCGCTTGTTGGTGAAATCGGTTTCGATCGTCGCGTCATCGGCGCGTTCGGCTTCGAGTGAGATCGCGTCCATCTGCTGGATGGTTTCAACCGGGTACTTGCCGGTCGCGGTCTCGGCGCTGAGCATCACGGCGTCGGTGCCGTCGAGCACGGCGTTTGCCACGTCGCTGACTTCGGCGCGCGTCGGCACCGGATTCACGATCATCGACTCCATCATCTGGGTCGCGGTGATGACAACCTTGTCGAGTTCGCGCGCCCTGCGAATCATGCGTTTTTGCAGCGCCGGCACAGCCGCGTTGCCGACTTCGATGGAGAGGTCGCCGCGCGCGACCATGATGCCGTCGGACGCACGTAAAATCTCATCCAGCGCCGGAATCGCCTCGACGCGCTCGATCTTCGCAATCAGGCCCGGCTTGTGGCGCTGTCCCTCGCCGGCCACGTTCGCGAGCTGGCGCGCCATTTCCATGTCGGTCGCACTCTTCGGGAAGCTGATCGCCAGGTATTCGCACTGGAAGCTCATCGCCGTCTTGATGTCGTCCATGTCCTTTGCCGTCAACGCCGGGGCGGTAAGGCCCCCGCCCGCCTTGTTGATCCCTTTGTTGTTGGACAATTCGCCGCCGGCGACGACGGTGGTGTGAACCTCCTCGCCAAGCACGGCGTCGACGGTGAGTTTGAGCAAGCCGTCGTTCAGCAGCAACGTGTCGCCCGCCTTCACGTCGCGCGGCAGATCCTTGTAGTCCAGGCCCACGCGTCCGTTGTCGCCCAGTTGCTTGCTCGCACCGTCGAGGATGAATTTCTGGCCGGGCTCGAGCATCGTCTTGCCGCCCTCGAACTTGCCGACGCGAATCTTCGGCCCTTGCAGGTCGGCCATGATCGCCACCTCCTTGCCGGCGCGCGCGGCCACTTCGCGCACGAGTTTCGCGCGGTCGATGTGGTCTTGCGCCGTGCCATGCGAAAAATTCAGGCGCACGACGTCGCCGCCGGCGCGAATCATGCGTTCCAGCACTTCAGGTGAACTCGACGCCGGGCCGAGGGTGGCAACGATCTTGGTGGCGCGGGGCATGCAGGACTCCCTGGAAAGTGTTGTTCGACGTTGTCGGGCACGTTTGCCGGTTCAGCCGGATGAACCCTGCGCCGCACGACGGGCGAGGATTTCGAATGCCGGCAGCGTCTTGCCTTCGAGCACTTCGAGAAACGCCCCGCCTCCGGTCGAGATGTAGCCGATTCTGTCGGCGATGCCGTACTTGGCGATCGCCGCCAAGGTGTCGCCGCCTCCGGCAATGGAAAAGGCACTCGACGCAGCAATCGCACGCGCCACCGTTTCCGTGCCGTGCGCGAAGGCATCGAATTCGAACACGCCCAGCGGCCCGTTCCACACAATCGTTCCGGCCGACTTCAATTGCCGGGCAAGGAGCTCCGCGGTCGTTGGGCCGATGTCGAGAATCAGGTCGTCGTCGGCGACATCGGCAACAGCCTTGACCGACGCCGCGGCATCCGCCTTGAACTCCTTGGCTGTCACCACGTCAAGCGGAATCGGCACTGCCGCGCCGCGCGCGCGCATTGCATCGATCACTGCTTTGGCCTCGTTCACCAGGCTCGCCTCAGCCAGGCTCTTGCCGATCTTCAAACCGCTGGCGAGCATGAACGTATTGGCGATTCCGCCGCCGACGATGAGCCCATCGACCTTCACTGCAAGGCTTTGCAGGATCGTCAACTTGGTGCTGACCTTGCTTCCGGCGACGATGGCGACCAGCGGTCGTTTCGGATTCGCCAGGGCCTTCTGGATCGCGTCGATTTCGGCCGCGAGCAATGGCCCGGCGCAGGCCACTTTGGCAAACTGCGCAATGCCGTAGGTGCTGGCCTCGGCGCGGTGCGCGGTGCCGAATGCGTCGTGCACGAAGATGTCGCACAGGCCGCTGAGTTTGCGCGCCAGGTCTTCGGAGTTCTTCTTCTCGCCTTTGTTGATGCGGCAGTTCTCCAACAGCACGAGTTGCCCGGGTTGGAGTGTGACGCCGTCGACCCAGTTTGCGAGCAGCGGGACGTCGCGCCCGAGTAACTCAGACAAGCGCCGCGCCACCGGCGCCAGCGAATCAGCGGGCGTCAGCTGGCCCTCCGTCGGCCGCCCGAGATGCGACGTGACCATCACTGCCGCGCCGGCTTGAAGCGCCAACTCGATGCACGCTACCGACGCCCGAATGCGCGTGTCTTCCGTGATCTGGCCGCCGGCATCGAGCGGGACGTTCAGGTCGGCGCGAATGAAGACGCGTTTGCCGGCCACCTGTCCAGTGGCGACGAGATCGGTAAAACGAATGAAGTTCATGGGTCAGGCAATCGAGGTTGAAGCTTGGGTCCGATTTTCAATGTAACCCGGCCGCAGGGGCCGCGCTGCGCATGCCGGCTTACCGGCCGCAGAAAATTCGCAGCGGCAGGTAAAGCGCCAGGCCCGCCAGCATCGTACCCAACACACCAGGCCGCCAACGATAGTAGAGCGTGGCCGCAGCCACGGCAGGAAATCGCGCATCCTGCCAAGTCTGGGCGAAATGGCCTTGCCTCCTCACGATCTCCGGCACGATCACCGCCGTCAGGGCGGCGAGTGGAGCAACCTTGAGGGCACGCAACAGCCAGCCGGGAATCGGCGCGCCAGCGGCGAGCAAGGGAATCGTCGCCAGTTGTGCGCTGCCGGCGTAGACGAGCAGCGACATCAGCAGCGCCACTGGCGTGCTCAGGCCGCTGTTCACCATCGCGATGCCGGTCACCAGGCCCCAGGCCGCGAGGCCCGGTGCGAATACCATCATGTCGCGCGCGCCGCGCAGCGCCTCAGGCCGCCCCAGCACTTCGCGCATCCTGCGCCAACTCTGCATGGCACGATTGTGATGCCGCGTGTCATGGCGCTGCGGCCAGCGCCATCAAGCAGTCAGAACCCGGCGCGGCAACGCGCCGTCAGCGAACCATGCCTTGCGCCAACGCGAGCAGGCGCTCGACGCGCTCCTGCGTCGCCGGATGTGTCGAGAACAGGCCCCGCAAGCCACCCCCCGACAACGGGTTCATGATCATCATTTGCGCGGTTTCCGGGTGGCGCTGCGCGGCCTGCATCGGGATGCCCTGGGCGTAGTGCTGGATCTTCTGCAGCGCGCTGGCCAGGGCCTGCGGGTCGCCCGAGATCTCGGCGCCGCCGCGGTCGGCTTCGAACTCGCGGGCACGACTGATCGCCATCTGGATCAGACTCGCTGCGAGTGGTGCAAGCAGCATCACCAAGATGCCGGCGATCGGGTTCGCGGGCCTGCCTTCGCTGTCGCGCCCGCCGAAGAACATCGCGAAGTTGGCAAGCATCGAAATCGCGCCTGCCATCGTTGCGCTGACCGTGCTGATAAGGATGTCGCGGTGTTTGACGTGGGCGAGTTCATGCGCCATGACGCCGCGCAATTCGCGTTCGCTGAGCACCTGCAGAATGCCGGTTGTCGCGGCGACCGCGGCGTGTTCGGGATTGCGCCCGGTGGCAAACGCATTCGGCGCGTCCTCCTGGATCAGGTACACACGCGGCATCGGCAACTGTGCGCGCTGCGCGAGGTCGCGCACCATTGCGTAGAACTGCGGCGCCGAGGTTTGATCGACCTCTTGCGCGTTGTACATCTTCAGCACCAGCTTGTCGGAAAACCAGTAGCTGAAGAAATTCATCCCCAACGCAATCACCAGCGCAAGCGCCATGCCCTGCTGGCCGCCGAGCACCGAGCCGATCGCCATGAACAGCGCGGTGATGGCAGCCATCAGGATCGCGGTCTTCATCAAATTGAACATGAACGCCTTTCCTTCAAACCTGGGCGCGGCGTAGATGCGGCCGCGTCAACGAAGTTCAACTCGTTCGCGGGGCGAATCGCATCCCGGCGCGCAACGTCTGGCCTGCGAGAAACGCGGGCACGGCCATGCGCTTGCCGCCGCTGCGCTGCAGTTCTGTCAAGCGCATCCCACCGCTGCCGCAGGCGACGAGCAGTCCGGTCGGTTCCACGCTGACGATTTCCCCCGGCACGCCGCTCCACCCGGGCCCGACGCCGGTACCTGGGTCCAGCTCAGCGCGCCAGACCTTGAGGGTCACGCCGTTGAGAACGCCGCTGGCCCCGGGGAAAGGGTCGAAGGCGCGGATTCTGCGTTCGATGATCTCGGCGGGCTCGCGCCAATCGATTGCGGCTTCGGCCTTGTCGATCTTGTGCGCGTAGCTGATCCCAGAATCGGGCTGCGGCGTCGGCCGCAGTGCCCCACTTTGTGCAAGTTCGAGCGCTTGCACAATCAGGCGACCGCCCAGCGGCGCGAGCTTGTCGTGCAGTGTCGCAGCCGAGTCATCGGCACCGATCGCCAGTGGTTGCGCGAGCAGTATCGCGCCCGTGTCCAGACCCGCATCCATTTGCATGATCGTGACGCCGCTGGCCTTGTCGCCCGCTTCGATGGCGCGCTGGATCGGTGCCGCGCCGCGCCAACGCGGCAGCAGGGAAGCGTGAATGTTCAGGCAGCCGAGCGGCGGCAACTCGAGCACCCAGGGTGGCAGCAGCAAGCCGTAGGCGGCAACGACAAGGACGTCGGGCCGCGCCGCGAGCAGGGCTGCACGCGCGTGTTGCGCGTCGTCGGGAAACTTGCCGTCCAGTCGCAGGCTGCGTGGTTGAGCGACGCGAATTCCGCGCGCAATCGCATACGCCTTTACGGCGCTGGCGTGCAACTTCAATCCCCGCCCGGCGGGGCGATCCGGCTGAGTGAAGACCAGCGCAACTTCGAATCCGGCACGCTGCAACTCGCACAGTGCGACCAACGCGAATTCGGGTGTGCCGGCAAAAACGACTCGCATGACGCATCGATCCCGAGATGTCAGCGCTAGCTGCGCCGCCCGTCGCGCAATCTTTTCAGCATCTTGGTGCGAATCCGATCGCGCTTGAGCGGGCTCAGGTATTCAACGAAGACTTTGCCAAGCAGGTGGTCCATTTCATGCTGCACACACACCGCCAACAGGCCGCTCGCCTCGTATTCCACGGTCTCGCCGGCCCGGTTCAGCGCGCGCACCGTGACCTGTGCGTGGCGCTGCACCTTGTCGTAGATTTCCGGCACCGACAAGCAACCTTCATCGGTGACGGCCAACTCCTGGCTGCGCGCAACAAGTTCCGGGTTGATCAGCACATGCGGCCGTTTCAGATTCGGCGCGGTGTCGATCACGATCACTCGCTCGTGCACGTCGACCTGGGTCGCCGCCAGACCCACGCCGTCGGCCGAGTACATTGTCTCAAGCATGTCGTCGACGAGGCGGCGCACGCGCGCGTCGACAGCGTCAACCGGCCGCGCCACGGTGTGCAGCCGAGGATCGGGGTAGCAAAGAATTTGCAGCAGCGCCATGCGGGTCGAATCAAGTGGTTGGCCGGCGACAGGTCAGTGCCCGGGCGTCGCCAGAATCAAGGTGTCGCGACGTGACAGGTCTCACACCGTCTCGCGTCGTGCCTGCACTTTCGTTGCGATATCAATGCTTTGGAGGCAGAATCCGTGAATTCGAATGAGGATTTTGGCCGAGAACCCGGGTGCGCCATGGAGCGCGGCCGATTGACCTTGTCGGGCAGGCCGGTTCGCCCCTCGTTTCCCCAGATTCCCCTGCATCATGCGCCGCAGTCAATTCGCTCCTGAGACACGCCGCGCGGCGCTGGCCAGCACCACGTTGGCATTGCTCAGTGCCGCGCTGAGTCCGATGCGCGTATTCGCGATCAATTGGCCGGTCACGGAGCAGCAGCGCAGCACGGCAGAAAAAGTGGCACAAGGCGGCGTTGCGCTGGCGGACCTGGCGCCGAATGCGCCTGACACGTACACCGTCAAGACCGGTGACACACTTTGGGACATCTCCTCGCTCTACCTGAAGAGCCCATGGCGCTGGCCCGAGCTGTGGGGCATGAACCTGGAGCAGGTGCGCAACCCGCACCTCATCTATCCCGGACAGGTGCTGTACCTGGACAAGGCCGATGGCTTCGCGCGGCTGCGCACGCGCCGGCCGGGTGAAGGGGAGGGGGAGGGGCAGGGGGAGGATGTAGGCGTCGTCGGCGGCACGCTGAAACTCTCGCCAAAGTCTCGTTCACGACGCGGCGATAGCGGCCCGATCGCATCGATCCCGTTTCACCTGATCGAGCCGTTCCTGAACGAGGCTGTGATTTTTGGTTCGAATGAGTTGGCAGCGGCGCCGCGCATCGTTGCGGCGCAGGAAGGCCGCGTCTTGCTGGGATCAGGCGACACGGCCTACGTTCGCGGCCCACTCGAGGGGCGGCAGCGCGACTACCGGGTGTTCCGCAATCCCAAGCCTTTGCGCGACCCGGAGACCGACGAACTGCTCGGCTACGAGGCCGTCTACGTCGGTACGGCCCAATACACCGCGCCGGGCACGGACCGCAGACCGTTTTTCGGCACGCGGCAGATCACCCCCGCGACCTTCAAGCTGATGAAGCTTCGCCTCGAGGCCGAGATCGGCGACCGCCTGGCGGTTGTGCCACCGAGCGAATCCAGCAACTACAGCCCACGCGCACCGCGCTCGCCGATCGCCGGGCAGATCGCGTCGATTTACGGCGAAGGCGTCTACGCCGGACAGAACCAGATCGTGGCACTGAACAAGGGAATGCGCGACGATCTCGAGACCGGCCATGTGCTTGCGCTCTGGCGCAGTGGGCCGTATGTGACCGACCCCACCGAAAGGTCTCTGCCAAGGATCAGACTGCCCGACGAACGGCATGGCCTGCTGTTCGTGTTTCGGGTCTTCGAGCGCATGTCGTACGCCCTGATCCTGACGGTGCGGGAGCCGGTGCAGATCGGCGACATTTTCACCCCGCCCTGACACGCTTGGGCTTGCGCTTCGCGTGATCGACCGGGACGAGCTCGCCGCCTGGCTGCGATTGCTGGAGACACCCGGCGTCGGCCGCAATTGCGCGCGCAAACTGTTGAGCGCCTTCGGCTCGCCCGAAGCGGTGTTTCGCGCTTCTGCCTCGGCACAGCGCAGCGTCGCGGGCCCTGCGGTGGCGCAAGCGCTCACGGGATCCTATGAGCCGCTTGCAGCGCTGATCGCGAGGACCTGGCAATGGCTTGACGCCGAACCTGGATTGCGCGCGACGCTCGCGCTGGGCGACCCGGCCTACCCCCCTGCATTGCTGGAAACCGCCGACCCACCGCTGTTGCTCTATGCGCAAGGGCACCTGAGGCGATTGCAAGGGCCCAGCCTGGCGATCGTCGGCAGCCGCAATCCGACACGACAAGGCGTCGACAGCGCACGGGCCTTCGCCGAACACCTCAGCCGCAGCGGCCTGACGATCGTTTCCGGGCTCGCCTTGGGCATCGATGCCGCAGCGCACGAAGGTGCGCTCGATGGCCCGGCGAGCACCGTGGCGATCGTCGGTACCGGGCTCGATCAGGTCTACCCCAGGCGCAACAGCAAGCTGGCGCAACGCATCGTCGAGCAGGGTTTGATATTGAGCGAATTCTCTCTCGGCACGCCACCGCTGCCGGCGAACTTCCCGGTTCGCAACCGCATCATTGCGGGGCTGACCCGAGGCACCCTGGTCGTGGAGGCGGCGCTGCAATCGGGATCGCTGATCACGGCGCGACTCGCGACCGAAGCCGGCCGCGATGTCTACGCCATCCCCGGATCGATTCACTCGCCGCAGTCGCGAGGCTGTCACAGCTTGATCAAACAAGGCGCGAAACTCGTCGATTCAGCGCAGGACATCCTGGAAGACTTGCGCCTGGTGAACCCCACGACGCCCGCGATTGCGGCAGCCGCCGCACCGCCCGTCAGCGACCCGCTGCTCGATGCGCTGGGCTACGACCCGGTCGCCCTGGAAGCGCTGGTGGCGCGCACCGGCTGGTCGGCGGCGCAGCTGAATACGAAACTGCTCGAACTCGAACTTGATGGTCAGGTTGCACGCCTGCCCGGTCAACTTTTTCAACGCATCAGCCAAGGCTGAGGCCGCGCCGACCCCCTGCCCGAAGGCGCTGCGGTATAGTCGTTCGCATGTTTGACGTGCTGGTCTATCTGTACGAGAACTACTGGCGTGCAGAGGCTTGCCCGGGGCCTGAGCAGCTGACGCGAAAGCTCAGTTCGGTCGGGTTTGAGCATGATGAGATTCACGAGGCGCTCGCCTGGCTCGACGAGTTGACGCATTCAGCCCATGCCCATGTCGGCCAACAGGCAGCGCACAGCCTGCGCGTCTACACGGCGCACGAGCAAGAACTCCTCGGCGAAGCATCGATCGCCTTCATCAGTTTCCTCGAGTCGGCCGGGTTGCTGCCGGCGCCGATGCGCGAAATGGTCATCGACCGCGCCTGTGCCGTCGGCGCCACGCCACTCGAACTCGAAGATCTCAAGATCATCGTCCTGATGGTTTTCTGGAGTCTGGGCAAAGAGCCCGACGCGCTGATCCTCGACGAATTGTTCGTCGACGTACAAGACCGGTTGATTCACTGAGACCCGGCGTGCACGGCGCGCGCGTGGTGCGCCACGACACCACGCACGCCGCGCGGCCTCAACCCAGCAGTCTGCTGGGGTCGCCGTCGAGTTTGGCCAGAGCGCTGCGCGTGGCCCGCACCGTAAGCGGCTCGTCTTGCGCCGGCACCAGCAGCCCGGCCTGCAGAAATGCCGCGAGTCGATGCTGCTGGAACAAGATGCACCGGCCTTGCGGCGATACGAACAGTGCGAGGTGCTTGCGCAGGCCGAGCCATGCCAACTGCACCGCTTCGTTTCGATCGCGATAGTCAAGCATGTACCACGTCCCCACTTGCAGGTCGCGCGCCCAGGCCAGCATCGCCGGAGTGGCCATCGATCCGCCCTCGCCCACCACTTCGAGTTCGGAACTCTCCTGGCCCGACAGGTCGAGCACCATCTCCTGGTCGATTTCAACGTCATTGGCTTCGGGCAGCATCTCTTCCAGCGTCTCCAGCCGCGCCATCAATTCGACCAGTCGTTCGTGCGGAATCGCCGCCGTCTTGGCCGTGAACGCCGCTGCCAGCGAATCGTTCAGGCGCTGGATGTGTTCGTCCTGTTTGTCAGCCGCCACGCCGGCCTGCTCCATGCCGTTACGCAAGACCTTGAGCAAGGGAGGCAGGCGCCGGATCACTTCGGCACGCTCCTCGCGCGAGACTTTTGCGCCAGCCGACCAGATCAGGTCGGAAGCAGCGCGTTTCATCGCCTTCGTTGGATCGCCCTGGGGTCCGGACTTGACCGCCGTGATCGCCAACACGTCGGCCCAGACCTGAAACAGGAACTCGCGCACTCCGTCCTGAACCGGCACTTCGTTGAGCATTCTGCGCAATTCGATGGTGTACTGGATCGCCATCGTTTCGCGTTGCTCGACCTGCTGCGCGAGTGACACGCCGCGTTTGGACGCCTCATTCTCGTTCTCGAAGTAGTGCTCGAGAAAGCGCTCGAACTCGGTGAGCACAGTCTGAAACACGCGTCGGCCGGTGTCCGGATACGCCTCCACGACCTGCACCACGCGCTTGATTTCCTTTTCGAGAATGTCCCCAACGGCGCGCGCTGTCGCGTCGAAACCCATGACGCAAGCGCCCATGCGGTCGATCAGGCGTCGTGCCGGGTGATCCGAGGTGGCAAAGAAGTCGGGTTCGCTGACCGCCACGCGCAGCACCGGCATCTGAAGCCTCGCGAACCAGATGCGTACCGCCGCCGGGATGCGCTCATCCGCCAGGATGCTCTGAAACAACAATGCGACGATTTCAATCGTCGCGCGTTCGACCCGCGTCGTCGCTGCCTGCTTGAGGATGCTCTTGCGCTGGTTGAGTTCTTCGAGAAGCGTCGGTGTGTTGATCGTCGGCGCCCCGGCAGCGGGCGGGCTCGAGAAGCGCCGCGCCATGCCGGTCTGGACGTCGCTAATCGCCGCATACAGGGTCGGCGAAGGCTGGCCGCGGTTGGCGTTCGACGTCTCCACGAAGTCGGGCAACTGGCGCCCGACCAACCTGTTGAGCTTGCCCAAGACCGAGTTGGCACGGTCCATGTTTCGCGCCAACGCACCGGTGTTGTTGAGCAGGCGGGTTTCATCAGCGACAGCGCTGCGCGCGCTCGTGGCCGGGGCCAAGCCCGATGCCGAAAAGCCACCGCCGCTGACCGTCTGCGGCCCGCCCTCCCATGGCGTACTGCGATTGCGCTTGACAAAGGGCCGCAGGTCGACGTCGGCCTGGACGTTGTGCTGCAGCAGCCAGCGGTTGATTTCGTGGTAACCCTCTTCGCAGAAATGCGCGAACTCTTCGTGCAACATGACCTGCAACGCGCGCCAGCTGCCGAGACTGAGCCCTGCACCTCGCCACGCGCCGGTCACGACGCGCGCAAGCACATGCGGGCGCAGCACGTCGTTGTTGTCGAGTTCTTCGCGGACTTCGAGCGTGTTGATGCGTCCACGCAGGTCGGTGAACTCCCACGAGGCACGGTCCATCATCGCCAGCGCCAGGCGCGAACTGAGGATTTCATTCTCGATCGTATCGTCGTCAACCGAGCTCAGCCCGGCCCTGCCGGCGCGCACACCCGGCGTCGGCAGCTCGCCGGCCCGGGTTGCCGCGACGAAACCGCTTTGCGATGCTGCGCGCAGCATCGTTGTCATGCCTTGCGACCAAGAGGAGCCAAGCCGCTGCAGGTCTTGCACTGCGTCGCGCCGACGCGCCGCGATGGCCGGCTCGGCGACCTCACTCAACAATGCACGCGCTGCCTCATCGACGCTGCGCGCGATGGCAGGAATGCCCCTGACGAGCCCTTCGGCGTAGGTTCGGCGAGCCTGCTGCGCGATTGCCGCCGGGTTGGCCAATGTCGGCATGAATGGGGTGTGCGCGCTGCTGTCGGTTCAGCTGCGGACTCTACACCACGGCCCCGGCGTTCGGGTCGTCCGGATCGCCTTCCCTGGGGCCGGTTTTGACCATATCTTCACGCGTCACACCGAGCCACATCGCGATCGCCGCGGCGACGAATACCGACGAGTAAATGCCGAACAGAATGCCGATCGTCAGCGCCACCGCAAAGTAGTGCAGTGTCGGCCCGCCGAACACGAGCATCGACAGCACCATCATCTGGGTGCTGCCGTGGGTGATGATGGTGCGACTCATGGTGCTTGTGATGGCATGGTCGATCACGGCGCGCGTATCCATCTTGCGGTAGCGCCGAAATGCCTCGCGAATCCGGTCAAAAATCACGACCGATTCGTTTACGGAATAGCCCAGCACGGCCAGCACCGCGGCCAGCACCGAGAGCGAAAACTCCCACTGGAAATACGCGAAGAACCCCAGGATGATGATCACGTCGTGCAGGTTTGCGATGATCGCCGCGACCGAGAACTTCCACTCGAATCGAAACGCCAAGTACAGCATGATGCCCACGATCACGAAGGCGAGCGCCTTCGCACCGTCCTCGGCCAGTTCCTTGCCGACTTGCGGACCGACGAATTCGCTGCGCTGCAAACGCACCGGCTCCTGGGCCTGGGAACCGGCGGCAGCGGCCGCACCATCGCAGGCTTGCTTGGAAACCGCCTCGCCTTGCGGTGTCACTGTCTGTCGGGGCGTGACCTTGCCGCCCTCAGCGGCGCACAGTGCGGCAAAGACCTGGCTCACCACTTCCGTCTGCTTCACGTCGCCGCGCAGAGGCAGGCGAATCAGCACGTCGCGCGAACTGCCGAAGTTCTGCACCTGCACCTCACCGAACTTCAAGCCCTCGACCACGCCGCGCACCTTGCTCACGTCGGCCGCCTGTGCGTAGCCGACTTCAATCACGGTGCCGCCGGTGAACTCGATCGAGAAATGCAGGCCGCGCGTGGCCAGGAAGAACACGGCCGCGAGAAACGTCAGCAGCGAGATGACGTTGAACGCCAGCGCGTGGCGCATGAACGGGATGTCGCGGTGAATGCGGAAGAACTCCATGCGCGGGTCTCGTTTCTTCTGGAAGGTTTCGACGTCGGCTTCAGGCCTGCCCGGGAACGTCAGGCTGCGGCTTCCAGACCTGGCCGATCGACACACCCTTGAGCTTCTTCTGGCGCCCGTACCAAAGATTTACCAGGCCGCGCGAAAACAAAACCGCGGAAAACATCGAGGTCATGATGCCCAGACAGTGCACGACGGCAAACCCCTTCACCGGGCCCGAGCCGAAGGCGAACAGCGCCAGTCCGGCGATCAGTGTCGTGACGTTGGAATCGAGAATCGTGCCCCAGGCCCGTTCGTAACCGGTGTGGATCGCCGCCTGCGGCGACGCACCCCCGCGCAACTCTTCGCGCACGCGCTCGTTGATGAGCACGTTCGAGTCGATCGCCATGCCCAGCGTGAGCGCGATTGCGGCGATGCCGGGCAGCGACAGCGTTGCCTGCAACATCGACAGAACCGCCACCAGCAGCAGCAGGTTGAACGCGAGCGCGAGGGTCGAGAACATGCCGAACAACAGGTAGTACGCACACATGAACAGCGAGATCGCGGCGAACCCCCAGATCACGCTGTTGAACCCCTTGTCGATGTTTTCCTTGCCCAGGCTCGGTCCGATCGTCTTTTCTTCAATGATTTCCATCGGCGCGGCAAGCGAACCGGCGCGCAGCAACAGCGCCGTGTCATTCGCCTCCACCGTCGTCATGCGCCCGGAGATCTGCACCCGCCCACCGCCGATTTCGGTGCGGATCACGGGTGCCGTGACCACTTCGCCCTTGCCCTTTTCGAACAGCAGAATCGCCATGCGCTTGCCGACGTTCTCACGCGTCACGTCCTTGAAGATGCGCGTGCCCTTGGCGTCGAGCGAGAGGTGCACGGCCGGCTCCTGCGTCTGATTGTCGAAACCCGGCTGCGCGTCAGTCAGGTTTTCGCCGGTGAGAATGACCTGGCGCTTGACGATCAGCGGCGCGCCGCCGCGCTCGACGTAGCGCTCGGTGCCAAACGGCACCGGGCCCGTGCCGGCCGCTGCTGCCGCGGCTTGGGCGCTCTCGTCGACGAGGCGCACTTCAAGCGTGGCGGTACGGCCGATGATGTCTTTGGCCTTCGTCGGGTCCTGCACCCCGGGCAGTTGCACGACGACGCGGTCCTGCCCCTGCTGCTGGATCACCGGCTCGGCCACGCCGAGTTCATTGACGCGGTTGTGCAGGGTCGTGATGTTTTGCTTCAACGCTGTTTCCTGCACCAGACGCGCGGCTTCGGGCTTGAGGACGCCGCTGAGCAAGAACTCGCTACCGTCCTGCGTCTCGGCCCACACCAGATCGGGCAACTGTTGCGACAACAGGTTGCGCGCCGCGCCGGCGGTCTCTCGATCACGCAAACGCACGACAACGTTGTTGCCATCGCGCGCGATGCCAGCATGTCGAATACTCTTGTCGCGCAGCATCGAGCGCACATCGCCGCTCAAAGACTCGGCCTTCTTCGTCAGTGCCGACTTCATGTCGACCTGCATCAGGAAGTACACGCCACCGCGCAGGTCCAGCCCGAGGTACATCGGCAACGCATGCAGCGCCTTCAACCATGCCGGCGAACGCGGCAGCAAGTTCAGGGCCACGATGTAGGCCGGGTCGCTCGGGTCCGGGTTGAGCGCCTTGCCGATCGCGTCCTTCGCTTTGCTCTGCACATCGAGGTCGTCGAATCGCGCCTTGATCGATGCTCCTTCGAGCTGCACGAAGTCGGCCTGCAGTCCGGCGCTCTTCAACACCTGCTCGATCCGCGCTGTGGTCGCGGCGTCAAGCTTGAGCGTGACCTTGGCGCTGCTCACCTGCACGGCGGGAGCTTCACCGTAGAAATTGGGCAACGTGTAGATCACGCCGACCAGCAGGGCGAAGCCCAGGATCGCGTACTTCCAGATCGGATACCGGTTCATTGCGTCTTCCTCGCCGGGACCGGCCAGTGCCGCGCTCGCGCCGCGAGACTGGCGCGCGCGCGCGGCGCCTGCAGCCCGGCCAATTTACTTGACGGTGCCCTTGGGCAGGACCTGGACGATGGCGCTGCGCTGCACTTGAACTTCGACGCCCGCCGCGACCTCGACGTGCAGATAACTGTCGCCCAGCTTGGACACCTTGCCAAGCATGCCCCCGGCGGTGACGATTTCGTCGCCCTTGGCCAGCGCCTCGATCAAGGCCTTGTGCTCCTTCTGGCGCTTCATCTGCGGGCGGATCATGACGAAATAGAGCACGACGAACATCAGCACCAGCGGCAACATCGTGCCCAGGCTGCCGAACATGCCCTCGGCGCCGCCGGTCGCGGCCGGGGCAGCCTGTGCGTAGGCTTGGGAAATGAACACTTGGGATTCCTCGGTGACTCGCGACGTGTGACCCGCCGCGAAAGCGCGGCATTGTATGCCGCGCCCAACGCTCGATGCTTCACCCTCGGAACTGCGACCCTGGTCTGCGCAGAGTCTCAAGGAAATGTGGCTTCGCCACTTTCCTTGATCCCCGTGGGGGACGGTCGCCGCTGGAACCCATCGAGCCCTGAAACGATCACCGCGATCTGCGTTCGGTCTCCATCGCTTCGCGCCCCGGCTCCTAGGGAGCCTGTCGGGCTTTGGGTCGTGCCCGCGTTGGGTCTGCCTTGGGGCGCAGGCTAGGCGCAAAGCGCAGCCGTGCCGGGCGGCACGGCGAGCATTTGCAACGACGCATGCGCCCCAAAGCAGACCCAACCCGAAGGGCCGGGGCGAATTGCGGCGCCACTCGTCGTTGCCGGCTCCTTGTG
>JAEMQF010000124.1 GCA_022758925.1 Burkholderiales bacterium | reverse complement strand
CGCCGAACAGCAAACCATAGGGGGAGGCCTGGCTGGCCAACAAGTCGTGGGACTGTCCGTCCAGCGCGCTCCACAGTTCGCAGCGATGCAGCAGCAGCCAGAGTGCGCGGTCCAACAAAGTGGGGGTGCCTCGGCTCAGGCGTCGGCTCAAGGTGCGCGTGGCTCGAAGCGGCTTCGCACCAGTTCCCGCGGTGGCGCGAGGCTGGCCGTCGTCGTGCCACAGGTGATGCAGCTCCGAAGTCTCCAAGCGGGCGTGCGCTGCCAATTCGCCCAGCATCTGCAGCTTCAGCGCCCCTTCGGGCAATGCTGACCAGTAGGGCCTGGCGTTGGCGAGCACGCGGGCTCTGCCTTCGGCGGTGTCGAGTTCGCAGCCGATCGACGCGGCGTCGATCAGCTGCCTGGACAAAGGAACAGCCCGCGCGATGCAGGTCTCGAAGGCCGTTGCACCGAATTCACGCACGTAGCTGTCGGGGTCGTGCTCGGCGGGCAGGAACAGGAATTTGATGCTCCGGGTTTCCTGCGCGTGCGGCAAGCTCGCCTCCATCGCGCGCAGCGCAGCTCGGCGCCCGGCAGCGTCGCCGTCGAAACTGAACACGACCGATTCAGTGAAGCGAAACAGCTTTTGCACATGCTCGGGCGTGCACGCCGTGCCCAAGGTGGCGACGGCATTGGCAAATCCCATCTGCGCCAGAGCCACGACGTCCATATAGCCTTCAACGACCAGGGCGTAGCCGCGGGCGCGCAACGCTGCACGCGCTTCGAACAGGCCATACAACTCGCGCCCCTTGCTGAACAGCGGAGTTTCCGGCGAATTTAGGTACTTCGGCTCGCCTCGATCCAGCACGCGGCCGCCAAAGCCGATCACGTCGCCTTGCACGGAGCGAATCGGAAACATGATCCGATCGCGGAAGCGGTCATAGCGTTTGCGCTCGCTTCCTTCGCTGGGGTCCGCCGCCTGCGTGATCACCATCCCGCTTTCCTCGAGCATCGGATCGTCGTAGCTGGAAAAGGCACTTGCCAGACTTCGCCAGGCGTCGGGTGCGTAGCCTACGCCGAACTGGGCGGCGATCTCTCCGGTCAGTCCACGTTGTTTCAGATAGTCGATGGCACGTGCATTGCCCTTGAGCTGCGCGCGGTAGAACTCCGCCGCCTGCCCGAGCACACCGGCCAGCGTCTGGCGGTGTTGCTTGAGGACTTGCACGCGCTGTCGGTCGTCGGGCGACACATCGTCGTCAGGGAGTTTCATTCCCACTTGTTGCGCCAGAGTTTCGACCGCTTCGCGAAATCCCGCGCCGGTTTGCTCTGTTAGAAACCGAATCGCGTCGCCGCTGGCACCGCACCCGAAGCAGTGATAGAACTGTTTGCTCGGGCTGACTGTAAAGCTCGGCGACTTCTCGGCGTGAAACGGGCACAGCCCGGACAGATTCGCGCCGCTCTTTTTCAGTTGCACATGGTGCCCCACGACGTCGACGATGTCGACGCGCGCCAGAAGATCCTGGACAAAGGAAGGGGGAATCATCGTCGATGCTTTGCTGGGAACTCGCGTGTCGGCGTGGGCCGACGACGCCCACAATCTAGTCCTGGGACCCAGAGATTTCGAAACATGTTGGCGTATCTTCGGCCCAATGGCGTGATTGCAAGCCTTGCTGGCCGCGCTGGGCCTGAGGCCCAGCCCCTCGCTTGGCGAGCGTAGTGTGCAAGGACTGCCCACGTCCGGGCTCGGCCTCGCGATACCTTCGGGTATCGCGAGGCCTTGCGCCTGGGCATAGGGCCGAATCCATCGCTTTCACCTTGTTCCGAAAACTCTGGGGCGCAGTCCTAGTCGATGGGCAGACCAGCCAGGATTGAAATGCCGTTGAAGGCATGGGCCCAAGCCATGACTTCATCGGCCGGCATCGGCGGGGCAATGCCGTTGCCCTGGCCGATGTCGCAGCCGATCTCGATCAGGCGCCGCGCTTGTTCCAGCGTATCCACTCCCTCGGCGACGACACTGCATCCAAAGGTTTCCGACAGGCCGATGACGCCTTCGACGATCGCCAGGTCGTGCCTGTCGTTGAGCATGTTGATGACGAATGAGCGATCGATCTTCAGCATGTCCAGCGGCAATCGCTTCAGGTATGTCAGAGTCGAGTAACCCGTGCCGAAATCGTCGAGCGCAAAGCGTACGCCGAGGGAGCGGCATTCCTGCATCAGGGCGCAGGTGTGCGCCATGTCTGCCAACGCCGTCGTCTCGAGGATTTCGATCACGAGCCGGTCCGCAACCGGTGTGCTTTGCTGCTCCAGCAGTTTGGCCAGGTGCCGAGCGAAAGCCGGTTCCTGGAGATGGCGCGCCGACACGTTGACGCTCAGCGTGAGATCCAACCCCATGCTCTGCCACTGGGCAAGCTGCTCAATACCGCACCGCATGACCCAGTTGCCGACGCTGACCGCCAAGCCGGTGTGCTCGATGAGTGGCAGGAACTGCCCCGGCAACAGCATGCCCCGTTCGGGATGGTTCCAGCGCAGCAACGCCTCGACGCCGATGACGCTGCCGTCGCGCATGTCAACCGTGGGTTGGTAGTAGAGGCAAAACTCATGGGCATCGAGCGCGTCCTGCACGCGCGCCAAGGCGACGAAGCGCGCTTCGGTACGGCGGTCGTGGTCCGCGTCGAAGAATTGGTAGCCGTTTCGTCCCGCCTGCTTGGCGCCGTACATCGCTTGGTCAGCGTGGCGCAACAAGGTTTCGGCATCGGATCGGTCCAGGGGATAGACGGTCGCTCCAATGCTGGCGGTGATGGACACAGGCGACTCGCTGACGTCGAGCGCAAACGGCAAGCGCACCTGGCGCAGCACGCGTTCGACGGCCTGCCGGCTTTCTTCTGTGGTGGCGGTTCGAAGCAGCAGCACAAACTCGTCGCCGCCGATGCGTGCGACGAGGTCGTCGCCGCTCGCCTGGGTTCGCAAGGAGCGGCGCAGCCGGTCCGCCAACTTGACCAGGAGCTGATCGCCCGCGTGGTGGCCGAACTGATCGTTGACGGGTTTGAAGTAGTCGAGGTCGAGGAAACACACGGTGAGCAAGGTGCGATCGCGTTCGGCCGTGGCCAATGCCTCCATCAGGATCTGGGTCAGCCTGACCCGATTGGGAAACCCGGTCAACTCGTCGAAATGGGCCTGCCGACGCAACTGCTCGATTTGCTGGCGTGCCTGTGTGATGTCGGAAATCGCCAGGACATGATTCTGCACTTCACCTGCGTGGTTTCGCACCGCGGAAGCCGCAACCTGCAGCACGCAGGGCTCGCCGTCGCGACGCCGATGAAAGATCTCACCCCGCCACGCACCTGCGGCCTCCAGACCGGCGCCCAGCGTCAGGTGCTGTTCCGCTTCGGTCGCACCGAGGTGGGCATGCTTGAGCATCGTCGGCACGGTGCCCAATGTCTCTTCACGCGATTGCCCGGTGATCTCGCAGTAGGCAAAATTGACGTCAACGACCCGAAGCGCGGCGTCAGTGACGATCAGACCCTCTTGGAGGCTCTGGAACAAGCTCGTCGCGAGAGTTTGTTGTTCGAGCGCCGATTGCACTTCACTCAGGTCCCGAGCCGTGAAAAGCACGTCACGCACTGCGCCCAAAAGGCTGCGTGCCAAGACGGTTGCGATCAGTTCAATTGGAACCCAATGGCCAGATCTGTGGAGCATCCTGCATTCGCAGCGGTTCGACATCTGCCGTGCGCCGGCCACCGACTCGAACGCGTGTCGTGCGCCCAGAGCGTCCTGCGGATGAAGCAGAGTCCAGAACGATTCGATGCTGCCGTCGAAGGTCTGACTGTCGGATCCGAGCATCTGGTGCCAGCGTGCCGACAACTCAATCGTCGTTGCGCGCGGGGCCCAGTGCGCGTGTCCCAATCCCGAGGCGGCCAACGCCAAATGCCAACCGCGCTGACGACCGGCGAAACGACGGAACCACCCTCTTGCCGCGAGGGCCGCACCAGCGAGCGGGCGCATCGGGGGCTGCGACGGGATTGATTCGTCCGAAAGCGCCGATGAATGGGTCAAGCGAACATCAGCCACGGACGAAACCAGGGTTGGGGGCACCGGTTTCGACTGTACGAGGAATCAGCCCCGCGCGACGGCCCATGGCCGGATGTTCCCCGCGACCGTGGGGTTCGGACAGTTTGCCAATGGCTGCGGTCGCTGCCTTTGAGCACCCCCAGGCCGCCGCCTTGCAGCGACCGCCCCCCGTGGGGGTCAAGGAAACT
>JAEMQF010000185.1 GCA_022758925.1 Burkholderiales bacterium | reverse complement strand
GCCGGCCGCAGCGAAGTCTTCGTCACCGGGCACTCCTCCGGCGGCTACATGGCCGTGCGCGCCGCCAGCCGATTTGCCGAACTGGTGACGGCCTTTGCTCCGGTCTCGAGTGGCGACCCCTACGGCTGGTTCCGCGACTGCACGCGGCGCTTCGGTGACCGCGTCAACGTGGCTGGAGCAGGCTTCGACAACGAAACCCGCCGCCAGATCGTCGAGCCCGGCGCCTGTGCCGCCGGCAGCCATCCGAATGAAAAGGCATGGGACGGTGCGACGAGCGCACCGAAGCCGGCATTCCGCCAGTTTCACCACGCTCAGGACGGCATCAACGACCGCTCTTGCGTCGACAAGGTGCGCACTCAACTGCTCGCTCGTGGCTACCCTGAAGCGACGCCGTTCATGCTCGACGGGCCGTCGCGCAGCGTCGATGCGCATTACTGGCTCGACGCGTACAACGCACCGTTGCTGGCGTTTTTCGCATCGCGCTTGCGCTGACGAAATCGAGACCGCGACGGAAAACTCCACGCAGTTCTCCAACCACCCTCTGATATCGGGCTCGCCAGGACACACGCACCATGGTCAAAGCATTCGTTGTCGTCGCAGCCGCAGTCATTGCCGCAGCATTCCTGTTGAACCCGTCTCCCGAGAAGCACCGAGCAAAGATCAAGCAGGCAATCGCCGAGCGCAGCCCGATCGAGGGAGCGCTGGGCATCGGGGCGCTCACCGCCTTCGCTTCAACCTACCATCCACTTGGCGTCGCCTCGTACACGACGGTCAACAACAGCGTGGTGTCCGTCGGTGCGCTGGGCATGGTCCTCGTGCTTCAACCCTCGAACCTGAATTGAACCTGGGCTTGCCGCTCACAATCGAGACGGTATCGATGCGCACGGCGAGCCGCAACCCGCGAATGCATCCGATTCATGGCTTCGTTCGTACTCCATGACACGCCACCACAATCATGGCATGGGCTGGAGCAATGCATGACATCACCGACGCTGCACGCGGGCACAGCTCTGGCATTCGCGCTGCTCTGCGGCCCCGCACTCGCTGAATCGGGCAAGCTGCTGCTCACCGGTGGCGTGAGCAGCATTGACGGCGCCGCCGGGGGCGGCCTCACACCCTGGGCGCTGACGGGCAGCTACGCGACCCAGGGCCAACTTGGCGGCACGGCGTTCCTGACACGCGTGAAAACGCAGGACTATGCGCTCAATGTGCTCGGCGCGGTCGCTTCGTATGATGACCGCGGCGAGCGCTCGTTCGCGCGCCAGGACTTCGACACCGGGCCCACCGGCCCGGCGCTCGGCCTGCCGGGTTTGCGCCTGAAGCAAGACATCATCGGCCTGAAGGTTCGGATGTTCGGCGAGGCGGTGCTCGACAGCGACACCGTCGTGCCGCAGGTGGCGCTCGGCGTGGAGTTCAAGACCGCGGACCCGGGGGGGCTGGCGCCAACACTGCGTGCGCTCGGCGCAAGCACGAGCGGCACCGATGTCTACGTGAGTGCCACCAAGCTGTTCCTTGCCCAGGGTGTGCTGCTGAACGCCACCCTGCGCGCGACAAAGGCGAACCAGAACGGCTTGCTCGGCTTCGGCAGCGCTGCGGATAACGGCTATTCGGTTCAGCCCGAGGTCTCGATCGCCTGGTTGCTGAACCGGCATCTCGCAATCGGCGCCGAGTACCGCGCCAAGCCCGACAAGCTCAACCCCTCGGCGCTCGGTGCCGGGTTGGAGGAAGACGACTGGAGCGATGTGTTCATCGCCTGGGCGCCGAACAAAAGCCTGTCATTCACGCTCGCCTATGTCGACCTGGGGCACATCGTTCCCGCGGTGGTGACGCGGCGCCAGCAAGGGGCCTATCTGTCGGCCCAGGTGGCGTTCTGAACCGACGAACAAGGAGCCGACATGATCCGCTTGCTTGCCACCTTGCTGCTCGCCGCCGGCGCAGCGTTGCTTCACGGCCCGGCTGACGCGCAGGCGGGCGACGCCAGCCTCTACCAGGCGTTCGGCGAGAAGCCCGGCCTGGCCTTGCTGATGGACAGGTTCGTCGAAACGTTGGCCGTCGACGAGCGCACCAGGATCTTCTTCGCCAGCGCCGACAAGCCACGCCTGAAGGAGCAACTCACCGATCAGCTCTGCATGCTCGCGGGTGGGCCCTGCGTCTACACCGGCGCAAAGATGCGCGGCCAGCATCGCGGCCTGGAAATCGGCCGCAGCGACTTCAATGCACTCGTCGAAGTGTTGCAAGACAGCATGGACGCGCAAGGCATTGCGTTCTCGACGCAGAACCGCATGTTGGCGCGGCTGGCGCCGATGCACCGCGAAATCATCACGCGCGAGTGAGGTGCGGTTGCGCGGCGACAGAAAATTCAAGGCTGCCCGTGGCTCGGCCGGAGACCTGACTCGACGCTTGCGCTGCGGTGGGTGGCGTCGACAGCGGCGCGTTGATCGGCGGCTGAGGTGATGGCCTTGGCTGGAGCGTGGTTCGAGCTTGAGCAGCTCAAGTTTCTCGCGCGGGAATCGGTCAGGGGATTGCCAGCAGTGGGTCGGCCCACAACACCGAAAGGATCACAGGGCTGAGCGATACCCCCGCCGCGCCGACCCCATGTCCACTGCCGCCCGATTCCAGGCGTTTCGTCGCATGCAGGTTCATCTTCTTCGGCAGCACGCCATGATCGCGCTCAGCCGCCAAACCTCGATAGACCACGGAGACAACCGCGATGACAAGTTTCCTCAAGCCCTTTCTGCTCACGATCCTGACGCTGCTGCTGACACAGAGCGCCCTGGTGCGTATTTCGGAAGAGCGTGACCGACCGTTTCGGCATCGTGACCGCCGATTTCGGGAACGTGACCGATCATTTCGGTGACGTGACCGAGGGGACTTTGATACCCGCATAGAAGCGGGTTCCGACCTGTCAAGGGGTCGGTGCAGGTGTTGCGTATGAACCACCCCTGGGGCATAGCCTTGCGGTCTTTTGGCCGGAGAGCCGATGCCCCAGCAACGAACGGACATACGCATGATCAAGGACATTCTCAGACTCAAATACCAGGGCGCGCTGTCGCACGGAGCGATCGCGCGCAACCTGGGCATCTCCAAGGGCGTCGTCGCCAAGTACCTCAGTCTGGCCGGCGCAGCCGGGCTGGACTGGTCGGCCGCGGCCGATCTGGATGAAGCCTCGCTCGAACGTCGGCTGCTCGGGCACAGCATTGCCCATAGCCGCGTGATCGAACCCGACTTCGCGCGCGTGCACATCGAGCTGCACCGCAAGGGCGTGACGCTGATGCTGCTGTGGCAGGAGTACCGTGCCGCGCACGAGGGACAGCGCACCTGGGCCTACACCCAGTTCTGCGGGCACTACAAACGCTTTGCCAAGAGTCTGAAGCGCTCGATGCGCCAGCACCGCCGCGCGGGCGAGAAGTTATTCATCGACTACGCCGGCCCGACGCTCGAGCTGGCCGACGGCTCGCGCGCGCAGGTCTTCGTCGCCGCCATGGGCGCGTCGAGCTACACCTTCGCCTGGGCCACGCTCGATCAGAGCATGCGCTCGTGGCTGGGTGCGATGGCGCGCGCGTTGAGCTTCTACGGCGGCGTGCCCCAACTCATCGTGCCCGACAACCCGCGCGCGCTCGTGTCCGACGCCTGCCGCTACGAGCCCAAGCTCAACGAGACGGTGCGCGACTTTGCACGCCACTACGGCTGTTCGATCCTGCCGGCGCGGCCCTACTCGCCCAAGGACAAGGCCAGCGCCGAGTCGGCGGTGCAAGTCGTCGAACGCTGGCTGATGGCGCGGCTGCGCCACAGCGTGCTGGCCGACGTGGCCGCAGTCAATGTGGCGCTCACGCCCCTGCTGGCATCGCTCAACGAGCGGGCCTTCCAGAAGCTCGACGGCAGCCGCGCGAGTCTGTTCGCCACGCTGGACGCGCCAGCGCTGTCACCCTTGCCAGCCCAGCCCTGGCAGTGGGCCTCGTTCAAGACGGTGACGGTGCACATCGACTACCACGTCGAGGTCGAGGCCCATCGCTACAGCGTGCCGCACGCGCTGGTGGGTGTGAAGCTGGAGGCGCGCATCACAGACGCGCTGGTGGAACTGTTGCACCGGGGAAACCGCGTCGCCTGCCATGCTCGCAGCGCGCGCGCCGGTGGCTTCACGACGCTGGACGAACACATGCCCGCGGCGCACCGCGCGCACAAGCAGTGGACGCCAGAGCGGTTGATCCATTGGGGCAGCGGCATCGGCGCCGACACGGGCCGCTTCGTCACCCAGTTGCTGCGGCGATTCCGCCATCCCGAGCATGGCTACCGCAGCTGCCTGGGACTGCTCAGCCTGGCCAAGCGCTATGGCCCGCAGCGCGTAGAGGCCGCCTGCACGCTGGCCCTGGAACTGGGCGCCGGGCGGTACCGCGATGTACGTGACATCCTGGCCAACGGGCGCGACCTCGTCGCACGCCCGGCGCCCGAGCCGCAGTGGGTGGCACCCGAGCACGACAACCTGCGCGGCGCGGCGTATTACCACTGACACCACAATGACACCACAACAGAAGGACTCAATCATGATGATGAACAACACCCTTGCGCAACTGCGCGATCTCAAACTCGTCGGCATGGTCTGTGCCATCGAAGAGCAACTCTCGGGCAGCGCCAGCACAGGCCTGAGTTTCGAGGAGCGTCTGGCGCTGATGGTGGACCGCGAGGTCCACCATCGCGGCGACAAGCGCCGCGCCGCGTTGCTCAAGCGCGCGCAACTAAAGTACCCGCAGGCGGCAATCGAGGATGTCGACGGCCGCGCCGGGCGCGGCTTCGAGCGCAGCACCTTGATGAGCCTGGCGCTGTCGCGCTGGGTCGAGGACGGTGCAGCAATTCTGATCACCGGCGCAACGGGCTCGGGCAAGTCGTGGCTGGCGTGCGCGCTTGCCGCATACGCGTGCCGGCGTGGGCAATCGGCGCTGTATCTGCGCACGCCACGCCTGGCCGAGGAGTTGCGCGTCCTGCACGGCAACGGCGGCTTCACGCGTTGGCTCGCGGCGGTCGCGCGCACCGACGTGCTGTTGCTGGACGACTGGGGGTTGGCGGCGCTGGATGGACCGACGCGCTCGGACCTGATGGAGATGATCGACGACCGCGCAGGCACGCGCGCCACGATCATCACCAGCCAACTTCCGGTGGAGCACTGGCACGCATGGATCGGCGACGCGACGATTGCCGACGCGATCCTGGACCGGCTGCTCTCGCGCAGCCATCGCCTGGCGCTCAAGGGCAAGTCGCTGCGCCCGCACAGGCCCGCCAGCACAGACGCCGCCGACGAAGCGTTGAGCGAATCGGGCGGCGCTAACAGACTGCACCAGTAGACATGCGCCCTGTGGATTTGTGGACAGGCCCGCTGGCGCGGGCTTCCCGACTGAGCGCGGCACGCGCTCACCTGTGGATGGCCGGATGGACAACCCTGCGGGTTGCCCACGCGCCCACCCACAGGCCGTCGGCTGCCCACAAGCTCCACAGGGCCACACCACCACGGGTTGAAAAAAGCAAGACAAAAAGGCAAAGCCCTTCAATCCCAACTGGCATCACCAATCGATCCACACCCTTCACGGAGGCGCTTCACCCTACACAACCAACCCCATCCCTACAATCAAATCCGCGCAACCCAGCATCGACCCCCAAACCGGTCACGATGCCGAAATCGGCGGTCACGTTCGCCGAAATACGCATCAAGCGCCCATCAACATCAACCGAGGAGGTTCCAAACCAGCCCGAATCCACCCCATCCCTACAATCTTCTCCGCGCAACCCAGCGCCCGACCGAAATCGGTCACGTTCCCGAAATCACCGGTCACGTTCGCCGAAATGCGCAGCTTGTGGGTGGCGTAGTTGTCGGCGATCAGGTG
>JAEMQF010000259.1 GCA_022758925.1 Burkholderiales bacterium | reverse complement strand
TGCGAGGGCGCGGCCTGCAAGGCGAGCCCGGACACGAGGGCTCTTGAAGAGCCATCGTGCCTGGCGAAGGGCCCGAGCTCTGCGAGGGCGCGGCGTGCAAGGCGAAGTTCGCGCCAGGCGCGGCGCCACAGGCTGCATCAGGGACAACGCCACCGGCGTGCGCGCGGTGCAGAAGGTCTGAGCCAGTACGGCGCGGCAGAACCTACGCCGGCATGGGCCCCAACTGGTAGCCCACGCCACGCACCGTCTGAATCACGTTGGCACCCAATTTGCGGCGCAGGTAGTGGATGTAGACCTCGACCGTGTTGCTGTCGATCGCTTCGCCCCAGCCGTACAAGGCTTCCTCGAGCTGCGCGCGCGAGAAGATCTGGTTCTTCTTGCGCAGAAGCGTCTCAAGAACCGAGCATTCATTGTTCGTCAGCGCCACCTGCTCGCCGCGCAACGTGGCAATGCGCCGCGATGGGGAGAGTTTCAAGATCCCATGTTCGACTTCGGCACCGTCATCGCCGCCCATCTCGAGGCGCCGATGCGTCGCGCGCAGCTGCGCGGTGAGTTCATCAAGGGCGATGGGTTTGAGCATGGAGTGATCGCTCAACGCCATTGCGAATCCGGTTCACGGCGTCGCCGGCTCGGGTTCGGCCGTTCTCGATGGCCGAGCCGAAGGGTTCGTCATCTTCCACGATCAGCAGTCGCATGGCCGTGCGCTCTCGTCGATGTGGCTGCGCAGGGCAGGATTGTTCAGCCTGGCAGGGCGATCCGAAAGGTACTTTGTCGCGCTTGACGCCGCGACGCGGGGCTTCGCTACGGCAATGCGGTCATGCGCCAGGAGGGACGCGCCAGCACCCGCGCGACGCCGCTCAGCTCGTTGACGACGCGGTGCGCGACGTAGCTGTTCGGCGCATCCGGCTCCAACGCGGCGAGCGCGAGGTTGGCCAGGGGCTGGTCGAGCGGCACGTAGTAGCTGCCTGCGCTGGCGTCGATGAGCGCGGCCGCGGATTCGACTTCGACGCGCAGCGCCGCGTCGGTGCCAGCGTTGAGTTCCGACCCGGTCCCGACTTCGCCCGCGACTTCGCGGTAGACCTCGCCGCGCACGACGCCGTTTTGCTGAATCAGCTGCACCAGCACGCCCAAGGCGCGCAGCCGCAGCGCCGCGTCGCTCTGCGCTTCGCCGAGCCAGAAGCCGCAGGGCCGGGTGCGCGACTTGCGCGCTTCGAGCATCAGGGCCGAATCCCAAGTGACGGTGAGCTTGCGGTCAGCCCCGGTCACGGGATCGAGCATGGTCAGCGTGTATTCGCTCGGCGTACGGCTGGCCGAAACGATGGCTTGGCCCTGGCAGGCCTGCGCCGCGACCTCCGCGTCGACGAACTTGCGCAGTTGGTTCAGGTCCGCGGCGTGCTGTGCCGCGCCCTCCAACATGCTCCTGATCGCGACCGCGTGGGTGTGAACGCGCCGGGCCAAATGGAGCCGGCCCAGGCCCACGCCGCGGGTTTCAATCACGAAGCTGATCGCGTTCCTCAGGCCGTTCGCATTTCGGGCGCTGTCGGGATCAACGCTGCCCATCGACATTTTCTTGTCCGCAGCCTGTGTCGATGTCGTGTAAGACCACTCCGCGCTCAAGTCGTGCGCCGCCAGGCTGGCCAGCAGCGGCCGGCGAAACCATTCTTCCGCGGCCTTGGTCACGAGTTCGGGCAGGTTCGCCACGGTCGCGTATTGCACCAATGCGTCGAAGCGTTGCAACGCGCCGAACTTTGCGAGGTACGGCTCGATCGCCGAGTACTCGTGCAAATCGATCACGACCACCGGCCGAAACTCGCGCGCCAGCTGCGCCATCGCCTGTGCCTCGGGCGTGCGCAACAGCAAGTGATCGCGATTCGCGTCGATGCCGCTGGTCGTCATGGCGCGGCCGAGAACCGCGCCGTCGGGGTTGGCACGCGGCAGCAGCACGACGTTGATGTGCTCGAGCAGCTTGCCCAGCGGCCCTTGAGCCAGTTCTTCGGCGATGCTCAGCAGGGCCTCGGCCCCCGCCGGTTCGTCGCCGCGTTGCTGGCCGAGCAGCAGCACGGTGGGGCGCCCGGCACGCAGCAGCGACGCCGGTGTCGCTTCCGCGTCGCGCGTGAACAGCAACGCCTCGAGCGGCACACCCCCTTGCGAACTGCCCACGCTCAGCAGCCGCACCGTGTTGCCGTCCGGGGTGGCACGACCGTCGCGCAGCAGCGCGCGCATCCAGGCAGCGAGCTCGGCGTTGCTCGTCAGCGCAGTGCGACCCGCATCAAACGCGGGCGTACGGTACTTTACTGGCGGCTCGGGAAAACGCGCCGCCACAGCATCGGCATAGAGCGGCTTCGGCTGGATCACGCCAAGCGTCGCGCTGCCGGTTTCCAACACCCCTGCCATCGCCGGTTTGCCCGGGGCACCCGCAGCGGCGGGAGTGGCGGGCGGCGCCTGCGGTGCGGGCAGCGTCGATACCGGCCCCTGCGTCGCCGGCGTACCGGGCCTGGCCGGCGTACCCGGCGCATAGGGCGGCAGCGGCGTCGAACAAGCTGCCGACAACATGCAAGCCAACACCCAGCCCCGCGCTGATTCACGCGGCGCAAAGTGCGGCAACGAATGGAATGGCAACAACATGAACGGACTCCGAACCGACGCAACCCCGAACCAGACGCTGAATATACCGAGGCCGCCGCCTGACGTGCCTGAAGCACAATACGGGGCCGCTGAGCCGGCGTGAACTGGGTCAAGCAAATGGCGCTGAAATCATGCTGATGAAAACTCTGATCTGGATGTGCGGGGGGTTGGTCCTGCTGGCCGTCTTGGTGCTGGTGCTGGGCCAGCTCGGTCTGTTCAAGGGCACCGAGCCGAAGAATCCAGGCGTGCGCGACGGCCGACTCAAACCACCTTCGCGCACGCCCAACAGCGTGAGCAGTCAGGCCACGCTGTATCCGGAGCATGAAATGCGCGACTACGCAAGTATTGCGCCGCTCGCTCTGCGCGGGGATGGCGCGGCAACGCTGGCACGTCTGCGCACCGTGGTGCAAGGCATGCCCGGGGCGAAGATCGTGAAGGCCGAGCCCGACTACCTGTACGCACAGTTCACGACGCGCGCGCTGGGTTTCGTCGACGATGCAGAGTTCTGGTTCGCCCCGGCCGCCGGCGCGATTCAGGTTCGCTCGGCATCGCGCCTCGGGCGCAAGGATTTCGGTGTGAATCGCGCGCGGATCGAGTCGATTCGCGCCCGGCTCGCTGCCCCGGGCTAGGCGCCTGGGCAGCCGCTCGGGCGAGAGGCGCGAGCAGCGCCACTGCGCACCCATGCTTGCTGGTGTGACCGCCCCAGCCTGCCGCGCTACAGCTTGAATTCGAATCGCAACTGCAGGTTCAGGTAGGTCGGCGCAACCGTTTGCGACGATTCGCGCAGGTTTGCCAATGAATCGTCGACGCTGGACGCGGTGGTGTACAGGCGCGGGTCGAGGTTGCTCGCCGTCAGGCGCACTTGCAGTGTCGGGCTCACCGTCCACAAGGCAAATGCGTCGCCGATGATCTTGTCGCCCACACTCAGGCTCTGCGCGTCGCTCACGCGCGTTGCATAGCCGGGCGTCAGGTTGACACTGGCGCCGATGGTGAGCGGCGTCCCGGGCAGGCGATAGTCGGCACCCAAATTGGCGGTCCAGTCGGGCTGCTGGTCGATGCGGTTGTTCGGGCTGGGAACGCCTTCGACCCTGGAGCGGAACAGGCTCGCGTTGGCGCGCAGATCGACGTGGGGTGCATCCTGGACGACGGCGCTGAGGCGGAACTTGGCTTCGAGCTCCAGGCCGCTCGTCAACGCCGAACCGACATTCTGAGTCCGCGCCACATAGCGCCCGGAACCGGTGTCGAACTCCGTGACGCTGCGGATGTAGTCGCGAATGCGGCGCTGGAACAGGTTGGCGCTGAGCAAGCCGCTGGCGGGCAGATAGTGTTCAACGGCAACGTCGATTCCCGTGGCCAGTTCGGGCCGCAGCGACGGGTTGCCAACACGGTCGGGTCTGGTCGCCGAGTTGGCCAGGGAAAGGCGCGGTCGTGCAATCAGGTTGCTCAACGACGGCGACCGGTAGCTCCGGGTCAGGCTCGCCCGCAGCTGATCACGCCCCGCCGGGTCAGGCTTCCAAAGCAGGTGCAACAGGGGACTCCAGACGCGGCTTTGATTGCTCACCTCGGGCTCGGTCGGCGACTCCCCACCGCGCGTATTGATGCCCTCCCAGCGCAGCCCGGCGTGTACCGCCCAATTCGGCGTCAAGCTCCATTCGTCTTGCGCATAGAGCGCGAGCCGCAGGGCGCGCGCCGCAACCTCCTCGCCGAATTCGGGCAGGATCACGACCCCGTCGTACAAGGTGGTGTGCGCTTCGACACGCCGGTTCGATTCGAGCTCGGCGCCGGCCACCACGCTGTGTTCGCCCTCACCCAACAGCCTCGTGAATTTGCCGCTCATGCTCAGCGTGCGCTCGGTGTTGTCGGTGTCGTCGTCGATCTGGTCCGGCGCAGTGCCACCTGTCTCCAGCCGCAGGCTGCGATTCTTGAAGCTGGTGCGGCCAACGCCGCCACGCCATTCGAAGCGGCTGCTGTCGTCGAATCGCTGCAGCCACTGCGCACCCAGTCGCAGCAGGCTGAAGTGGCTGCTGGCATCGCTGTGCGCTGTGTCATAGCTCGCCTGCGGGATGGGTGGCACCCGTTCGAGCTCGGCGCTGCGTTGCGCATTGCCACGCGAATCGATGATCAGCGGCATCAGCATCGCGCTGCGTCCATCCTCGCCGCGCCAATTCAGGCGACCCGATGCCTGCACCCCACGGCGCTTTTCGCGCTCGACGTTGGTTTCGGTCTGGTCCCAGATCGGCGCATCGGTGTCGAGCGTGCGCTGCTGCGTCGTGGTCACGCTGTCACTGCGCCGGTCGTTCTGGAACAGGGTGAGCGAGAAGTTGTAGGGCAGGCCTTCG
>JAEMQF010000154.1 GCA_022758925.1 Burkholderiales bacterium | reverse complement strand
GGGTTTGGTGGTGTCCAACGACACGGGGCAGCCCAGCCGCAATGCGCCTTCTACAACCGGCAGAATCCGATCGAGTTCTTCCTGCGCACCCACGCGCTGGGCACCCGGCCGGCTGGACTCGCCCCCGATATCCAGGATGTCTGCGCCCTCTCGCACGAGTTGCTCGCAATGTGCGATCGCGGCGCCGGCATCGAAGTAGCGCCCTCCATCGGAGAACGAATCGGGCGTCACGTTCACGACACCCATGATGCGCACCCGCGTCAAATCGATCTGATAACGTGAGGTCTGCCAGATCATCGCCGTCGCTCTGGAGCGATTCGGGAAGCGCAGAACAGACGCCGCGGCGGGTCAGCAGCCTTCAGGCAGTGGCCGGGGCGCTGCCGGGACTGACCGGAGGAGTTCCGGCGTTTGCCTTGCTGAGCGCTGAGTTCCAGTCTTTCGGTGGCCTGGGCGCGCGATCGTTCATGATGTCTTCGATCTGTTCCGCGTCAATCGTTTCCCACTCGAGCAAGGCTTTGGCCAAGGCGTGTATCTTGTCCTTGTTCTGCTCGATGAGTTTGCGCGCTATGGCGTACTGCTCGTCGATGATGCGGCGGATCACGGCATCCACTTTCTGCATCGTTTGCTCGGAAACGTTGACTTGCTTTGTCACCGATCGACCAAGGAACACTTCGCCTTCGTTCTCGGCATAGACCATGGGCCCGAGCTCGTCGCTCATGCCATAACGCGTCACCATGTCGCGCGCAATCTGCGTGGCACGCTCAAAGTCATTGCTCGCGCCGGTCGTCATCTGGTTCATGAAAACCTCTTCGGCGATGCGCCCGCCGAACAAGACTGAAATCGTGCTCAACATGCGTTCCTTGTCGAGGCTGTAGCGGTCGCCTTCCGGCAATTGCATCGTCACGCCCAGCGCCCGGCCGCGCGGGATCACGGTCACCTTGTGCACCGGATCGGTCTTCGGCATCAAGCGCGCGACCAGGGCGTGGCCCGACTCGTGATAGGCGGTGTTGCGGCGCTCTTCCTCCGGCATCACCATCGACTTGCGCTCGGGGCCCATCATGATCTTGTCCTTGGCCTTCTCGAAGTCGACCATTTCCACGACGCGGCCACTGCGGCGCGCGGCGAACAGCGCCGCTTCGTTCACCAGGTTCGCCAAGTCTGCGCCCGAGAATCCAGGTGTGCCGCGCGCAAGGATGTCGGCGCGAATATCCTGCCCCACCGGAACCTTGCGCATGTGCACGTTGAGTATCTGCTCCCGGCCGCGCACGTCGGGCAGGGTCACGAAGACCTGTCGGTCGAAGCGTCCAGGCCGCAACAAGGCCGGGTCCAGAATGTCAGGCCGGTTTGTCGCCGCCATCACGATCACGCCGACGTTGGTCTCGAAACCATCCATCTCCACCAGCATCTGGTTCAGCGTTTGCTCGCGTTCGTCGTTTCCGCCACCGAGCCCAGCCCCGCGGTGCCTGCCGACGGCGTCGATTTCGTCGATGAAGATGATGCAAGGGGCGCTCTTTTTCGCCTGTTCGAACATATCGCGGACCCGGGCCGCACCGACGCCGACGAACATTTCGACAAAGTCGGAACCAGAAATCGAGAAGAACGGAACCTTGGCCTCGCCTGCGATCGCCTTGGCCAGCAGCGTCTTGCCGGTACCGGGAGGTCCGACCAGCAACACGCCGCGCGGAATGCGCCCGCCAAGCTTTTGAAACTTCTGCGGGTCTTTCAAGAAATCGACCAACTCCTTGACCTCTTCCTTGGCCTCGTCGCAGCCGGCAACATCGGCGAATGTCGTCGTATTGTTGGCCTCGTCGAGCATGCGTGCCTTGCTCTTGCCGAAACTGAACGCCCCGCCCTTGCCACCGCCTTGCATCTGGCGCATGAAGTAAATCCACACGCCAATCAGCAGCAAGATCGGGCCCCATGAGGCGAGCAAGCTCAACAGGAATGACGGCTCTTCGCGCGGCTTGACGTCAAATTTGACGCCGTTGTTGATGAGGTCACCGACGAGGCCGCGGTCAAGGTAGGTGGCGGTCGTGCGCAATTCCTTGTCATCGCTGGTGCGTGCCCTGATCTCGGTGCTTCCCCCAGCGCCTTCTTGCAGCTGGACGGTTCGAATCCGTTTGCTGCGAACCTCCTCCAGAAAGTCCGAATAGCCGATCTGGGTGCCTTGTGCCATACCGCGGTCGAACTGCTTGAAAACGGTGAAAAGCACCAGGGCGATCACCATCCACACGGCAATTTTTGAGAACCATTGGTTGTTCAACTCGGCTCCTTCAGCGGGTAATGGGTCGCTGGCCGCCGAATCGCGGCAGGCTCAGTACGCGCCATATGTGTGCGATTTTAGTTCAGTCAAGGGGGCGCGAGCCCAATGGAAGGAAACAACCCCAGACATTCAGGCCCGGCGTTTGCGGCATTTGGTCCGAACTTTCAACTGCTGCTCGGTCTCTTCGGGCCCAAGCCGACCAGGTACGTTTCCGCCGACTTGTCTCGCGACGCTTTGGGCTTGATCACCTTGAACACGCCAAAGCTCGTCTTGAACCGCTGCGCCAGCTGGCTGTAGCCGCTGCCGTGAAACGCCTTGCACAACAGCGCTCCACGCGCACCGAGATGCGCGAGCGAAAACTCGAGCGCAAGTTCCACCAGATCGGACATGCGAGCCGCGTCTGCTTCGGGAATGCCAGAAAGATTGGGCGCCATGTCGGACAACACCACGTCCACCTTTTGCCCCTCCAGAAGTTCCTGAAACTCCTTCATCACTGCCTCTTCTCGAAAATCACCCAAATGGAAACGCACGCCGTTGATTGCCTCCATCGGCAGCATGTCGAGTGCCAAGATGCGCCCGCTTGGCAAGTCCGGCGATTCAGCTTGAAGCGCCGTGCGCTTCGACGTGAACTTGCGCCGCACATACTGCGACCACGCGCCAGGCGCCGAACCGAGGTCGACGACGAACTGCCCGGGCTGCAGCAAGTGCAGGGCTTCGTCGATTTCCTTAAGTTTGTAAGCTGCGCGCGACCGGTAACCCTCGGCCTGGGCGCGCTTGACATAGGGATCGTTGATGTGATCGTGCAACCAGGCCCGGTTGATCTTCTTGCTGCGGCGGCGTGTATTCATGTCGGGCCGATAATAGGCCGATGCCTACGATCGCCCTCACAGCCGCCGAACGCAAGCAATGGCGCGCCCAAGCACACCACCTCGATCCCGTCGTCCTGATCGGGGCCGTGGGCTTGACGCCCGCTGTGCGCAATGAACTCGACCTCGCGCTTTCGGCACATGGTTTGGTCAAGGTCCGCGTGTTCTCCGAGGACCGCGCCCTGCGAAACCAGTTCTTCTCTAGCCTGGCCGAGGACCTGAATGCCGCGCCCGTTCAGCACATCGGCAAGCTGTTGATCTTCTGGCGCCCCATTCCCTCGAAGGAAGTTGTTCGCAGCGAGGGCCGGAATCCGGGAGTCAAATCGGTCAAGATCGTGCGCTTTTCCAAGAGCGGCAATCACCGCCCGCAAATCAAGACGGTCACATTGCTTGGCAACCAGCGCATTGCCGCGGGTGGTGAGGTCAAGCGCGTACGGCGGCGCCCGAGCAGCATCAAGAAGGCGTCTCAACAGGCTTAGGCCGCGCTAGACGTAGCGCACAGCGACAATTTCGTAGCGCTTCAGGCCCCCGGGCGCGCGAAATTCGACAACCTCGCCGCTTTCCTTGCCGATCAGGGCCCGCGCAATCGGTGAACTGATCGAGATCAGCCGCAACTTCAAGTCGGCTTCGTCGTCGCCGACGATCTGATAGGTCACCTTCGCGCCGGTGTCCTCATCTTCCAGGTCCACCGTCGAGCCGAACACGACGCGCCCGTCCATGGCGAGATTGGCTGGGTCGATGATCTGCGCGGCCGCGAGTTTGGCCTCGATTTCACGAATCCGACCCTCGACGAAGCCTTGTTTGTCCTTGGCCGCTTCATATTCGGCGTTTTCCGACAAGTCGCCCTGGGCACGCGCTTCCGCGATGGCTTGCACCACGGCATGGCGCTCCACGTTCTTCAGGCGTGCCAACTCACTCTTGAGCTTTTCGGCGCCTCGCCGTGTGAGTGGAATCGTCGTCATGTCCAACAGACCTCTACGCCAAAACGAGTCCGCCGCCGGTAAGTCCGGCGGCGGTGTGGACGCAGAGTTTAAGCCAGTTCCGCGTGCAACTCCTGCAGCGAGTGCACGCTGAGATCCACCTGGTGCTTCATGGCTTCGACGGCCGCTTCGCAACCTGCCATGCTGGTGTAGTAGGTGACTCGTTGCGCAAGCGCCGCCTGGCGGATGTGGCGCGAATCGGCAATCGCGGTCCGCGTTTCGTCCACCGTGGTGAACACGAGTTGAATCTCGCCGGCCTTGACCATGTCGACGATGTGCGGGCGCCCGTCTTTGACCTTGTTGACCGCGCGCACTGCCACACCTGCTTGTGCAATGGCCGCGGCTGTGCCCTTTGTGGCGACCAGATGGAAGCCCAAGCGGTGCAGCTCGCGCGCCACCGCTACCGCCCTCGCCTTGTCGCCGTTCTTGACGGTGATGCAAACCGTACCTCTTGTCGGCAGGCGCGAGCCAGCGCCGAGCTGGCTCTTGAGCATCGCCTCGCCGAAGGAGCGTCCGGTGCCCATGACCTCGCCTGTGGAGCGCATTTCCGGACCAAGAATAGGGTCGACTCCCGGAAACTTGTTGAAAGGAAACACCGCTTCCTTGACCGAAAAGTAGGGCGGAATGATCTCCCGCGGCGGATTGCCGTCTGCCTGGCGTTGCGTCGCAAGCCGCTGGCCCACCATGCAGCGCGCCGCGATCTTGGCCAATGCCTGCCCGGTTGCCTTGGACACAAAGGGAACCGTGCGCGACGCGCGCGGGTTCACTTCGAGCACGTAGACCACCGCCGCGTCACCCTGGCCTTGAATCGCGAACTGCACGTTCATCAGACCGACGACTTTCAATGCACGCGCCATCGCGATGGTCTGGCGCCGCATTTCGTCTTGCAGGCCAATGGAAAGGGAGTACGCCGGCAGCGAGCAGGCGGAATCGCCCGAATGAATCCCGGCCTGCTCGACGTGCTCCATGATTCCGCCGATGACAACGTCCACGCCGTCGCCGATGCAGTCGACATCGACTTCAATGGCGTCGTCCAGGAAGCGATCCAGCAAGACCGGAGACTTTTCCGAGACCTTGACCGCCTCGCGCATGTAGCGCTCGAGATCCTTGTCACCATGCACGATTTCCATCGCGCGTCCGCCGAGCACATAGCTCGGACGCACGACGAGTGGGTAGCCGATTTCCTGTGCCAGCGACAAGGCCTGCTCTTCGGTGCGTGCCGTGCGGTTCGGCGGTTGCTTCAATTCGAGCCGCTGCAGCAGTTGTTGGAAGCGTTCGCGATCTTCGGCGATGTCGATGCTGTCCGGTGACGTTCCCACGATCGGAACGCCGGCACGCTCCAACTCCAGCGCAAGCTTGAGCGGAGTCTGCCCGCCGTACTGAACGATCACGCCAAGGGGTCGTTCCTTGTCGACGATTTCGAGCACGTCCTCGAGCGTCACGGGCTCGAAGTACAAACGATCGGAGGTGTCGTAGTCGGTCGAAACCGTTTCGGGGTTGCAATTGACCATGATGGTCTCGAAGCCGTCTTCACGCAGCGCCAAGGCAGCATGGACACAGCAATAGTCGAACTCGATGCCCTGCCCGATCCGATTCGGCCCGCCGCCCAACACCATGATCTTCTTGCGCGATGTCGGCTGCGCCTCGCACTCTTCGTCGTAGGTCGAGTACATGTAGGCGGTTTGCGTCGCGAACTCGGCGGCGCAAGTGTCCACCCGCTTGTAGACCGGGCGCACGCCCAAGGCATGGCGACGTGCCCGAATCTCGTGCTCATCACTCGACAGCAGTTTGCCCAGGCGCTTGTCGGAGAAGCCCTTCTGTTTCACGTAGCGCAACTCTGTCGCGGTCAGGTTCTCGACCCGGCCGCCTT
>JAEMQF010000029.1 GCA_022758925.1 Burkholderiales bacterium | reverse complement strand
CCCAACTGCTCAGGCCGATGATGGCCGACGTGTCGCGCGAGCTCAATGAAGCGCACGACCGCGGCGCCAATCTGCTGTTCGCAGCCATGCTGTTTTCCGTTTTCATCCCGTTCCAGATCGTGCTCATCCCGATGGCCAAGACGCTCGGCATCCTCGGTCTGGCCGGCACCGTCAAAGGCCTGGTATTCGTCAACGTGGTCTACGGCATCGGCTTCACGACGCTGTTCTTCCGCAACTACTACGCCGCGTTCCCGAACGAGCTCATCCGCTCGGCGCGCATGGACGGGGCGGATTTTTTCGGCGTGCTGTTTCGTATCCTGCTGCCCAGCAGCGGGCCGATCATCGTGGTCACCGTCATCTGGCAGTTCACCAACATCTGGAACGAATTCCTGTTCGGCGCTTCATTCAGCGACTACAGTTCGTTCCCGATCACCGTGGCGCTGAACAATCTGGTCAACAGTTCCACCGGGGTCAAGGAGTACAACGTCCATTTCGCCGGTGCGTTCATCGCGGCCATCCCGACGCTGGTCGTCTACCTGGTCTCCGGTAAATATTTCGTCCGCGGCTTGATGGCGGGCTCCGTCAAAGGGTGAATGTATGGCTACGCTGGATCTGATCAATGTGCAGAAGAGCTTCGGCCCGACCAAGATCCTCCATGACATTTCCATCAGCATGGCGGATGGCGAATTCCTGGTGCTGGTCGGCCCATCGGGTTGCGGCAAAAGCACGCTGATGAACATTATCGCCGGGCTGGAGGAACCCTCCGAAGGCCAGTTGCGACTGGATGGCCATGACATCACGCAGCTGGCGCCGGCCGAGCGCAACATCTCGATGGTGTTCCAGTCCTACGCGCTCTACCCCAACATGACGGTGGCCAAGAACATCGAATTCCCATTGGCGATGCGCAAGGTCGAAAAAAGCAAGCGCGCGGAGCGGGTCCAAAGCGTCGCCAAGCTGCTGCAGATCGAGCATCTGCTGGAACGCAAGCCGCGCCAGCTTTCCGGCGGCCAGCGCCAGCGCGTTGCGATCGGCCGCGCGCTGGCACGCGAGCCACGGCTGTATTTGTTCGACGAGCCCTTGTCCAACCTCGACGCCCAGTTGCGTCTGGACATGCGCACCGAAATCAAGAAGCTGCACCAGCGCCTGGGCGCCACCATCGTCTACGTCACCCACGACCAGATAGAAGCCATGACGCTCGCCACGCGCATTGCCGTCATGAAAGGCGGCGTGCTGCAGCAACTCGGTTCGCCCTACGAGGTCTATAACCGCCCTGCCAACATTTTTGTTGCGGGATTCATGGGTTCGCCGCGCATGAATCTGATCAAGGCGCGACTGGCGCAGAATGGCAGTGGCCTGGCGCTGCACATCCAGACCGGTACGCGCCCGCCGGTGCGTTTCGAACTGCCCAACGTGCCGTCCGCCATGAGCGCCCATATCGGAGCCGAAGTGATCGCCGGGATCCGCGCGGAGGCGGTCAACCTGGCGCATGCAAGCATGGTGGCGGGACCGACGCAACGTGCCTTCGATGCCCGCGTCGAAGTGATCGAACCCACCGGGGCGGACACGCTGGTGGTGCTCGACCTCGGCGGCCATGAATTCACGGTGCGGCTGGAACCCGACGTCTCGCTGAAGCCGGGACAGGACGCGCGCTTCTTCGTCGACCTCGCCAAGCTGGTCTGCTTCGACGCCGGGACCGAGAGACTGATCGAGTGAGCGTTGGGACGAGTGAATCCTACGACGTGGTCATCATCGGCTCCGGCGTCGGCGGCGGAGCGGTCGCGATTACGCTGGCCGGCAGCGGCGCGCGCATCCTGATCCTGGAGCGCGGAGAACGCCTGCCCAGGGAGGCCGAGAACTGGAGTCCGCAGGCGGTGTTCGCCGAGCAGCGCTACCGCACGCGCGAGACCTGGTACGACGGCAACGGCAAACCATTCCGTCCGGGACAGTTCTACTTCGTCGGCGGCCATACCAAAGTTTATGGCACCGCGATGTTCCGTTTCCGCGAGCGCGATTTCGAGGGCGTCGAGCACGCCGAGGGCAAGACCATGCCGTGGCCGGTGCGCTACGCCGATCTCGAACCCTGGTACGGTAAAGCCGAAACCCTGTTCGGCGTGCACGGCCAGGCCGGTGACGACCCGACCGAGCCGCCGCGCTCGGCACCCTACCCGCATGCGCCGATTCCGCACGAGCCGATCATCGGCAAGGCGTTCGAGCGCATGCGCGCGCTCGGCCTGCACCCCTTTCATATGCCCTCGGCGGTCGACCTGCATCCCGGCGGCACCTGCATCCGCTGCGGCACTTGCGATGCCTTCCCGTGCCGGGTCGGCGCCAAGGGCGACGCCGAGACGCGCTTGATCGACCCCGCGCTGAAGCATCCAAACGTGACCCTGCAGACCGGCAGCGAAGTCACCCGGCTCATCGCCGACGAAAGGGGCAAGCGCATCGTTGCGGCGCAGTACCGGCGCGATGGCAAGGTGCTGAGCGTCAGCGCACGCCTGTTCGTGCTGTCGGCCGGCGCCATCAACAGCGCAGCGTTGCTGCTGCGCTCGGCCGATGCGCGCAACCCGCGGGGCCTGGCCAACTCCTCGGGCGTGGTCGGCCGCTACTACATGAACCACAACTGCACCGGCATCATGGCGTTGACGCCGTTCGATGTGAACGCCACGCGCTTTCCGAAGACGCTGTCGGTGAACGATTTCTACTTCGCCAGCAGTGCGAGCGAGAAACCGCTGGGCAACCTGCAACTGCTGGGCAAGATTCAGGAGCCGATGCTGCGCGGCGCCTTGCCGCGCACGCCGAAATGGCTGCGCACCTGGCTCGCGCGCCACAGCGTGGATTGGTACGTGATGTCCGAAGACCTGGCGCAGCGCGACAGCGAAGTCAGGGTGCGTAGCGACGGCGCGATCGAATTGCGCTGGAAGCGCAGCAACCTGCGCGCGCACCGCCGCTTCGTCGATGTGGCGAAGAAACTGCTGAAGGACATCGGCTTCCCGATCGTGCTGTCGCAGCCGTTCGGCACCGACACGCCCTCGCACCAGTGCGGCACCGCGCGCTTCGGCGCTGACCCGGCGGCTTCCGCGCTGGATCCGTATTGCCGCAGCTGGGATCACGACAACCTGTACGTGGTGGACGCGAGCTTCTTTCCTTCCTCGGCCGCGCTCAATCCGGCGCTGACGATTGCGGCTCAGGCGCTGCGCGTGGGCAGCCACCTGAGGGCACGCCTGCGCGAGTTCTGACATGGGCTCTTGCCGTCCCGTCGCCCTCATCACCGGCGCGCGTCGCGGCATCGGCGCCGCCATCGCGCTCGCGCTGGCGCGCGCCGGCTTCGATATGGCCATCACCGATATCGCGGAAGATGACGACGCGCGCGCCACCCTCGCCGCCTTGCGTGCGGCCGGCGCCAAAGCGCATTTCCTGCAGAGCGATCTGGCCGACACCAGCGATCATGCGCGGGTGGTGGCCGAAGCAGTCGCGCAATGCGGCGCGATCGACTGCCTGGTCAACAACGCCGGCGTGCCCTCGCCTGCGCGCGGCGATCTGCTCGACGTCAGGCCCGAAGCATTCGACCAGGTGCTGGGGGTAAACCTGCGCGGCACTTTCTTTCTCACCCAGGCTGTCGCAAGGCACATGAGCGCGAGCGCTTCGCGCAATGCGCGCTCGATCATCACCGTTTCTTCGGTGAGCGCGGAACTTGCCTCGCCTGAGCGCGGCGAATACTGCATGTCGAAGGCGGGACTCGCGATGCTGACGAAACTGTTCGCGTTGCGGCTTGCCCGCGACGGCATCCCGGTATTCGAAGTGCGTCCGGGCGTGATCCGCACGTCGATGACGGCCGCCGTGGCCGACAAGTACGACCGGCGCATCGCCGACGGCCTGGTGCCCATGGGGCGCTGGGGTGGAGCGGAAGACATCGGCGCCGCCGTGGCCGCGCTGGCGAGCGGACAATTCCAGTTCGCCACCGGCTCGGTTATCAACCTCGATGGTGGTCTGGCCATTCCCAGGTTGTGATTCAAACCAAGAACACTTTCACCGCAAAGGACGCAAAGGACGCGAAGAAAAACAAAAAGTATGAAAAACGTGGAGGGTACAGTCGGGGGCCAGTGCCAAAGTAACCACCGATACCAGGTTGTTATTCCCGGAAATGATTCTGTTTTTGCCCTTCCTTCGCGTCCTTTGGTGCGCCAGGCCAAGCCTGGCTGATCTTGTGAACTGAAAGGAGTTTACTCTGCGAAT
>JAEMQF010000320.1 GCA_022758925.1 Burkholderiales bacterium | reverse complement strand
CGCCTTCGACCAGGTCGACACTGGCGATCGTGCCTTCGGCCTGGCGCGGATGCTGGATGCCGAAGCGCCAGGCGCTGGCATCGGCGCGCGGCCCGAGCACGCGGATGTCGCCACCGAGGTTGACGAACCCATGGCGTTGCCCGGCCTCGGCCAGCGCCGTCATTGCACGGTCGGCCGCATATTCCTTGCCGAAGCCGCCGAAGTCGAGCTCCATGCCGGCGCGCGGCAGGCGGATGCGGCGGTCCGGCGCGTTCACTCGAGACCACTCCACCTGTGGCCAGCCGATCAGCGGCAGCAGCGCCTGCAGTCCTGCCGCTTCGGGCACGCGCCCGGAGCGAAAGTCCCAGGCCCGGCGCAACACGCCGGAGGTGATGTCGAACAGCCCATCGCTGAGCGCGTGGAGGCTGCCGGCGAAGTCGAGCAGGGACGCGGTCTCGGCATCGACCTCGACCCATTCGCTGCGGCCTGCCGCCGCATTGATGCGCGACACGATGCTGTCGTCGCGGTAGCGCGAATATTTCAACTCGATGCGCCGCACCTCTTCGATCGCTCGCTCGGCAGCCTCGGCGAGCGCGTGCTCGTCGTCGCCGTCGAGCCGGATCTCGCAACTGCTCGACATCGCCTCGAAACCGAAGCCGTAGGAATTCATCGATGCCAGTTTGCCAGTCTCACCCCGCCTGCCAGCCGTACTCGCGAGTTGCATTGCTCAGAATCGCTTCTCGACACCGACCTGCAACCAGGTCGCCTGGAACGGGTCCAGCCCGGGCGAACCGGTGCCGATGACGCGCCAGCCGGTGCGCTGTTCGTAGCGCTCCGCCTTCAGGTCGACCAACCAGTCAGCGCCGATGTTCACCCCGATCTGCAGTCCCACGGTGACGGCACCAAAGGCCGCCAGCCGCTGGTCGGCCGATGAATACTGGGGCGGATTCGTGAAGTAGCCCGGCGGGTAGGGCGCGCCGACATCGGGGTCGTAGATCGGGTCGAAATAGAACTTGGCCGCGTTCTGTGTGTACAGGCGCAGCGAGGGCGTGATGGTGAACCTGCCCACGGACTGCACCCACTCGGCGCCCAGTGTGTGGGCTTTGATGCCGAAGGTGTCGCGATAGAAGCGGTAGGCTGAACGCAGGGCCCCGCCGGCACCGGCGAAATAGTGGTTCCAGCGCGCCAGCGCGATCGCCTGATCGCGCTCGCGCGGGCGGTTGTCGACCGACTTGTAAGGGTCCGAGAAATAGCCGCGCCCGCTGTTGAGCGTGAAGTTGAGCTGGATCAGATCGTTTGCGGTCCAGTCCTGGGTGACACCGAGCAGCAACTCGGACGTCTGCTTGGTCTCGTGCAAGGTGGCATCGTTGGTCGAGCCGATCTTGTCCGAGGCATAGCCGAGGCCGACGTTCCAGGTGGTGTTGTTGTCGTCGCTCGAGAAACTTGCGTTGAGCGACCCGGCCTTGCTGTTGTAGTCGTTTTCGTTCGAGCTGGCCAGGCCGATTGCAACGTTCGATCGCTCGAAGTAGCGCGTGACCTGCACGTTCCCTGCGAGACGCTTGTCAGTCATGCGCGGCGTGGCGCCGGAAATCGCGGTGTGGTAGCGGGGCGTGGCACCGGAGACGCTGTCCGAGACCAGCGAGCCATCCACCGCCCACCGCGGTGAAATCGGCGCCAGCACGTAGATCGAAGGCGCGTTTACGGCGATCCGGTCGAGCCCGGGCTGCGAGTCCTTGTAGTTCAGATACTTGAGCGCGACGACTCCTCTCTCGGGCGCGCTTTCGGCGTGCGCCGTCACGCCGGGCAGCGCGAGCGCTGCGGCGATGATGGCGCCTGCCTTGTCGCCTCGGCAGGGCTTCGCGTCAGTTGCAGCCACAGCCACCTCCGCCCACGCCATAGCCGCCCGATGCGGCTTCCTTGCTGCCGTAGATGTGTTGCGTGAAGGCCTGGTCCAGCGGGTCGCGCCCCATTGACATCTGGGGCTTCGCGAGGTTGCCCTTCTCCCAGGGTTGGGGCGGCGCGAAAGCGCAGCCGCCCAGCGCAGCCGCGGCGATCAGCGCACAGACGGCGCGGGACGATCGGGACGGAGTGATCAGGAAGTGCTCCATGGCAATGGCGGGTGACATCGCGGGCGCGCTAATTGCCGCCCAGGGCGAGCGCGATGCGGGATTCGAGATCCTTGCGATCGACTTCCTTGAATCCCTTGTGCGCGGCAACCACCTTGCCGTCGCGGCCGATCAGATAGGACGACGGCATGCCCCTGACGTCGAAGCGCTTCGCGCTTTCGCCTCGGGCGTCGAACGCCAGCTTGAACTGGGCCGGAACCTCGTTCAGGAACTTGTCCGCATCCTCGCGCTTCGCGTCCAGGTTGATGCCAAGGACTACCAGGCCCTTCGCGCGGTACTTGGCCTGCAGGTCGTTCATGAACGGGAACGATTGCTTGCACGGGCCGCACCACGACGCCCAGAAGTCGACGTAGACGACCTTGCCCTTCAGACTGGCCAGGTTCACCGCCTCCTTCACGCCAGGCAGGTTGATTTCGGGCGCCGCGGCGCCGGCGTCGAGCGACCATGCCGCCGGAGCGGCGAGTGTGGCCAGGCAAAGCGCAGCCAAGCGCAGGGAGGAAGAGATTCGATTCGGTTTCATTTTCAGGATCCTTGGGTGGGTGGCGAAGGGGGAAATCTGCGGCGCTTGAACTTCGACTAGCGGGATGCACGGCGGCGCCAGAGCACGCCGGCAGCGAGCAGGGCGAGCAGCCACAGCGTCGGGTCGGCAAGGCTGTCGCCGCGCGCGATCGAGCAGCCGCCGGCGCCGACGTTGCTCATCTCAAGTGGCACCGGCGGAATCGAAGCGGGCATCCCGCGGGCCGCCTGGATCGCCACCTGCAGCGGCGTGGCCGCGGCGCTGGTGTCGATCTCGACCGTCCCGGTCTCGTTGCTCGCCGTGGCGTTCGACCAGCCCACCGCCAGCCCGCATGTCTGGCCCGGCATCAGGTCGAATGGCGCGGCCGGGCAACCATTGACTGCGGCGGCCGAGAGCGTGAACGAGCCCGACGCGATACGCACGGCAGCGACCTGCAGGACTGCACTGCCTGTGCTCTGCAGAGTCAAGGTTTGAGGATCGACCATCACTACGCCGGCCGCGACGCTGAAGTTCAGCGCGCTCGGCACGACGGCCAGCGCCGGGCCGGCGACCGCGGTCCCATTGCCCGACAGCGCAACGTCCGGCGGATTGGTGCCCGAGGAGACAACATGCATCGTTGCGCTGCGGGCGCCCACCGCGCCGGGTTGGAACGAGAGTGCCAGCGTGCAGCTCGCGCCCTGCGCCAGCGAGGCGGCGATGGCGCAGGTGCCGCCGCTGCCGAGCGAGAAATCGGCAGCCTGCGCGCCGGCCAGCGTGATCTGCGTCAGCGTCACCGCGCCGGGCCCCTGATTGACCAGCGTCAGCGAGCGCGCGGACGGGCTGCCGCCGACGCTCACATCGCCGAACGAGACCGATGCCGTCGACGGCAGCCAGGCCAGTAGCGGCGAAGTGGTGACGCCGGCTCCGGTCAGGCTCACCTGATGTGGCGAACCCGTGGCGTTGGAAACCACGCTCACGGTGCCGGTCGCAGCGCCGACGGAAGCGGGCGTGAAGATGACCGACAGCGCGCAACTCGCAGCCGCGGCCAGGCTCGCGCCGCAGGCGTGGCTGACGCCGAAGCGGCTTGTCGCCGTGATGCTGGCAATGCTCAGCGCGCCCGAGCCAGGATTGCTCAGCGTCACGGTGCGCGCGGTCGAGGCCACGCCTATGGTCTGGTTGCCGAAGGCGAGCGATCCCGGCGCCAGACTGACGCTCGGTGTCGCCGTGGCTGCTGCGGTGCCGGCCAGGCTCAGCACGGCGTCGCCGTTGCTGGCGTTGGAGGCCAGTGTCAGTGTCGCGCTGCGCGCGCCGACGGCGCCTGGCGTGAAGGTGAAGCTGACGCTGCAGGTCGCACCGGCGGCCAGCGTGCTCGCGGCGCCGCACGTGCCGCCGCGGGTGAAATCGCCCGCTGCCGTGCCGGTGAGCGTCAGGCCGCTGAAGTTCAGGGTGGCCGCTCCGCTGTTGCTGACGCTGACCGTTTGGCTGACGCTCGCGCTGCCCACGGCCTGCGCGGCGAACGTGAGCACCGCAGCGTTGAGCGAGATCGCCGGCTGCGGCGTCGAAGTGCCGGTGCCGTTGAGTGTGATGCTCGAGGGCGAGCCGGGGGCGTTGTGGGTGATCGCCAAGCTCGCGCTGCGTGCGCCGCTGGTGGACGGCGTGAAGGCCAACATGAGCACGCAGGACCCGCCGGCGGCGAGGCTGCCGCCGGCCGTGCAGGTGCTTCCGGGGGCGATCTGATACTCGGCCGCCTGCGCGCCGCCGATCGACAACGCGCTGATCGCGAGCGGCGCGGTGCCGGTGTTGCTGACAGTGGCCGTCTGCGCCGGCGACGTGGCAGCGACCGTCTGCGTGAAGCCCAGGGTCGTCGGCGAGACGCCGATGACCGGACTCAGCGCCACGCCCGTACCCGACAGGCTGGTGCTGCTCGAACAGCCGCTGGCATTGTGTGTGACGGTCAGGCTGGCGCTGCGCGCACCGGCGGCCGACGGCGTGAAACTGACGTCGACCGTGCAGCTCCCGGCCGCTGCCACCGATCCGCCGGCGACGCACGAGCCGCCGTTGACGGCGAACTCGGTGCTGCCGGTGGACAGCGTGGCCAGGGTCAACGGCGCCGTGCCGGTGTTCATCAGCGTCGCGGTCTGCGCCGT
>JAEMQF010000027.1 GCA_022758925.1 Burkholderiales bacterium | reverse complement strand
GGCGGGCCGCAATACAGCAGCATCGCCGCAGCTTGCCCGGCTCCGTCAACTTGCGTATCGTGCGGCGCGTGGCGGCATCGTTGCGCCGCGTCCTGACCGACGTCAGGGACGTGTGCGCCCAAACCAGCTGACGGGAATCGAAATGACATCGAAACTTCTGCTCGCCTGCGCCAGGATCTCTGGCGTGCTGTCGGTGTTGGCACTGATTGCCGGCTGCGCGAGCGCGCCGGGCACGCCGTCGACCGCACAGGTCGAAGGCCTGCTCGTGGCCGCCGGCTTCAAGACCGTCGTGGCCAGCACCGACAAGCAGCTGCAGCAACTGCCGACGCTCCCGCCGGGCCAGGTGACGGTGGTGACGCAGACCGGAACGAATTGGTTCGTGTATCCGGACCTCGCCAGGAACAGCGTCTATGTCGGCACGCAGAAGCAGTACCAGGCCTACCTGCAGCTGCGAGCGCAGAACAACCTGCCCGACGTCGCCCCCCGCGCGTCGTATTTCAAGCAGGATGCGGCGATGAACGCGGCGACCGCGCGCGATGCGTCGATACCCTACTGGGAGTACTGGCCCGGTTTCAACAGCCTGGGCTGGGATTGAGCCGACCGCCGTGTTCTGCGAAGTGACGACTGCGCTGTAGAATTGCGGCCCGCGCTGCATGGCGCAGCGCGGGCCGCTTCGGCGAGCCCACCATGATTGCCAACCCTTTCGCTTCAGCCACTCCAAGGACTTTCCAGTGATATCGATCAAACCCCGAATTCTTCTGGCCAGCGCAGCTGCCCTGCTGGCCCTCAGCGCCTGCAATCCGGACAAGGACACGAAAACCGCGGCCCCGGTCGCGAAAGACGTGGTCGTAGCGACCGTGAACGGCACGGCAATCACCACCAGCCGCGTCGATGCCATCGCCCGGCAGGCTGCCGGTTCCGGCCGGCCGGACACGCCGGAATCACGCAAGGAAATCATCGACCAGCTGGCGATGCAGGCGGCGGTTGCCGACGAAGCGGTCAAGAAGGGCCTGGACAAGACGCCTGAAGTCATGGAGCAAATCGACGGGATCCGGCAATCCGTTCTGGCCAACGCCTATGTCAGGGACTTCATCAAGAGCAATCCGGTCACCGACGACATGGTGAAAGCCGAATACGAGCGGATCAAGGCCACCATCACCGGCTCTGAATACAAGGCGCGCCACATCCTGGTCGAAAAGGAGGCCGAAGCCCAGGACATCATCGCCAAACTCAAGAAGAACCCGGCGTCCTTCGACAAGCTGGCCATGGAGAAATCGATGGATACCGGCTCCAAGGCGAGGGGCGGCGATCTGGGGTGGTTCGACGTCAGCGGCATGGTGCCCGAATTCGGCGCCGCGGTTGCCGCGCTGGAAAAAGGCAAGTTCACGCAGGAGCCCGTCAAGACCCGGTATGGCTATCACGTCATCCTGCTCGAAGACTCCAAGCCGATCGAGGCGCCGGCCTTCGAAGAGGTCAAGCCCAGCCTGTCCCAGCAGGTTCAGCAGCAGAACCTGAAGAAGCAGCTCGACGATGTCAAGGCCAAGGCCAAGATCGAAATCGTGGGCGCACCGGCAGCGCCACCGGCGACGGCAGCACCCGCCGCCAAGTGAGTCCGATTGGTCGGTAGTTTGACCATTTGCAACGCCACGCAAAGTGCGCGGCCCGGAAAGCAACTTGTTGCCCACACTGCGGAAGGAAAATCAGATGCGCAAGGAAAGACGATTCACGCTGGCACTGGCATGCGTCCTGTTGGTCAGCTTCGCCGGCGCTGCAAACGCCGCCGGTGGCGGCACCGTGCAGTCCGACCCCGGCGTGTTGGAAGGCAAGCACTTCCACCCCAAGGGCAAGGCGCCGTCGAAGTACACGCTCGAGCTGCAGAACGGCCTGCGCAAGAGCCTGCCGTTCGAGGACAAGCGCGATTTCGAGGAAGCGAAGAAGGGCTTCATCGCCGCGCCCGCATACAAGAAGATCATGGCCGAGGCCGGCAACGTGGCCTGGGACATGGGCAGCTACGACTTCCTGCTGCAGGGCAAGAATTTCGACAGCATCCACCCGTCGCTGCAGCGCCAGGCGATCCTGAACATGGCCTACGGCCTCTACGAGGTGGTGCCGGGCAAGATCTACCAGGTGCGCGGCTTCGACCTCGCCAACATGAGCGTCATCCGGGGCGACACCGGCTGGATCCTGTTCGACGTGCTGACCGCCAAGGAGACCGCCAGGGCCGCGCTCGACTTCGTCAACGAGAAGCTGGGCAAGCGGCCGGTGGTCGCCGTCGTCTTCTCCCACTCGCACACCGATCACTTCGGCGGCGTGCGCGGCGTGGTGGACGAGGCCGACGTGAGAAGCGGCAAGGTGGCGCTCATTGCGCCGGCCGGCTTCATGGAGCACGCGATCGCCGAGAACGTCTACGCGGGCACGGCCATGGTCCGGCGGGCGTTCTACCAATACGGCCTGCTGCTGCCGCGCAGCCCGTTCGGGCACGTGGACCAGGCGATCGGCAAGAACACCGCCGCCGGCAACTCGGGCCTGATCGAGCCCAACCGCTACATCACGAAGGACTTCGAGGACTTGACCGTCGACGGCGTGAAGATGGTGTTCCAGAGCACGCCCGGCACCGAGGCGCCGGCGGAGATGAACACGTACTTCCCGCAGTTCAAGGCGTTCTGGGCGGCCGAAAACATCACCGGCACCATCCACAACATCTACACGCTGCGCGGCGCGCTGATCCGGGATCCGCACACGTGGTCCAAGCACATCAATGCGGCGCTGTATCGCTTCGGCCAGGAGGCGGAGGTGATGTTTGCCGCGCACAGCTGGCCGCGCTTCGGCAATGCCCGCGTGCAGGAGGTGATGCGCACGCAGCGCGACGCCTACGCCAACCTCAACAACGACGTCCTGCATCTCGCCAACCAGGGCGTGACGATCAACGAGATCCATAACGTGTACAAGCTGCCGAAGAGCCTGCAGCAGCAGTGGGCGGCGCGCAGCTACCACGGCTCGGAGGAGCACAACAGCCGCGGGGTGATGAACCGCTACCTCGGCTACTGGGATGCCAATCCGGCCACGCTGATCCCGCTGTCGCCGCGCGACTCCGCTCCGCTGTATGTCGAGATGATGGGCGGCGCCGGCAAGATCATGGCCAAGGGGAAGGAGCTCTACGACCAAGGCAAGTACCGCGAGGCGCAGGAGATTCTCAACAAGCTCGTGTACGCCGAACCCGGCAACCAGGCCGCCAAGGACCTGCTGGCGGATGTCTTCGAGCAGATCGGCTACCAGAAGGAGAGCACGAGCGTGCGCAACAGCTTCCTCGCGGCGGCCATGGAGCTGCGCTCCGGGATGCCGGGCGGCGTGCCGCCCAGGACCACCGGGCCGGACACGATCCGCGGCATGTCGACCGAGCTGTGGCTCGACTACATCGGCATCCTCGTCGACAGCCGCAAGGCCGAGGGCATGAAGTTCACGATCAACCTGATCACGCCGGACAACGGCGAGAAGTTCGCGGTCGAGATGAGCAACTCGACGCTCACCACCCTCAAGGGCCAGCAGGCGAAGAATGCGGATCTGACCGTCACGCTCAATCGCGCCGACCTCGAGACGGTGATGGGAGGGAAGGCGACGTTCGACGGGCTGGTTGCCGCGGGCAAGGCGAAGTTCGAGGGCGACCGCAAGCCCTTCGACCAGCTCCGGAGCACGCTGGTCCAGTTCGCGCCGGACTTCGAGTTGATGCCGGGCACCAAGCCCGGGAAAGTGACCACGCCACCGGCGGCGAAGGACCCCTTCGAAGTGATCCAGTCGGACACGAAGGGCGTTCCCTAGCCTTGACGTTTGCTCGCCGGCGCTGCCGGCGTCGGCGCGCGATCAGGGCGAAACGAAGTAAGCCGGCCGCTCGCCCGACGGCGGCACGACCCCCTATGGGAATCGATCTCCAGAACGAACGGAGCCGCCTGCTCGCAGACGTACAGCTGCGCAAGTTCGGCGCGACTCACCAGCAGGTGATGCTGTAGCTGCCAGCAGGTGTCGACGGGGATGCGGTCCGCCATCGCCGCCGTTTGGCGGCGGAGCCGTGTTCGACGCTTCAACCGGTGCCGCTTCAGGCAGGGCAACTTCAGCGGCCGCGGACACTTGCAGATCGGACCGCGCCAACTGCAATTGCAGGAGCACCATCGCCCCGCGGAACGCTATCCCGTTTCGCTATCAGGCCATCTTCGCAAGCGTTCGCGCCGAGGCCAGCCGGAAGCTCGATCCGGACGCGCGCGTGCCGACCGCCCGGGAAGCGTGCCGCCGGTCCTGACCTTCCAGTCGGTGGTCGATTTCACCGTCAGCACGCCGGCGTCGCCGCAGCCGTATCGTTTCACGGCGGTCGTGAACGCGAGCGCAGACAGCGACGCCACGCTCGAGCGCAGCATCCCGGTGCGCCTCGAAGCCCTGCTGTCGACGTTCCTGCCCGACGACCTGGAGTCGCGGCCGTTCGCCGGCCTTTAGCGGAGCGGTTGCCCTTTG
>JAEMQF010000225.1 GCA_022758925.1 Burkholderiales bacterium | reverse complement strand
CGGGCGTGAGGACGGATCGCGTTGCACGATCGACAATGACGACGGGTCAGGGAGCCCGTCACGTGGGGTCGTCACGTGCGCCAGCCACCGAAAAGTCCTTGTCGGCTGGGGCATTGCGCGCATCGTCACTACCGGCTGGCGCCGTGGTAGTGACGACGCGATTGGCGCAGAGGTGCTGCCGCAGTTACGCGGGCAGGATTGCAGCAGCAATCGTATTGGCTGGGCGCTGTGCGGACTTTGACTGCAGGCTTACGAGTATCTCCGAGCCTTGCGGCTGCCGGTTTTCAAGAGATGAGACCGGTGTTTGCGCTCGCTCTGGCGAGCATGGGCCGATGCGTTTACGGGCATCAAGCGGGCTGACACAGCCAGCGTCGAATAATGTTCAATGTCCGGCGATTCTGCGCACGATGGCAAAGGTATATTGCGCGTACTGCGTGCAGTGGATCGCGCGGCTACGGCTGTGACCAGCGCGCAATTGCACAAGTTCCTCAGAGGTCAGAAGGTGCGCGCCAACCTTCGCTGGTTGTTCGTACTGCAGGGGACGAACGTCGGAGCAAGGGGCATGTCAGCAGTGCTAACGATCTCGCCTGACAAAGGCTGAGGCAGGCGGTTTACCCACCGCCTCTCGCTTGAACTCGGCGCTGTAACGCTTCCTTTGAATTGCAGACCTCAGATGTCATCATCCCATCTATCGAAAGTGTCCGGGAATTCGGGGGAAGCCCATGATGGTGACGCTGACGGAATCGCTCATGGCTATCCACTCAAGGTTTTGCTATTGTTCATGATGAGAGATGACGCAGATGAGCCGTTGATCTGGATCAACAGAATCGCCGCGAGGATGCCTGCAACTTGCGAATAGTGCCGACGAGCCACAGGGCACCAAGCAGCGTCGCCAAAATCGCCAGCCCTTGACCCGAGACCATCTGGCTTTCAAGGGAATAGGCATTGCAAAGCCGCAGATCGGTAGTCGCGAAGTACGCGCCAAGCGAAAGCATCATCGATACCGCGTACCCGACGAAGAACACCTGGATCAAGGCGGGCGAGCGTTCGAACGAATGCCGGAGCATTGCGCCGCACGCGAACAAGCTTGCAACCTTGAGCAGATCGAACCACGGCAGGACGACGGCACGGTCGATGGACAGGGGAAGCATCCAGAACGCCAGGATGGCCTGGGCGGCTATGAACCCTGTCAGGCCGTACCGGTTCCATCTTTCCAGCGTCCCAACGGGCCCAAGCGCGGCCAGGCACCGCATCGACAGCCATCCGCCCAGGACCAGCAGCGGCATCTGTACCAGCATGTGCCACGCCATGCTTTGTTCGATCAGGCTGCGCAACGGCGGTATCGACAACGCGGCGCCGGCTGCAAGCGTCGCAAGTGGCCAGGCGATCGCCCGCCGCGCGTGCGCGGGAGTCGTCATTTCAGCGAGCGAGCGAAGTCCAGGGCCGCAGTCGGCGCGTCGTAGTCCATGATGCGAACGAGCCGCCCGCTCCGGTCGACGATGTGCAGGGCCGCGTTGTGTTCGAACTCCCCGAGAGGGGCCGGTATCACCATGATCCCGAAAGCCTCCAGCAGGCGCCGCCGGTCTCCCGCGGATTCGAGGCCGACGATCGTCCAGATGCCGGGATCCATCTGCATCCTGCGGGCATAGGCGGCCAACGCGGCCGGCCCGTCGCGGGCCGGGTCGAAGCTGATGGTCAACAGGCCGACGTCCTTTGTCAGACCGCGCGTTCGGACCTGCTCCTGGAGTTGCTGGTACACGGAACCCAATGAAGAGCATACGGTCTGGCATCGCGTGTAGACAAAATCAACGATCCACGTGCGTTTGCTGGCCGCCACCCACTCGCGCAGGCCCGCTCTGCCCCCGCTCGCATCCACAACCTGGAACTTCGGTATCGGCGCCGGCTGCCTGGATATTTCGCTGCGGCGCAGGGACTCGGTCGTGAATGCGTGCCCATGGTCGGTGGCGTAGAAAACCGCAGCAAGACCAAGCAGCAATGCGACCAGGCTTGCCGCGAATGTCTGCGCCAGGCCGTCGGTCGACGGCGAGGGCTCAGGGGGCGGTTTTGAGATCCTGGCCACCCTTGAACGGCTCCGTGCGGTCCTTCGTGGCCTCGCGTCCCTCGGCCACGCTCCGTGCGACGATGCGGGGGGCCTGGTTGCCCCAGTCGGACCGGATATAGCTCATCACCGCGGCCAGTTCCTCGTCGCCCACGGCCTTGAACGCAGGCATGGCGCCGTTGTACCTGGCCCCTTTGACCTCGATCTCCCCGGCGATTCCGTGGAGCAGGATGCGGATCACGACTTTCTCGTCGCCCAGCACCCACTCCGAACCCGCGAGCGGCGGGAAGACGCCGGGGACACCCAGGCCGGTTACCTGGTGGCAGGCCGCGCACCTGGCACCGAAGACCTGCCTGCCGTCGATTTTCGCGGCGGATCCCGCCGCTTGATCCGGCGGTCTCAGGGCGGCGACGGTCCGCTGGTCGCCGTACTCGGACAGTTCCCCGGACGGGGTGGCGTAAATATAGAACGCGCCCCACATGGCCATCGCGCCAAGAAACATCACGAGAAACCAGGGCAGCGGCCGCTCGCCTTCGTCGGGGTCGGCGTGCTCGCGCTGCAGGGCGCGGTTTGCCTTGGGAGTTTCGGGGCGGGTCAAGGCTTTTCCTTCGATGCTTCGGCTGCGCTGGACTTCGGGAGTGGGGGGAGGGCCGGATAGGTCCGGTCCAGCGATTGAAGGTAGGCCACGAGCGCAAGCGCCTCCGGCTTTGCGACTACAACTTCACCCGGCTTCGCCACTGCAGGCGGCAGGCTCACCACGGTCTCGCCGGGCTTTGCCTGTCCCGTGCGCACGTCGAACAGGTAGGGATAGGAGGGCATGATCGATCCGGGTGTATAGGCGCGCGGCTGATAGAGGTGGCCCAGGTGCCACTCCTTGCTGGGCTGGCGGGCGCCGATGTTCAGCAGGTCCGGGCCGGTGCGCATGGTGCCGAGCAGGTGCGGCGTGTCGTACGCGTAATCCCCGGCCACCGATGCCCGCCCCCAGCCGCGCGAGAAATCCGGCGCCTGCTTTGGATCGCGTGGCTGCTGCGTATGGCAGTACACGCAGCCGTTCGCGATGTACGCCTGGCGGCCGAGCAGTTGCTCGCGGGTATAGGGCTTGAGGTCCTCGGGCGGCCGGACGCCTTCGAGCAGGACATACGGCATTACGACCAGCAGCGTCGTCGCGAGGCCGAGGATGACCATGGCCCCGGCAGCGAGGCGCAGCTCGTCCATTTCCCAGAAACTCCTGCCGGCACTCATGTTTCAGCGCCTTGCACAGGCCGCTCTTGGAGTCCTTCGGGACCCAGCAGCGCCGCACCCAGCCGCATGGGGCCGAACTTCCATCCCATCGCAAAAAAGTGCGCCGCGAAAACCAGGTGCCCCAGGGTCATCAGCCCGCCACCAACCGAGCGTGCCTCGAGGTACGGCAATGTGAGCGCCACCGATTGCATGAACGGCACCTTCGCGTCGAGCATCGCCAGGCCCTGCAGCCAGCCGCCGATCGTGAGACCGATGAAGTACACCGCGAAGCCGCACAGTACCAGCCAGAAATGCAGCGAAATCAGCCGCGGATAGGGCCACTCCCAGTTCATCACGCGCGGCATGATGAAGTAAATCGAACCGAACATCACCATCGTGAAGAATCCATACAGCCCCAGGTGCGCGTGCGCCACGGTGTAGTGGGTGAAATGGGTGATGGTGTTGACCGAACGCAGCGCCTCGATCGAGCCCTGCACCGAGGCCAGCGTGTACATCATGGCGCCCAGCACGATGAAACGCAGCGTCGGCGAGTAGATCAGCGCCCTGAAATTGCCCAGCACCGTCATGTGCTGGTTGACCGCCACGGCGAACACCGGGATCACCATCATCATGCTCTGCACGATGGAAATCGTGACCAGCCACGAGGGCACCGGGCCGCCGATCAGGTGGTGGCCGCCCACCTGGCTGTAGAAGAACGCGAGCGACCAGAAGCCCAGCAGCGACAGGTTGTACGAATAGATCGGCTTGCCCAGCACCTTGGGAATGAAATAGTAGGCCGCCGCGAGGCCCAGCGGCGTGAACCAGAGGCCGAGCACATTGTGGCCGAACCACCAGTTCATGGTGGCCTGCTGGACGCCGAAGTGCAGTCCCGGCCAGTTCGCGATCAGGAACAGGATCGGAAACCAAAGGAGCCCCGCGCCGATGTACCACACCGACACGTACAGATGCCTGACCCGGCGCCGCAGCAGGGTCAACAGCAGCGGGAGTCCGACCAGGGCGCCCGCGATGACCAGCAGGATGTCGAATTGCCACGGGAACTCCAGCCACTCGAGCCCGTCGGAATAACCCATCCCGATGGCGACCGTGCCTGCGAAGACCCCGATGCTCCAGAGCGCGCCGCCGACCAGCGCAAACTGCGCCCCGACCAGTTCGGTTTTAAGCAGCCGGGGGATGAGCCAGAGCGCCACGCCGATGCCCGCAAGCGAACACCAGCCATAGGCGACCATGTTGAGGTGCATGGGGCGAATGCGGCCAAATGTCAGCCATGCGTACTGG
>JAEMQF010000016.1 GCA_022758925.1 Burkholderiales bacterium | reverse complement strand
CGCGTGGCACGCGATCGACGGCAACCGCGTCGTCTATTACCCGTGGCAGGTGATGCCCGATCCGAACGGCGGCAGCGAGGAGTACCGCTTCGGTTGCGCGACGATTCTCGAGTACGCGGGCGCCGGGCTGTGGAGTCATCAGGAAGACCTGTACAACCCGCGCGAGGCGGAGCGAGTGATGAAGCGCTGGATGGCGGCTGCGCCGCCGCGCGGCGGCTTGTTGTTTTGCCACCCCGCGGCAAGCGCGGTTGCGAGTTCCGGCGCCGATGCGAACGATCCGATAGCGCCCGCGCGGCTGCGTGAGGCGGCTTACCTCGGCAGCACTGCCTTCGTCGAGGATCTGGCCGCGGCCGGTATCGGGTTGGGCCGCGCCTGGCTCACAACCCAAAGCGTCTGATCACGAGCCCAAGGCCGCAGTCGCGCGGCGAGCGTCCCCGGCACCCGTCAAGGAAAGTGGCGCAGGCATGTCTCCTGGACGATCCAAGTTTGGGGACGAGACAGCCACACGCCGACGCTGCTCATTCGCAATGCGATTGGGCTACGCCGGCGGAGCGCAGCAGGTCGTCCTCTTTGCCTTGCAAGACGTTGGTCAGCTCGCCGAACGAGACCGGCGCTTGCCAGCCCCTGGTCGCCACAAACCACACAGTTCCTGATTCGCAGAGCAGTGCCGCAACCCGCTCCACAGACAACAGCCGCTCGGCAGCACCCCGCGGATCGAAGCGCGCGGTGTCGTACAACGCCTTGCGCCAGGTGTCGTCGCGCGCGATTGTCGGGTCGAGCCAATTCGAAAGCACGAACGGTGGCTGCTTCAGCCCAGCATAGAAGGGCACATCGAAATAAGGCTCATCGACGAACACCACGCGCTCGCCTGGTTTCATTTGCGCGCCCAGCGCCAGGCCGATGTCGCGGTGCGAGCCAGGCGCCTTCAGCGTGAGGAACACCAGCAGCGCCAGGCAGAAAGACGCCGCGGCTGGCATGACCCAGCGAATAGCGCGCCCCAGCCGTGAATGCAGCGCCAGCAGAGCGACAAGCGGCGCCAGTGCCGGCAGCGCGTATCCCAGGAGTTTGGAGGTGGGCAGCGAGAAAAAGCCGAGGATCGCGATGGTCCACCACGCGTACAGCCCGCCCTCTGCGCGTTGCGTACTCGAAGCAGAAGTCGACGTTGGCGAACCCGGTACCCGCCACTTGCGCAGCACCGACGGCAGCCACAGGCTCCAGGGCAAGGTCAAGAGCGGAACCACGGCTGCGAAAAACCAGAAAGGCTGGGCGTTGTTGAAATTGGACTCTGCGTACCGGCGGAAGTGCTGCTCAACGATGAAGTAGTCGAAGAACTGCGGGAAACGCCATTGCATCGCGATGAACCAGGGCAGCGCGATGACCGCGAACGCGAGCATCGCAAGCGGGTGCATCAAGCGCAACAGCGCGCGCCAGCGGCCTTGCCAGAGCAACCATGGCCCGATCACCAAGGCAGGCAAGACGACACCGATCAACCCTTTGGCAAGGACTGCGAACGCCATCGCGGACCAAGCCGCGAACAGCCACTGAAGATCCGCGTGGCGCGGCTCGTCGACGCTGCGTCGCGCGCACAGGACCGCCACTGTGACCAAGCCGGCCACCAGCATGTCGAGGTTGGCGTACTGCGCACCGAAAAAGTAAAACGGGCAGGTTGCCAGCACGCCAAGCGCAAGCGCCGCAGCGCGCGGGCCGTGACGCCGGTAGACATCGGCATAAAGTGCGGCACCCATCAGCCATGCACCGAACGCAGGCGCGAGTCGCGCCGCGAAGACATTCACGCCCAGGACCTTCATCGCTGCCAGGTCCAACCAATACATCAGCGGTGGCTTGTGAAGGAAGGGCAGGCCGAACAGCGTTGGCAACGAGCCATCGCCGAGCAACATCTCGCGCGCAACTTCGACGTAGCGGCCTTCGTCGGGCAGCATCAACGGTCGAAACCCGAGCGTTGCCAACAACCAGATGGCCAAAGCGAACAGCGGCCAGCGACGCTGAAGCAGCCACTTCGACGGCGGCAGGCCGTGAGCCGGCGCCTGCGGGTTGATTTGCATGGGTAGGATCTTCTCTTGACCGATTGTCGTTGCCAAAATGAAGCTCGATCTCGGGAACGAGACATCGATCGAGATCTCGGCGCGCCGTTTTCGCACCTGCCTTGTTTCGCTCGGCTCGCCTTGAAAGCGGCGTGCCAACTCCCAAGCAGCATCACGGCGGCTGCGCACCCGCCTGCGCAGAGCGGGTCTTCGGGACTCTTCGCTACGGCGCCCCCCAAGCGTCGCGGAAACGGCGGGTCGGCAATCGTCGCCGATTGCGAGCTCCCTTCTCCCGCTCGATTCGCTCAGTTTCTGGGCTTTCTCCAGACGCTGGCGAGCCAAGCCTGCTGCTCAAACGGTACTGCGGTCGGTCGGTAGTAGTGGTCCAACTCGGCGAACCCCGCAGCCACCATCGTACCGCGCCAACTCGCCCAATCGTGAAAGCAGCCATAGCGCTCACCGCTCCAACCCTCGTCACCATCACCGCGCGGGTTCGAGCTGAAGAGCACGCCGCCCGGCTTCAGCGTCTGGTGCAGTTCTCGGAGCACACGCGGCAGTTCCTGCCGCGGCACGTGGAACAGAACGGCGTTGCCGAACACTCCATCGAAGTACTGCTTCGGCAGATCCAGCGCGAGGAAACTTTGCTCGACCACTTCGCAACCGCTATGGGCGCGCGCCATCGCCGCCAACTGCGGCGAGCCTTCGAGCCCGCTGGCGTGGTGGCCGAGCGCCTTGAACGTGATCAGGTCGCGCCCAGGTCCGCATCCCAGGTCCAGCAACTCGAACGGAGGCGGGGTGTCGATCTGCCGCAGGAACGCTTGCACATTCTGGCTCACGTCGTGATCGCGCGTGCCTTCCCAGAATTCCTGCGCGCTGCGGTCGTAGTGCGCCAGCGTGCGTGTCGCGATGCGCTGCAGGTCTTCGGGTGTCAGCGCCACGTCATTCGCGCTCGACAAAGCGTTGCGCCTGTCGCGCGCTGCGCAACGCGTGGCGCTGCTTGAACTGCGCCGACAACAAACGGCGCACCGCCGCGCGCAGTGCGTTGACGCAGGGCTGCGGCAGGCCCAGGGCGATGCTGTCGCGTACCGCGAGCCAGGTCTTGAGCCAATGCACGGGATAGATGGGCAGGCCGATGCCGTGGTCGATGAGGCGGGTTCGGGCAAAGGTGTCGAACCCTTCTGCGTCATCCACTGCCCATGCGGCTTGTGCCGCAGCCGAATCCAAACCCGGCGCGAGGTAGGGTGTGTTGCGCGCGACGAACAGCGCCATCTGCAGCAGGCCCTGGGGCCACAGTTGCGGCCAGCGCGTGCAGGTCTGGCGCACGGCGTGGCCGAAGGTCAGCGCATGGCTGAAGTCGAGCCAGTTCACGTCGTCGCCTGCCGGGCTGTCGGTACGCTGCGCAAAGCGCTCGTCAAAGCGCAGCAAGTGGTGTGCTGCGGCTTGCATCAAGGCATGCCACAACGCCAGCGGCGTGTGCTGCGCCGCGGCTTCAAGGGTTGCGGCGAGTGTCTCGCGAATCTTCAGCGCCTCGAAGCGCGCGGCCGGTGGTGCCGAGGTTGAAAGCGTGGACGAAGGCGAAGGCAAGTGCGGACGCGAAGGCGAGACATGCGAGTCTGGCGGCCGAGGCCATTTTTCCAGCGCGCCTGCGTAGGCCTTGAAGTCGGGCAACAGGTCTTCGCGCGTGGCCAACACGAGCGATCGGGTCCAGGCGCGAAGCAATGGCGCTGCCGCGGCTGGGCCGAGGCGTTGAATCAGGCTGCGCACATGCGTCAGGTAAATCAGCGAATGGCCGAAGGCGTTGTAGTGCGCGAGCGCGGCTTGCGCGAACACCGGCTCAAGCGTGTCGAAGGCGATGCCCTGTGCCAGCGCGTCGTTCAGTCGTTCGGTCGCGCCGGCTTCGTCTTGCGTCTCCACTGCCGTGAGAAATTCCTCGGCCTGCCAGTTGCGGTGCGCTGTGGCATAGGGGTAGGGGGCCTCGCGCAGGGTGTCGAAGCCCACATGCGCCAAGGCTTCCGTAACGCAGGCAAGCCGTTCGTCGCTGTCGGCGAGTTGATCGCGCAGGCGCAGCCAGGCATCGATGGCCGGGTAGGCGTGTGTCATGCCGTTGCGCAGGCGCGTGTGCGAATGCTCCAGTGCCTGCAGCGCGGCAGCGTCGAGCGGCGCGCCGGCCTGTTCAAGCCGCGCCAGCTCGCGCGCGACGCGTGGGTAGTCGTCTTCCGCCATCGCCTCTGCAAGCCGGCCCAAGACCTCGGCCACACGCTGCGCGGGCGGCGGGTCGCTCACATCGACCCAGACCCGGCCGGCTTCGACCCGGACCGGATAGACGCGCAGTGCGTCACCCCCATAGAGGTTGGTGCCGCTGCGCAGGTCGAACTTCCAGTTGTGCCAGTGGCAGGTGAGCACACCTGACCTGTCGAGCGCGCCTTCGCACAAGGGGTAGCCTTCATGCGGACAGCGGTTGTTGCATGCCAGGACTTCGCCTTCGTGCAGGAACAACGCCACCTGCCTGGCCCCCAACTTCGCTGCCGTGGGGCCACGCTCGTGCAATTGCGCAAGAGGCGGGGCCTCGACCCAATGCGCTTGTCCGGCCGGAGCGTCGGATTGGATTGCCATGGCATCCCCTGATTCGAATCTAACGACGATTTTGCGGCACGCGTCGCCTTGTGCATTGGCCCTGCGCCGATTACCGCCTGCGCGACACAGGGTCTATGTCGCGCAGGGGTTTGTCGGGACCGGGGGCAGCGCACGCCGCGTCTATGATCCCTGGCAGAGCAGTCCTGTCCGTGCACGCCGCCATGTTGCAGACCCAACCACTGTCACCGGGATTTGGCGCCGACGCGCTGCTCGCCGAACTCGCCGCATTTTCGACCCGACTGAAGGCTCCAGCTGCGATTCAGGTACGGGCTCGGCGACATCGTGAGGCGGGACAACGCTTCGCTGCTGCATTCGGCAACCTTGATCGACCCCGACGCCGGGCGCACCTTGGGGCGGGTGACAGTGCTTGAATCTTCGCCGCGAGCCGCAGCGCCCGAGGTGTTGGCGGAGAATGATGCCAACGACTCAGCTGCCTGACAGCTTTCGAATCCAATCCCATGCAATATCGCAATCTCGGCCGCAGCCAACTCAAGGTCTCGGCGTTGTGTCTGGGCACGATGATGTTCGGCGACCAGACCGACACCGCCGAAGCGCGTCGCATCGTCGCCCATGCCCAAGAGCACGGCGTCAACTTCATCGACACCGCCGACGTGTACACGACAGGTCAGTCGGAATCGATGCTCGGCGAGTTGCTCGCGGGCCGGCGTCACGACTGGATCCTGGCGACCAAACTCGGCAACAGGATGTCGCAGCAGCCCAACGAGTCTCACTACTCGCGCGTCTGGATGCAGCGCGCTTGTGAGGCGAGCCTGCAGCGCCTGGGCACTGACCACATCGACCTGTATTACCTGCACCGCGACTTCGACGGCATGGATCTCGAAGAACCTTTGCGCGGTCTGGAGTCCTTGCTCCGTGCAGGCCAGATCCGCTATTGGGGGCTGTCGAACTTTCGCGGCTGGCGCATTGCCGAAGTGGTGCACATCGCACGCGCTTTGAACATGCCCCCGCCGGTGGTGTGCCAGCCTTACTACAACCTGTTGAACCGCCAGCCCGAAGTCGAAGTGCTGCCGGCCTGCGCGCACTTCGGGCTCGGCGTCGTGCCTTACAGCCCACTCGCACGCGGTGTGCTCGCCGGCAAGTACGAGCCGGGCGTGAAGCCAACCGCAGGCAGCCGTGCGGCACGCGGCGACAAGCGCATCATGGAAACCGAGTTCCGCGAAGAATCGCTCGCAATCGCGCAGACGTTGAAACTGCATTGCGACAAGCGCGGCGTGGCGCTGGCGCCCTTTGCCAGCGCCTGGGTGTTGGCGAACCAGGCGGTGAGCTCGGTGATCGCTGGCCCTCGCACATTGGCCCAATGGCAAGACTATTTCGGCGCGCTCGACTGCACGATCACGGCGCAAGACGAAGCCCTGGTCGACTCGCTCGTGAAACCGGGCCACGCGTCGACACCCGGCTACAGCGATCCGGCGTATCCGCTCACGCAGCTGCGTCAGCTAGGGTAATTCCGGGGGCGGTGGCGGCGCGCCATCGTCCATGCTGGCGCCTGATCCAGCGCACTCTTGCGCAATCAGTTTTCAGTTTCCACTCGAAGGAGAACTCATGAAGTTGAACAAACGTCAAGTGTTGTGGTTCGCGGCCGCAGCCACTGCCATCGCTGGCAATGCCTTCGCTCAGCCGAAGAAGGAAGTGACCTTCGCGCACCAGGACATGCTGGTGCCATTTCGCACCGTGATGGAGTCGGGCGAGCTGGAAAAGGCCACCGGCTACAAGATCAACTGGCGCATGTTCGGTGGAGGCGGCGACGTCATCAAGGCCATGGCCAGCGGCGACGTGCAGCTCGGCGAGGCCGGCTCGAGCCCGATCGTGGCGGCGGCCAGCCAGGGCCAGGACATCAAGTTGTTCTGGATCCTCGACGACATCGCCGACGCCGAAGCGCTGATCGTGCGCAACGGCAGCGGCATCAACAGCGTGAAGGACTTGAAGGGCAAGAAGGTCGCCACGCCCTTCGTCAGCACCGCCCATTACCAGTTGATGGCGGTCATGAAAGTCGAAGGCGTCGACGCCAAGGGCGTGAATGTGATGAACATGCGCCCGCCCGAAATCGCCGCCGCCTGGGAACGTGGCGACATCGACGCTGCATTCATCTGGGACCCGGTGCTCACCAAGATCAAAGGCAACGGCAAGGTGATCGAGAGTTCCAAGACGATCGGTGCCAAGGGCTTCCCCACATTCGACGGCCTGATCGTGAACGCCAAGTGGGCGGCCGAGAACGAGGCCTTCATGGTGGAGCTGGTCAAGGTGCTGGCCAAGGCTGACGCGGCTTACATGGCCAACCGGGCAAAGTGGACCGCCGACTCGGCCGAGGTCAAGGCCGTGGCCAAGTGGACCAAGGCCGACGCCAAGGACGTTCCTCCGGCGATGGCGCTCTATACGTTTCCGACCATGGCCGAACAGCTCGGGCCCAAGTGGCTGGGCGGCGCGGCGGTCAAGGCCATGACGAGCACTGCGGCGTTCCTGAAGGAACAGGGCCGCATTCAGGAAGTCAAGCCCGACTATGCAGCGTTCGTCACCGACGCCTATGTGAAAAAGGCGATGGGCAAATAGGGCTCGCGCAAAGATATCCGATCGACGTGGCGCAGTAGCGCTGCCCTTGTTCGTCTGTGATGACGACCGCCACATACCTGCGGTGTAGCGCGCCGAGGGGACACTGCGCGCTCCAGCGGCCGCTAGGGGACGGCTGAGGTTTCATGCCAACACTCGAAATCCAGGACCTCACGCTCAACTACGCGGTGCTGGGCGGGGCGCTGCAGGCCCTGGCTCCTGTCAACCTTTCGATGCACGACGGCGACTTCGTCGTCGCGCTCGGGGCCTCGGGCTGCGGCAAGACGACGCTGCTGAACTGCATTGCCGGCTTCCTGCCGCCCTCGACGGGGCGTATCCTGCTCGACGGCCGGCCCGTCGTCGGCCCGGGCGCGGATCGCGGCGTCGTGTTCCAGAAGCACGCCCTGATGCCCTGGCTCAACGTGCGCGACAACGTCTCGCTAGGCTTGCGCATGCGTGGCGTCGACGCTGCGACTCGGGCGAAAAGCGCCGAGGACAAGCTGGCGCTGGTCGGTCTGGAAAAGTTCGCCAGCCACGCCGTGCATGAACTGTCGGGCGGCATGCAGCAGCGGGTGGGCATCGCGCGCGCGCTCGCCAGCGACCCGGCGCTGCTGCTGATGGACGAACCGATGGGGGCGCTCGACGCATTCACGCGCGAGCAGGTGCAGGAGATCTTGCTGCACGCCTGGGTGCGATCGAACAAGATGGTGTTCTTCATCACGCATTCGGTGGAAGAAGCGCTGTTTCTCGCCACGCGCCTGATCGTGATGAGCCCGAGCCCCGGGCGCATCACGCATGTCTACGACCATGTGCCGTTCTCGCGCCAGTTCCTCGAACATGGCGATGCGCGCAAGGTGAAAAGCGACCCGGAGTTCATCCGCATGCGCGAAGAAGTGCTTGCCATCGTGCACCACCGCGAGGCCCTGCATGTCTGAACCTTTGATACCCACCCCGCTAAAAACCAGCCGCTTCAAAGTGCCCGGGGAAGGCAACAGCGCAGCGATCAGCGTCGTCACCGTGGTCCTGTTGTTCGGACTCTGGGCACTTGTGACGCAAATGGGGTGGATCAAGCCGCTGTTTTTGCCCAAGCCGCAGGCGGTATTCCAGCAGTTCACGGAATACCTCACCGGCGCGGCAAACGACAAGCCCTTGTGGGACCACTTCGCGGCGAGCCTGTCTCGGGTCTTCTCGGCGTTCGCACTGGCGTGTCTCACGGCCGTACCGGTGGGCATCGCGATGGGCATGAGCCGCGTCGCGCGTGGCATCTTCGACCCGCCGATCGAGTTCTATCGTCCCCTGCCACCGCTCGCCTACTTGCCGCTCATCATCATCTGGTTCGGCATCGACGAGTTCCCGAAGGTGTTCCTCATCTATCTTTCATGTTTTGCACCGCTGGCGCTGGCGGCACGCTCGGGCATGAAAAGCGCGACGCAAGAGCAGATCAACGCTGCCTATTCGATGGGCGCGAGTTACAGCCAGGTGATCCGGCACGTGATTCTGCCCAGCGCGCTGCCCGAAATCCTGGTCGGCATGCGGATCGCCATCGGCTTCGGCTGGACCACGCTCGTCGCTGCCGAAATGGTCGCGGCCAACGTCGGCCTCGGGCAGATGGTGCTGAACGCGTCGAACTTCCTGCGCACCGACATCGTGATCATGGGCATCGTCGTGATCGGCGTCGTGGCCTACCTGTTCGACCTGCTGATGCGCGCCGTGGAGCGCAGGCTCGTGCCTTGGAAGGGACGCGTGTGATGGCGCGCCGCCCGCGGCTACATCCCGGCGTAGTTCGGGCCGCCCCCACCTTCGGGCGTGACCCAGACGATATTCTGCGTCGGGTCTTTGATATCGCAGGTCTTGCAATGCACGCAGTTCTGGGCGTTGATCTGCAAGCGCTCAGCGCCTGAATCCGTCTTCACGAATTCGTAGACGCCGGCCGGGCAGTAACGGCTTTCCGGGCCGGCGTACCTGGCCAGGTTCACGTCGACCGGGACGGTATCGTTCTTCAACGTCAGGTGCGCAGGCTGGCGCTCTTCGTGATTCGTGTTGCTGACAAATACGCTCGAGAGGCGATCAAAACTGATCTTGCCGTCGGGTCTTGGGTAGACGATCTGTGGGCACTCGGCGGCGGGCTTCAGATAGGTATGGTCCGGCGCGGCGCGGTGCAGCGTCCAGGGGGGCGCCTTGAAGCCCAGCTTGGGCAGCAGCCACTGTTCGATGCCCGTCATCAGAGATGCGGTAACGCGCCCCTTCCTGAACCACTGCTTGAAGTTGCGCGACTGGTCCAGTTCTGCATGCAACCAGCTCGCGGCAAAGGCTTTCGGGTATTCGCTCAGTTCGTCGTGGCGTCGGTCTGCAAGCACCGCGTCATAAGCCGCCGCTGCCGCCAGCATGCCGGTCTTCATGGCGGCGTGGCTGCCCTTGATGCGTGAGGCATTCAGGAAGCCTGCCTCGCAGCCGACCAGCGCGCCGCCCGGGAACACGAGCTTGGGCAGACTCAGAATACCGCCCGCGGTGATGGCGCGCGCGCCATAGGAAATTCGTTTGCCACCTTGCAGCGTCTTGCAAATCGCCGGGTGCGTTTTCCAGCGCTGGAATTCCTCAAACGGGCTCAACCACGGGTTGGAGTAATCGAGACCGACAACGAAACCCAGCGACACCTTGTTGTCCGCCGCGTGATAGAGGAACGAGCCGCCGTAGATGTGGCCATGCAGCGGCCAGCCGGCAGTGTGGATCACCAGGCCTGGCTGATGTTGCGCAGCAGGAATCTCCCACAGCTCCTTCAAGCCGATGCCATAACTTTGCGGATCACGGCCGGCGTCGAGTTGATAGCGTGCGATGAGCTGTTTGCCCAGATGGCCGCGCGCACCTTCGGCGAAGACCGTATAGCGCGCATGCAGCTCCATGCCGAGCTGAAAGCCTTCATGCGGCTCGCCGTCCTTGCCCACACCCATGTTGCCCGTGGCCACGCCTTTGACCGAGCCGTCGTCGTTGTAGAGCACTTCCGCGGCGGCGAAACCCGGGAAGATTTCGACACCCAGCGCCTCCGCCTGCTGCGCCATCCAGCGCACAACGTCGCCCAGGCTGACGATGAAATTGCCGTGGTTCTTGAAGCAGTCCGGGAGCAGGAATTCAGGGGTTTGCGTCGCGCCGGTTTCGCTCAAGAACAGAAAACGATCGCTCGTCACCTCCTGCTTCAGGGGTGCACCGAGCTCGCGCCAGTTCGGGAACAACTCGGTAATGGCCACCGGGTCGACGATCGCGCCCGAAACAATGTGCGCGCCTGGCTCGGAGCCTTTTTCGAGGACGACGACCGCCACTTCCCTGCCTTCAAGCGCCGCGAGTTGCTTGAGCCGAATCGCCGTGGCAAGCCCGGCCGGCCCGGCGCCGACAATCACGACGTCATATTCCATGGCCTCGCGCGGGCCGTATTTTTCGAGGATGGCGGCTGGGGTCAATTGGGGCACCTTCTTGCTGTACGCTGCGCCATGAGCCCAGGGTCCCACAGGGCACCCTTCATGGCCGCGCGGCGGCGACGCAGCCTCATGGACAATACGACTCGCAACGTCGGTCGATTGTATCGAGCGCGATCGACACCCAAGACAAACTCTGCGGGGCAGGCTTCATGAGCTACAGCATCGATCTTTCCGGCCGCGTGGCGCTGATCACCGGCGCGTCAAGCGGCCTGGGCACCCAGTTCGCGAAGACGCTGGCCGGCTCCGGAGCGGCCGTGGCCCTGGCCGGGCGGCGCATTGACAGGCTCAAAGCGCTGCGCGCCGAGATCGAAGCCGCAGGTGGCGTGGCCCATGTCGTGACGCTCGACGTGACCGATCTGGGCAGCATCCGGGCCGCCGTCGCGCACACCGAAACCGAGATGGGCGGCATCGACATCCTGGTCAACAATTCGGGCGTCGGCTCGACGCAGAAGCTGGTGGACGTGAGCGAGGAAGACTACGACTTCGTCTTCAACACCAACACCAAAGGCGCGTTTTTCGTCGCCCAAGAGGTGGGCAAACGCATGCTGGCGCGGGCCAAGGGCGCGGCACCAGGAACCTTCACCGGAGGGCGCATCGTCAACATCGCGTCGATGGCGGGGCTCAAGGTGCTGGGACAGATCGGCGTCTACGCGATGAGCAAGGCGGCAGTGGTGCACATGACGCGCTCGATGGCGCTCGAGTGGGGCCGCTGGGGCATCAACGTCAACGCCATCTGTCCGGGCTACATCGATACTGAAATCAACCACCACTATTGGCAGACCGAGCAGGGCAAGCGCCTGATCGACATGATGCCGCGCAAGCGCATCGGCAAACCACAAGACCTGGACGCCGCGCTCATGATGCTGTGCGCGAACGAGAGCCACTTTGTGAACGGCGCCGTGGTCCAGGCCGACGACGGCTTTGCGCTCGGAGGGTGATGCGTTGTCGTCGAACTTGCGAAGCCTGTCGCCACTCGAAGCCCGCGCGCTGGGGGTGCTGATCGAAAAGGCGCACACCGTCCCCGACAGCTACCCTCTGTCGCTGAATTCGTTGACACTGGGGTGCAACCAGAAAACGGCGCGCGACCCCGTGCTCAGTGCCACGGAGGCCGAAGTGCAAATGGCCGCCGATGCGTTGAAGGGCCTGAACCTCGCATTCGAATCGAGCGGCTCGCGCGTCAGTCGTTATGAACACAATCTGGGTCGCGCGCTGGGATTGCCCTCGCAATCGGTGGCCTTGCTTGCGGTGTTGATGCTGCGCGGGCCACAGACCTGTTCTGAACTGCGCATCAACTGCGAGCGTCTGCATCGCTTCGCAGATCTCTCCGCGGTGGAAGGTTTTCTCGAAGAACTGGCGAATCGGCCGCAAGAACGAGGCGGGCCGCTGGTGGTCAAACTCGCACGCCAGCCGGGCGCGCGCGAACCGCGCTGGATGCACCAGCTCTGCGGCAAGGTCGACCCGGGCGCGCCCAGCGCCAGTGCCGATTCGGAGGACCTTGTCGCCACAAGCGAGATCGCCGCGCTCAAGTTGCAACATGCGGCACTGCAAGTCGAAGTCAAAGAACTGCGCGCGCTCGTCGACAGGCTCTACGCAGAGCTTGGCGTGGCGCGCGCGGCCTGAACATGCGCCTGGAAATCCCCGACCGAAAGAGGCTCACGCTCGAGATGGTGATCCCCATCCGCTGGGGCGACATGGACGCAATGGGCCATGTCAACAACACGGTCTACTTTCGCTATTTCGAAACGGTGCGCCTCGAGTGGTTGCACAAGGTTTGCGGCGGGCTCGACCCGCAAGGCGAGGGCGCGCTGATCGTGAATGCGTTCTGCAATTTCATCAAACAGCTCGAATATCCCGGCGACGTGTTGGCGCGCCACTATGTCGCCAACCCAGGGCGCAGCAGTTTCGACACCTTCATCACACTCGAGCGCACCGACGTGCCGGGTGTCATTTATGCCAGCGGCGGCGCGACCGCGGTCTGGGTGAATTTCAAACAGCAAAAATCCAGGCCCTTGCCCGACTGGCTTCGGGCCCTGGTGGAGTCGTAGACAATGCGCCGCGGCGGCAAATCGAGCGCGCTGCGGCACCTGCTTTGATCGGAGATCCAACATGAAAAAACGCTACCCCAACGCCGCTGCTGCGCTCAAGGGCATCGTGCGCGACGGCCAGTTGTTGGCTGTCGGCGGTTTTGGCCTGTGTGGAATACCCGAGGCGCTGATCGCCGCACTGCGCGACACGGGCGTGAAGAACCTGACCGTGATCTCGAACAACGCCGGGGTCGACGGCTTCGGCCTGGGCCAACTGCTCGAGACGCGCCAGATCAAGCGCATGATTTCAAGCTATGTGGGCGAGAACAAGGAGTTCGAGCGCCAATACCTGGCCGGGGAACTCGAACTCGAGTTCACGCCGCAGGGAACGCTGGCCGAGAAGCTGCGCGCGGGGGGCGCCGGGATTCCGGCGTTCTTCACCCGCACGGGGGTCGGCACCTTGGTCGCCGAAGGCAAGGAACTGCGCGAATTCGACGGCCGCCAGTACGTGATGGAGCGCGCCCTGATGCCCGAGGTGTCCCTGGTCAAGGCCTGGAAGTCGGATGAATCGGGCAATCTGATCTTTCGCCGCACGGCGCGCAACTTCAATCCCGCGGTGGCGATGGCCGGCAAGATCACGGTGGTTGAAGTGGAAGAAATCCTGCCGACGGGCAGCTTCGACCCTGACGCAATCCATTTGCCGGGAATCTACGTGCACCGCATCGTATTGAATGCAACGCCGGAAAAACGCATCGAGAAGCGAACCGTCAGCGTTGCAGCCTGAGTCGTACGCCCTTCAACTGAGGAACCGCACCATGGCCTGGACCCACGACCAAATGGCGGCGCGCGCCGCGCAGGAATTGAAAGACGGCTACTACGTCAACCTCGGCATCGGCTTGCCCACCCTGGTGGCCAACTTCGTCAACCCCGCCATCGAGGTCTGGCTGCAAAGCGAAAACGGGATGCTCGGCATCGGCCCGTTCCCCACCGAAGGTCAGGTCGACGCCGACCTCATCAACGCCGGCAAACAGACCGTGACGACGATCCCCGGCTCCAGCATCTTCGGCTCGCACGACAGCTTTGCGATGATTCGCGGCGGCAAGATCGACTTGAGCATACTCGGCGCGATGCAGGTCAGCGCCAGCGGCGACCTTGCCAACTGGATGATCCCCGGCAAGATGGTCAAGGGCATGGGCGGCGCGATGGATCTGGTCGGCGGCGTGAAGAACGTGGTCGTGCTGATGGAACACGTTGCAAAGAAGAAAGACGGCAGCATCGAGCTGAAAATCCTGCAGCGCTGCACCTTGCCTTTGACCGGCGTGGCGGTCGTCGACCGCATCATCACCGACCTCGCTGTGATGGACGTGACGCCGCATGGGCTGAAGATCGTTGAAGTCGCCCCCGGCGTCTCGCGCGACGAACTCGCTGCCAAGACCGGAGTCGAGTTGCACTGAGGCCACGCCGTCGCAGGCGCCAGGCCTCGTTCTACGGCAACTGCCGGTCCGTGATCAGGTGCGATCACGAATCGCATCGCATGCCTGGTTCAGCCGGCGCGTGCGGGACGAGCCCATCTTGGACTGTCGCGCCTGCGATGCGGCGCTCACGGCACTGCAAGACTGCTGCTGCGACCGGTTCACGCCGCTCTCGAATGGTCGGCGCGAGGGCGATTGCGTGCGCTGCGGCTGCCGGGCATCTCCGGCTCGTCGCTTTCAGCGCCGCGCGATCGCCATCGCCGCTTCCTTCACGAGCTCCGGGCCGCGATAGATGAAGCCGGTGT
>JAEMQF010000077.1 GCA_022758925.1 Burkholderiales bacterium | reverse complement strand
GTCCTGCCAGGGAATCGGCGAGCGTCGGAACCAACAACACGTTCGCCGAACCGGTGAGCAGAAATCGGCCGGGGCGGCGCCCGCGATCAACGGCCGCCAAGTGTAGGCCGTGGCTCCGTCTGATTGAAAGGTTTGCTGTCGTCCATATGAAACCTTTGGCGACGGCTGCTTGCAAGGGGCGAGAGCGTCCAATAGGTCCACAGCTCCGAAGTTGACTCGGAAGCGCCGGGTGCTCGTCAGCCTTCCGAGTGCGGCGACTGCTCTTCTCGTCTTTGCGGTTGCTGCTGAATGGAATGCAGCGCTTCGACGGCATGGATGCGGGCCGGACGATGCGACACATCGAAGACGATCTGCGCCGGCGGCGTGACGAGGGGTCAGGCTCATCGGTGGCGTCGTCTTTTTTCGCAGGACTGACCCGCGTCGAGGTGCTTGTTGTGATTCCGGGTGCTCACGCTGCGGACGTGTTGACGCCTGATCAGTGTATGTTCGCTGCTACAGTGGGCCTCGAATTCAGAAGGAAATCGACGATGCCATCTGCTGCTGCGTTGAAGGCGCCCGACCTCACGTCATACCTCGCACCTGCGCGCTATGTGAACAGCGACCACCCGAAGGTGATCGCCTTTGCGCGGGCGCACGCCAGCGAATCGATGGCGCCGCGCGAGATTGCCGTCAAGCTCTACTACGCGGTGCGCGATGAGTTCCGCTACGACCCCTACAACCTCGACCTTTCCGAGCAGGGGCTGAAGGCCAGCAACGTGGTCGAAACCGGGCGCGGCTTCTGCATTCCGAAGGCGGTGTTGATGGTGGCCGCAGCGCGCGTGCTGGGGGTTCCGGCGCGACTCGGTTATGCCGACGTGCGCAACCACCTCACGAGCCCGAAGTTGCGCGAGTTGATGGGCAGCGACCTGTTCGTCTTTCACGGCTATGCGGAACTCTGGATTGATCAACGTTGGGTCAAGTCGACGCCGTCGTTCAACCGCACCCTGTGCGACAAAGCCGGGATTCGTCCGCTCGAGTTCGACGGCCACAATCATTCCATCTTCCATGCGTTCGACGCGAGCGGGCGGCGCCACATGGAATACGTGAACGAGCGCGGCCATTTTTCCGACCTGCCGCGTGACGAATTGATCGCAGCATTTGACCAGCACTACCCCAATGTTGCGCGCTGGGGGTCGCAGGGCACGGCCAGCGACTTCGAACGCGAGGTGGAGAAAGGCGCGCGCTGAGCGCGGATCGGCTCAGCCCGCGCGGTTGAACCTAGAAACCGCAGTTGACCGCTTGCCTGCGCTGGCTACACCGCATGACTACTGAGATCTCTACCCACGTCCACCCTCACGCTTTGGGTGAGAGCGCTACGCACCGGATTCAGCCGCGCTGCGGCACGCTGGCCGGATTGCTCCTCCTCGCGGGCAGGGGCCCGGAGCAGCGTCGCGCCTTGCCAGCGCACCGCATCACGGCCCACTCGGCGGTTCCAACTGCGGTTTAGTTGGATTCAATGAATGTTCAGTCTTGACGCTCCCAAAGTCCGCCAATGTCAATCTCACGTTGTATTCATCGATCGGGTCGGCGGAGGGTCGGCGAAGCGACACACGACCGTGGCGACGGTTGTCCGACTGGCCTACCTCGGTCGTCTCTGTATCGAGGCGATCGGCAAGGCGATCGCGCACAGCAAGTTGGCGGCGGACCGTCACGTCAACCCCGTCGAACACCTACTCTCGACCGACAGCACACATTCGGCTCGGGCGGCCGCGGCGCCAGCAATCTCGTGCATTGCCGACGCCGCACCTGCGACTCTTTGGGCCAGCACCCACCCATCAGGCGCCATTCGTGCCGGCCGGCCGACAATGTCGACCCCCCGGGGGCAAATGGATTCAACGCCGGCAGTCGCGCCCTGGGCGTCGACCACGGCGGCAGATCAAGCATCAGACCGCCAGCCGCTGCTTGCAGGGGCCGTCAGCGCTTGAACGCCAGCACGAAGACTCCGGCACTGACCATGAGGATGCCGATCCACTCGCGCATGGAGGGACGCTCGCCCAGAAGGGCCACCGCAAACAAGGTGACCAGCAGCACGCTGAGCTTGTCGACGGGCGCGACCTTGGACGCATCGCCGATCTTCAGGGCGCGAAAGTAGCACACCCACGATGCGCCTGTTGCGAGCCCGGACAGCACGAGAAACAGCCACGTCTTGCCTGACAGCTCGAACGGATTCGACCACTTCCCCGTCGCATAGACGAACGCGCTGAGTACGCCGAAGATGACGACCGTGCGAACGAGCGTGGCCAGGTCGGAGTCGACGCCTGCGAGGCCGATCTTGGCGAAGATCGCCGTGAGTGCGGCGAACACAGCCGAGAAGAGTGCCCAGGTGAACCAGTTCGACGCGATGGCCATGGTCGGTATCCTCAAAGTCATGTGAACTCCCGGTTTCAGCGACCCTCGGGGCTTCGCCACCACCAGCCCGTGGATTCAATCAGCGGACGAAGGCACGGCGTCCTGCATAGTCCGCCGAGTCGCCCAGCGCCTCCTCAATCCGCATCAGCTGGTTGTACTTCTCGACCCGCTCGCCCCGGCATGGCGCGCCCGTCTTGAGATGGCCGGTGCCCAGTGCCACGGTGAAATCGGCGATGAAACTGTCCACGGTCTCGCCGCTGCGGTGCGACACCATGGCGCCCCACTGCGCGTCATAGGCCATCTGGACGGCAGCCCGCGTCTCGGTCAGCGTGCCGATCTGGTTGAGCTTGATCAGCACCGCATTGGCCACGTCTTCACGGATGCCGCGCGCGATGTGCTCGACGTTGGTGACGAACAGGTCGTCACCCACCAGCTCGATCTTGCTGCCCAGCTTGTCGTTGAGGGTCTTCCATCCGGCCCAGTCATCCTCGGCCAGCCCGTCTTCGAGCACTGCGATCGGGTAGCGGGCCACCCATTCAGCGTACATCGTCACCATCTCGTCGGCGCTCACCTTGCGGCCTTCGGTCCGCAGGTGGTACAGGCCATCCTCGTAGAAGCCGCTGGAGGCCGGGTCGAGCGCCAGCACCACGTCGTCGCCGGGACGGTAGCCCGCGCCTTCAATGGCCTTGAGGATCAGCTCGATCGCATCGGCGTTGCGCTTCAGCGCCGGGGCGAAGCCGCCCTCGTCGCCGACGCCGGTCGAGTACCCCCCGTCCTTGAGCACGCTCTTGAGCCGGTGATAAATCTCGGCGCCCCAGCGCACGGCCTCGGCGAAGCTGGGCGCGCCGACCGGCGCGATCATGAACTCCTGCAGGTCGGTGCCCTGCCAGTTGGCGTGCACGCCGCCATTGAGGATGTTGAACATCGGCACCGGCAGCCGGCATGCGTCCTTGCCGCCGAGGTGTTGGAAGAGCGGCAACTTGCCGGCGACCGCGGCCGCCCGCGCCACCGCCATGCTCACGCCAAGGATCGCATTGGCGCCCAGCCGGCCCTTGTTGACGCTGCCGTCGAGCGTCAGCATGGCGCGATCGACGGCAGCCTGGTCCATCGCATCCAGCCCTTGCAGCGCAGTCGCGATCTCAGCGTTGACGTGGCCGACCGCCGTCTTCACGCCCTTGCCGCCGTAGCGGTGGGCATCACCGTCTCGCAGTTCGACGGCCTCGTGCACACCCGTCGACGCGCCCGAGGGCACAGCAGCGCGGCCGTTCGCACCCCCACCCAGCACCCCGTCGACCTCGACGGTGGGGTTGCCGCGGGAGTCCAGGATTTCGCGTGCGTGGACGGATTGGATGGCGGTTTGCATGGAGTGGCTCCAGGTAGCAATGGGTGAGAGGGGCCGTTCGATGAAGGCTTACCGGATCTCGGATGGTGTGCTTGTCGCAGGCCCCGGCAGGGTGCGCCTGCCCAGGCTGAAGTCTGCCTCCTGCTCGACCAGCATCGGGACGGCGTTGGGAGTTTCGAGTGGGCGAATTCGCCGGCGGCAATGGCTTCGATGAGCTTGATGAGCGCTCGCAGGCTATAGCCGTGTGCTGTCACTGGCCGTTGGCGCCTGGCTGAAGCGCTGGTTCGCCACCAGGACCATGCAGGGGGCGCGATCCAGCACGCGCTTGGCTACCGAGGTTTCCATGCATCGCCGCAACAGGCTGCGCTGGCGGTGGCCGATCACGATCATTTCGGCGCCGACGCGCCGGGCGACGTCAGCGATCTCACAGGCCGGTATGCCTTCGGTGACTTCGGTCTCCACATCGACATGTGCTGCGTCGCCACGAGCGCGAAGTGGCCTGAGATAGGCCGCGCATTCGACGCGCAGCCGGTCGTGCATGATATGGGTTTCCACCTCCGCGGCGCTGGCCACGGCGAGTACGTGCAGGCACGCATCGAAGCGCCGTGCCGCGTCCAATGCGACCTCGAAAGCTCGATCTGCCGCCGCGGTTCCGTTGTAGGCCACCAGGATTCTGTATGTCATGTCTGGCTCCTTCATGGAGTGATTTCGACCCGGGTCCTTGTCGTGCATGGGTTATCTCACCACGGTCACCGCGCATGGGGCGTGCGCGACCACCTGCCGGGCGATCGAGCCGATCAGCCAGCGCGCGAACAGAGTGTGGCCCCGATGGCCCACAACGATGTGGTTCACGGCATGCTGCTCGGCGTAGCGCAGCATCTGTTCGGCCGGGTTGCCCACGGCGACGTGGAACTCGGTGCGCACGGTCTCGCTCGCCAGCCGGGTCTTGACGGGTGCGAGCACCCGGTGGCAATGGTGACGCGAGTTCTCGATCACGGCCTCGGTCTCGACCTCGGTACCAAACTCGGGCGGCCGGGCAACGGCCAGAAAGTGCAACTCGGCGCTGTAGTGCTTTGCAAGGTCGAGGGCGAAGGCCAGCGCCTTGTCCGCACTGGCAGAGCCGTCGTAACCCAGGAGGATCTTCTTGATCATGGCTCGGCCCTCACGGTTGCAGCTGCAGTGACGCCGGCGGCGCTCTCCGCCTCCGCTCGTTCGGGCAGCAGGTGGCGTGGCAGGAAGAACGCATTGGCGATGAGCGTGGGGATCACTGCGCTGCCGATGACGGCCGCAACCAGATACGAATACTGCGCCTGATCGATGACCTGGTGCGAAAGACCGAACAGGGCCGAAATGGTCCCGAAGGTCAGTCCGGTGGACATCAGCAGCGTCGTGTAGGCACCTTCCTTGCGCGGCGAACCGTACCAGCGTGCCACCGGGTAGACGCCGACCGACTTGGTCGCCATCTTGGCCAGCAGCAGCACGATGAAGGCCGTGGGCGCGGCCACCAGTGCGGGCAAGGACACCAGGGAACCGGCGCGGATGAAGTAGAACGGCGTCAGCAGCCCGAAGGTCAGCGTGCGCAGACGCCGCACCAGGGCATGGTCCTTGCCGACCGTGCCGGCCAGCACCATGCCGGTCAGGTAGGCCGGCAGCACGGCCTCGCTGTCGGCCCAGGCCGCGAGCGCGCCCAGACCGAACAACTGGAACATCAGGAACTTGACCTCCAGCTCGGAGGGCCGGTTGCCGTAGCGCTTGAAGAACCGCGGCGTGACCCAGGGCAGCACGATCGCCGCGACGCCGCAGGCGGCGAAGAAGATCGCGGTCTTGTACGTGAACGGCGCGAAGATGAAGCCCAGCGCCAGGACCGTGGCCAAGTCGGTGATGAAACACGCTGCCAGCACGGTCTTGCCGTAGTCGGTGGCGTTGAAGCCGAATTCGAGCATGACGGCGTAGACCACTGCCACCGAGGTGGTCGACATCGCGATGCCGGCCAGCCAGCTGGACGGCACCGACCAGCCCAGCCCCCAATACGCCACCGCCGTGCAGCCCAGGAACGGCGCCGCAAAACTGACCAGGCCGATGGCCGAGGCTTCCTTCCACTTGGCGCGTAATACCCGAGGGTCGAGCTCGGCGCCGGCCAGGAAGGTCAGCACGATGGCGCCCGTGCCGGCCAGGAAGGTCACCCAGGACTCGCCGACGCCGAGCGCGGCGCCGCCCACGAAAGCGCCGATCAGCAACTGCGCGATGGCGCCGACGACGATCTCCGACAGTGCAGTGGCCACGCGCAGCCAGATCGACAGCAGCGTTGCCGCCAGGGCCAGCCCGAGCCATAGCGCGGCCAGGGCCCAGGTTTCCGTCACGGCTCGTCTCCGACCACTCCCATCTCCAGCGGCACCTTGAAGTAGAACATTCGCAGCTTCTCGCCAGCCAGGTAAGCGAGAAGCTTCTGGGCTTCCTCTTCGGTGAGCGCGAAGCCGACCTCCACCGACACGTCGCCCGCGAGCTCGAAGAAGTGCTCCTCGTGCAGCTTGCCGTGGCGCCCGAAGCCGGCGATGGCGCGGAAGGCCGATCCGCCGTGGATGCCCTGCTTCCTGGCCGCCTCGAGCAGCCATTCGTAGGCAAGGATGCCGTGATGGCGGCGTTTCTCCTGCACGTAGAACTTGAGGTAGACGCCTTGCATGGTGGTCTCCTTGGAGTCGATGTGACTTGGGTGCGTTTCGGTCACGCCCTGACGAAGAGTGCGTTGACAATCAGGATCCCGACGGCGGTCAGCATGAGCGAGCCGACCAGGTGCACGCTCGCGGCGCCCATCGCCCACCAATACTCCTGGCGGCCGATCAAGGTCACGACCTCGACAGAGAAGGTCGAGAAGGTGGTCAGCCCGCCCATGAAGCCGGTGATGATCAGCAGGCGCAACTCGGGCGCCAAGCCGGTGTTGTGGGTGAAGAAGGCACTGGCGACGCCGACGAGAAGCCCGCCGATCAGGTTGGCGGCCAGTGTGCCCAGCGGAATGGTGGGGAAGACCGGATTCAGCAGGCCGCCCAGCCACCAGCGCAGCAAGGCACCGCAACCGGCGCCGCCGAATACCGCCAACATTGGAAGACCGCTCATGTCGCTCCTTCTCCATCGAAGTGGCCGGAGCGACTGGTGAGGCGTGAGGCGCGTTGCGCTCAGGGCGGACCTACACCGTCCCGTCCGGGACTTGGGTAGGCATCATCAGCCCTCGCGGGCGGTTACCGGAGGAATGCCATCTCCGTAGGAATTTAGTATATCGACGGGGCCGCAGCAGGGCAATGCAACTTGCCGTCGTATGCGCGCGCGGGCGTGTTCTGCGTGAGTGACCGGTCCACGGCATTCTATTGGCGCGGCTGAGTGGCAGCAGTGGGTCGGGATGTCTGACCAACTCAGCACAGCCAGCCGCCAGTCTCGGCCATGTTGCCGGCCTTCATACAGCCGCGATCGACGATGCCTCGATGGCTGGCTCCGGCTGGTCGACGATGCGGGGCCGGACAGCCGCAATCTTTGCGAAGTGACGACTTGAGTCGATCGAGTGCTCGCCCGCGCGATCAATTTCTCGGCCATCGAGATGGCGCTCTGCGCTGCTCACCAGAGGATTGCGAAATTGCGCAATTGAAATCATGCGGCGCGCCACTGCGGTGTCAGTGGGTGTCGACGCCTGACCTCTAGGTTTTGAACGCGACCAAGGTCACGCTCGACGCAACCGCGATGCAAGCGCCCACGACCATGCGCAGCGTCACGCGCTCTTCACGCAGCAGCAGCGCACCGGCCAGCGCCGTCGTCAACGGATAGGTCGCGACGATCGGGGCGACGAGCGCCACCGGGGCCTCGCTCAGCGCCGCATACATCAGGAGCACGGCGCTGCCGTTGAGAGCGCCGGTGATGCCGAACCACGTCACTCCATGTTTCGTGACTGCGGGTCGTGTCGACCGCCGCAGTCGGTCGGCGCCGATCACGGTGCCGGTGGACACCAGATAACCGATCAGCCCTGCGGCAAACGGGTTCGGCCAGAGGGTCAACCCCAGCTTCGCGATGGCCTGCGCCAGGCCACGCAACACCGCGCCGGCAATCGGCCACCCCAGCGACCAGCCGTTGAAGCCCGGACGAACCGCGTCTTGTTTCCAGGTCAGCAGCGTGACCCCGATCACGATGCCGACGCAGGCCAGTGCCGCATGCGGCGGAACCTTCTCGCCAAGGATCAGACCCGCGGCAAGGACGGCGAACAGCGGCGTCGTTCCCGACACCGCGCCGGTGAGAGTCGGGCCGAGTTCTTCAACAGAGCGAAACGTCAACAGCGTGACCAGCGCGGGAAAGAACCACCCGACCGCGGCGAACACGAGCCCGGCTTGCAGCGTGAACCCGCTGCCGTCGAATGCGAATGGCGCCGCCAGCACGAACAACAGGGTGGCAGTGGGCACGCTGATCGCGGCACCCGAGCGCGCGTCGAGCGTGCGCAGGCCGACCCGGCTGGTGATCAGCGCGAGGCCGAAGCAAAGCGAACTCGCGAATGCGAACGCCAGGGCAAGCGTCGAGTTCAGATTCGGGTCCAACCTCGGGCGACCCGCTGTCTAGGAACGTGTCGGGCTTTGGCTCGGGCCCGACCCGAAGCGCGGCAGGCTCCTGGGCGATGTGGCCTTGCCCATCAGCAATACCCGAGTTGCCGCGCCGCGAGATCGCGCATCACTTCCTCGGCGCCGCCGCCGATCGCGTTGACCTTCACTTCGCGATAGATGCGCTCCACCGTCACACCGCGCATGTAGCCCATGCCGCCGTGCAGTTGCACGGCTTCGCTCGCGCAAAACGCGAGCGTCTGCGTCGCCTGGTTCTTCAGCAAGCAGATTTCGCCCACCGGCGTGGCGCCCTGCTCGACGCGCCAGGCGAGCATTTCCAGCATCGCCTGCGTGGCTTCGATGCGCATCGCCATGTCGGCGAGTTTGTGGCGCGTGACCTGCTGGTCGATGAGGTGGCCACCGAACATCTTGCGCTGGCGCGACCAGGCCAGTGCCTCGTCGAGACAGACGCGGGCGAAGGCATTCGCCCCAGCGGCGAGGAAGATGCGCTCGCGGTTGAAGTTCAGCATCACGGCGCTGAAGCCCTGGTTCTCCTGGCCGATCAGGTTCTGTGCCGGCACGCGGCAATCGCTGAAGAACAGCGCCGCCGTGTCGGAGCTGTGCCAACCCATCTTCTGCAGCGGCGTCTGGGTGAAACCCGGAGTGCCTTTTTCGACCAGCAACAGCGACACGCCGCCCGGCCCGGCGCCGCCGGTGCGCACCGCAACGCTGTAGAAATCGGCACGCACGCCCGAGGTGATGAACATCTTCGAGCCGTTGACGACGAAGTGTTCGCCGTCACGCCGCGCCGTGGTCTCGAGGTTCGCCACGTCGCTGCCCCCCGACGGCTCGGTGATCGCCAGCGCGCTGATCTTTTCGCCACGCAG
>JAEMQF010000406.1 GCA_022758925.1 Burkholderiales bacterium | reverse complement strand
CGCACCTGTTTGAACGTAGCGAACGAAGTGAGCGAAGTGAGTTTGCGGCGCGACTCCAAGGCGAGCACCACAGCGGAGTCGGAGCGAAGCGGAGACCGCCACAGCATGAGCCCCCTGCGGGTACCGCCTGCCGCGCCGCGCAAACCTTGACTCGCAAAAGCGGACCCGCGCGAACGGCTGCAACGGGCCGAAAGACGTCCCACGCTCCTCACTCGATGCGGCGCGTTTCATCCTGGTTACGCTGCGACGTACTTCGCCTGGTGGGAACGCGCGCAAAGTCGAACGCCGCGCGCTGATCTCGGGGCGCGCGCGGCATTGGCCCGCGGCTCGCGGTTCGCGCTGCAAGCGCAACCACAGCCAGGCACAGGGCGCTGCGGCAAATCCAATCGCCTCATGCCGTCTCTTGCCGCTTCTTCATGGCACGAGTATCGATGCAGTGCGGCTGGCCCGGCAGCGCGAGTGCCAGCGCCTTCAATTCGCCACGCTGGATTTTTTGGGACGCGGTCAGCGGCAGCTCGTCGACGAAGGCGACGTAGCCCGGCGCCTTGAAGTAGGCCAACTGCGCGAGTGCGTGCTGCACGATGCGCCGCGCGAGCGCGTCGCGCCGGTCCGGGGCGACGCGCTCGTGGGTGACGATGCAGGCCAGCACTTCATCGCCGCGCAGCGCATCGGGCGTGGCGGCGACGGCGCAGGCTTTGACTTCGGGAGTCTGGTTCAAGACACTTTCCACTTCCACCGCCGAGATGTTCTCGCCGCTGCGCCGAATCACGTTCTTGCGCCGGTCGATGAAATGCAGCAGGCCCTGCGCATCGCGGCTGACGATGTCGCCGGTGTGAAACCAGCCCTGGGCCCAGGCTTCATGCGTGGCCGCTTCGTCCTTCAGGTAGCCGGCGAAGAACCCGTCGCGGGGGTCGGCACCGGCGCTGCGCACCCACAACTCGCCGGGTTGGCCGACGCCGGCCTCTTCGCCGTCGTCGCCGTCGTCGCCAACCACGCGCACGCGCACATCGCCCGTCTCACGGCCGAAGCAGTTCGTGCCCACGCAGCGCGGCTCGGCGTTGGCCATGATCACGGCGCCGGCCCCGGTTTCGGTCATGGCCCAGGCCTCCAGCAGCGGAAAGCCGAAGCGCGCCTCGAATCCTGCGTGCAGCGCCTTGTCGACGCCGGCGCCGAAGCCGAAACGCACGCCGTGGCTCGCATCGTCCGGGCTCGGCGCCGCCTTCATCAACATCGACGGCATCACACCGAGGTAGTGCACGGCCGTGGCGCGCGACTCACGCACGCTGGCCCACCAGGTGCCCGGGTGGAAGCGGTCGACCAGCACCAGGCAGCCGCCGGTGAGCAGCATCGCGAGGGTCGAGAACGCCATCGCATTCATGTGCACCAGCGGCAGCGGCGTGAGCAATCGCTCGATGCCCGGGCGCAACGTGCACAAGCCACCGGCGCCCGCATACCAGCGGCCGGCGCGCAGGAAATAGCGGTTCGGCAGGATGCAGCCCTTGGGCCTGCCCGTCGTTCCCGAGGTGTAGAGCAGCGCGCATTCGCTCAGTTCATTCGGTGCCGTGCCGGCCAGCGGCAGCTTGCGCGGTGCCGCCGGCGGCGTGGCGCCATCAGCCACCAGGCCAAGTTGCCGGTGCGCTGCCTGCGCCGCGCTGCGGAGGCCGGCGTGGCGCTGCGGCGTGGCCACCACCAGCGCGACTTCGGAGTGGCCGATCAGGTATTCCAACTCGGCGGCGCGCAGGTCGGAACTGATCGGCACGACCGACACGCCCAGCGCGTTGAGCGCAAGCCAATGCAGAAAGAAGGCCGGGCGGTTGTCGAGCAGCAGCCCGACGCGGTGGCCGTGGCCGTAGCCCCCCTCGACATAGGCGCGGCGCAACTCGGCGATGATCTCCTGCGCCTGCGCGTAGCTCAACTCGCCGGCCGGGATGGCGTAAGCCGCGGCGGTTTCCGGCAGCACGGCGACGAACGGCCGGTCCGGCCAGCGTGCGGCGCTGGCGGCGAAGGCGGCGGCGACAGTGTCTGGCATGCTGCTGCTGTGGGCAGTGCCTTGCGCGCCGTCATTGCTGGATGCGCCAAGCAATCGAGTCACTGCCCGCCCTACATGAAGAGCTGCATGCTGCCGAACGCAGCGTCGCAGTTCACGAGGTCGACGCGCTTGAGTTTGATGCGCAGGCCGGCAGCGGAATCGAGCAGCGTGTGCGTGGCCCAGCCGGCGTAGAGCGTCTGTTCGTCGATGCGCGTCTCGACATAGTGAAACGCAGTGCGCGTGGTGTAGACGCCGCCGGCCTCGTCGCGCGACTCGACCGTGGGCTGCTGCAGCAAGTGGTGGCAGCGGCTGCGCGGCTGCTGCGAAAAGGTGCGCGCCCCGCCCAGGCGTTCGACACGGATCCTGAGCAGCAGCTTGTCTTCGTACATCAGCGAGGCGTGCAGCTTCGGATCGGTCTGGCCATGGGCGAGCGGCATCCAGTACATGCCGTCTTCGGTGAACAGGTTCAACCAGTCGTCAAAGCGCAACTCATCGAGCAGCCGCGCCTCGGCGAGCACGAAGTGGATCAAGGCCTGGTCCGTCATGCCGCGACTCCCTGCTGCATCGACGCCGTCATGAAGTGCACCCAGGCGCGCATCTGGTTGCGCATCTGCCATTCGTTCGTGCCGTTCGTCGCCACGTTCACCTGGCCGTGCTCGGCAGCGTCATAGAGCCGGCCGACGTTCACCCAGTCGCGGCCGCGCGAATGCAGCGCACGCTGCGCACGCTCATACACCTCCAGATCGTCATGGCCGACGACCGAGGTCGGCGCGTTGACGAGCCGGTTGTACATCAGCGTGCGCTCGAGCAGCAGGTCGGGCGCGCCGACCAGACGGAAGGTCCATGACTCGACGAGCGTGCGGTCGGCGGCGATCGGCAAGAAGCGCCGCAACATCTGGATCGGCCCCTTCACCATGATGTTGGGAAAGTAGATCGTGTTGTGGCGCACTTCGCCCAGGATTTGTTTCGCCCGCTCTTCGCCGTAGGCGGCAACCATGGCCTCGCCATAACCGGGCGCGGGCGAATACGCGGCGTGGATCGAATCGGCGACTCCGGTGTGGCCGTGGCCGTTGCTCCAGACGCGGATTCCCATCTTCTCGAAGAACTCGTAGGGGTTGACGAAGGGCGCGAACAGCTCCACCGCCATCGGCTTCGGCGTTCCGGCGGGCGCTTCCTGCCACACCCGCAGCGCCGTGCCCGCCGACGATTGATGCGCCACCATCGGGTGGCAGGTGTCGGTCTGGTTGTCCACCAGCATCTTCCAGTTGCAGCGGTGCATGTAGCGCATCACGCCGCCGGCGACTTCGAGCCTGCCCTGCGGCGAGCGATCGACCATGTTGTCGAGCGTGGACAAGGACTCGCCAAAGAATTCATCGAAACCGATGCCCTGCGGCTTGAGACGGCAGAAGATGAAGTCGCGATAGACATGCGTCGCCCCCACCACCGCCATGCCGCGGCTCGCTTCGCATTGCTCGAAACCGGTGTTCGCATAGCCCTGGCGCAACGGCGTGTTCAGCAGCGAGCCGTCGGTGTTGTAGGTCCAGGCGTGATACGGGCAGCGGAAGAACTTGCCGGTGTTGCCGCTGCCCTCGGGCGCGACCTGCACCCCCTTGTGCGCGCAGCGGTTGTGCAGCACGCGCACGCTGGCGTCGCTGTGGCGCACCATCACGACCGGCTGGTCGCCCAGCGTCGTGCTGTAGAAGTCGCCCGCGTTCGGTATCTGGCTCGCGTGCCCGACATAGACCCAGGTGTTGGCGAACAGGTGTTCCATCTCGAGCGCGAACACCTCGTCGTCGATGTAGCAGTGCTTGTGGATTTCAGTGTCGCGAACCAGCGCCGCGATTCGATCGGGCGCACCGCGGTAGTGGCTGTATTGGCTGGAGTGGCTGTGCGGGCTCATGCTTGACGCTTCCGTGATATTCGATCCGGCGCACCACGGTAGCGCCCGGAGTGGCTGTGCGGGCTCATGCTTGGCGCGCCTGTCATTCCAGGCCGAGGCCTTGCATCGCGGCGCGCAATGCCAGCCCCTGCTCATCGGCCAGCGCCGCTTCGCGCAGCGTGGCCAGGGTGTTCGCCGGCACGCGCCGCTGGCCCTGGGTCCAGGTGCCGCGCAGCGTGGCGAAGTTGCGCAGGCCGCGTTCGTGGGTATCGCCGTAGCCCTTGACCAGGCGCTGGCAACGCGCGATTTCAGTGCCGAGAGGCAGATCGGTGGCCGCGGCGTCGCGGATGTCGGCAAGCCATTCTTCGATGCGTGCCTGTTCGTGCCCGAAGCGCAACGTGGCGCGCCGCCAGCGCCGCAGCCCGGCGACAGCCGAGAGCAGCATGTAGCCGCGCAGCGAACTGGTTTGAACCACCCGCCCCTTGCACGCCGCGCGTTCGACCAGGCGCCGCGGCAGGCGCGACGCAAGCAACCAGCGCCCGAATCGCGCCGGCAGCGTGTCGGCAATTTCCTGCAGGCGCGGATGCAGGTATTCGTTGATCGCGAGCACCTGGCCGGCTTCAGCGCGAACCTCGCCGCGCACGCGCGCAAAGCGCGAATCGCGGGTCTTCAGGTCGGCGACGCGGATCGTGTCTTCGTACGACATCCACAGCGCAAGGTAGCGCGCCGTCTCCTGCATCAGCAGCGTCGAATCGGCGCCCTGCGCGCTCGCGATCGCGATCGCGCGCACCGCGCCAAGCCGCTCCAGGTACAGCGCGGCATAGGCCGGGTCCTGGTAGTCGACGAGGCGGCGCAAGCCTTCGATCACGATGTTCATGGTTGCTCCGCTGAAGCTGCTGCCGGCAGCGTCGAGCAAGGCCTGCACTTGCGGGTGCGCCGCGCGTGGCAGCTTCTGCGCGGGAATGGCTGCCGGCAAGCCGGGTGCGCCGGGTGCGCCGGGTGCGTCGGGTGCGCTCACTTCTTCGTGCGGCGCAGGTCCAGCGTGCGCAGCGTGCGCTGGGTCCGCAGAGTCCGCAGCGTCCGCAGCGTCCGCAGCGCGCGCAGTCTGCGCAACGTGTGCTGCGTGTGCAACCTGCGAAACCTGCGAAACCTGCGAAACGTGTGCAACGGGCCGACCAAGCGCAGCCTGCACCTCGCGTGCCGCGCGCTCGAATGCCGCGGCAAACGCCGCCAGGCTCGATTTCACACCCACGCCGCCGCGCTCGATCGTCGCTTCGAATTGCGCGCGGTCGAACGGCAACACACCGGCGCCGGCAAGCGCACCGAACAAGACGGCGCTGATGACGCTCTGGCTCTCATCAGCCGCCTGCGCCATGTCAAAGCCGATGAAACGCTGCGCCGCGGCTTTTGCCTGGGCAAGCAACGCCGCGCTGCTGCTGCGGCCGTCGCCCATCGCCATCTTTTCCGATACGGCGTAGACGCGGTGCGTCGATGCGATCAATGTCGTGCGCTGCGGCGTGACGAGGCCGCGCTGCACGGCGCGGCCGGCTTCCATCAATTCCGAGGCGAGCACGACATCGACGTCGCCGGGCAGAGGCATCAGCGCCAGCACCGGCGCCGCGCCTGCCGCTTGCGCCGCGGCGCGCGCAAACAGTTCGACGTAATAGATCGTCGCGCCGGTGCGCTGCGCGACTCCGGGCACCGACGTCGTCTGCGCGATCTGGCCGTTGTCTTCGCCCAGGGCAACAATCCAGTCGGCAAGCACGCCACCGCCCTCGCCACCCATGGCGAGGATCGCGATCTTGATCGGTTGTGGCGTCGCCATGAAGCAGAACTAGAACGCGAAGCGCGCGCGCCGCGCCGCCGAGCGCGCTTGCAGCCACCCGATCACGCTGCGGCGCAAGCGTTCGCGCAAGCGGTCCCACGGATTCGGGTTGCTCACGATCTGTGCCTTGTAGAACGACGGGCAGAGCACGGCCGCGTGCGCGACCTCGCCGCACAGGCCACAGCCGACGCATGAGTCGAGCACGGTGGCGACCGGGTCGGTGCGCAGCGGGTCGGGGTTGCTCTTGATCGAGAGCGACGGACAGCCCGACAGACGAATGCACGAGTGGTCGCCGGTGCAGGTGTCGGCATCGATGCCGAATCGTTCGCGCACCATTCGCTTGCCGCTGGCGACGGCCGCGCGCAGCACAGGTTTCTCGCGCCGCTGCTTGTTGAGCATGCATTCGCTGCGCGCGAGCACGACCTTCGGGCCGCGCTCGGTGGTCGTCAGCGCGTCTTTCAGCGCCGCCTTCATCGCCGCCAGATCGTAGGTGTGTTCGATCGTGCGCACCCACTCGACACCCACGCCGCGCACCGCTTGTTCGATGCGGTGCCCGGTGCTGCGCGTCGGGTTCGGCGCCGCCGAAGACAGGATGTCCTGCCCGCCGGTGGCCGAGGTGTAGCTGTTGTCGACGATCACGGTCAGGTTGTCGGAGCGGTTGAACACGGCGTGCGCGATGCCGCTCGTCAGGCCGTTGTGCCAGAAGCCGCCGTCGCCCATGACGCTGATGACGCGTTTTCCCAGCGGCTCATTCGCGGCCCGGGGTCCGCCCGGCGCATTCATCGCCGAAGCGCCGGCCGTTCCCAGGCCGTAACCCATCGTCGTATTGCCGAGGTTGAACGGCGGCAGGATCGAAAACAGATGGCAGCCGATATCGGCCGAGACATGGTGCTCGCCGATCTCGCGTTCGAGCAGTTTCATCGCGGTGAAGATCGGGCGCTCGGGGCAGCCGGTGCAAAAGCCCGGCGGGCGCGGGTGCACGATGTCGGCCAGCGGTTTGAGGCCGCCCGCCGCGGCCGGCCCGGGCGCCGCGGCGGGAGCATTCGGCCCGGGTGCCACGGCTGGAGCACTGGGCCCCAGCCTGCCATAGCGCCGCAGGAACTCGCCGACGCCCTGGTGCAGTTCGGCCGCGGTGTATTCCCCGGCCATCGGCAACATGTCTTTGCCGTGCAGCGCGGTCTGCACGTTGCCCTGGCGCAGGATGCTCGCGATGTTTTGTTCGATGAAATTGGGCTGGCCCTCTTCCACCATCAGCACCGCGCGCTTGCCGGCGCAAAAGCGCAGCACCTCGGCGTCGATCACGGGGTAGGCGACGTTCATCACGTACAGCGGCAGGCGCGAGTGGCCGAAGACGTCGGCCACTTCATGGCGTTCGAGCACGCGCAGCAGCGTGTTGTAGTTGCCGCCCTGGACGATGATGCCGATGTCGTCGGCGGCGTCGGCGAAGAACTCGTTGAGCGCGCGCTCCTGGATGAACTTCACTGCCGCCGGCCAGCGCTGCTGCACTTTCTCTTTTTCATGCGCGAAGCTCGCCGGCGGCAGCACGATGCGGCTGGTGTCGCGCCGCGGGTGTTGCATCGCCTCGCGCAGCGTGTAGGGCGAGCGCCGATTGTTGCTGGCGATGAACTGGCCGTGCACATGGCAGGCGCGAATTCGCAGTTGCAGCATCACCGGCGTGTGGCTCGCTTCGCTCAGTTCGAAGCCGGTTTTCACTGCGGCGACGATCGAAGGCAGGTTCGGCCGCGGGTCGAGCAGCCAGATCTGCGACTTCATCGCGAACGCGTGGCCGCGCTCCTGCATGATCGAGCTGCCTTCGCCGTAATCTTCGCCGACGATGATGAGCGCGCCGCCCGTCACGCCGCCCGAGGCGAGATTCGCGAGCGCATCGCTCGCGACGTTCGTCCCGACCGTGCTCTTGAAGGTCGCCGCGCCGCGCAGCGGGTAGTTCACGCTCGCGGCGAGGGTCGCCGCTGCGGTCGCTTCGCTCGCGCTGTTCTCGAAGCGGATGCCGTGTTCGGCGAGGATGTCCTGCTCGTCGGCCAGCACGTCCATCAGGTGCGAGATCGGCGCCCCCTGGTAGCCGCAGACATAGGCCACGCCGGACTCGAGCAGCGCCTTGGTCACGGCCAGGATGCCCTCGCCCCGGAACACCTCGCCTTCGCCCAGGCGCAGCTTCTTGACTTCCTCGGCGAACGAGCGTTCAGCCATTGCGGGAGAGCGAGGGGCTTTGAGGTTTGCGCATGGGGACGATTCAAACCCATGCATTTGCATCGGTCAAGTGTGGTTTCTCAGCGCTCGCGCCGGCCGCGCCGGGGGCAACAGGAGATGGCGTGCGAGCGATTTGTCGAGGCCTGTCTCGCGGCGCTGTTGGCGCAGGCGAGCAAGTTGATTTCCGACGACTTCCACGCGCTGGTGCGCGCCCGCGGCCTGCCTCGTGCGGGCCCACGAGCGGCGAATCCGGGCGGCGCTTGCCGGTGGGCCGCCTGGCGCAACTCGTGCTCGCGCCGCAGCCCACGGTCACGTGCCAACTCGACCGATTGGTCGCCAAGGGCCGGGTGCAACACATCGCGCATGCTGGTCGTGAACGCGACTGCGAGAATGCGGGTTCGACGATGCTTCATTGCGCAGTGAGATGACACAAAAACCGGGCCGCAACGACCCGTGCCCATGCGGCAGCGGCAAGAAGTACAAGCAGTGCTGCGGCAAGCCCGAGGCACCGACAACGCCGTCGGCCGATTCGCACGAAGGTGCGGTCGAGCGCGCGGTGACCTGGCTGGCTCAGCACCATCGAAAAGCCTTTGCCGCGGCACTCGAAAAGGAGATCGACGGCGCGGCCTTCGGCGGCTTCGACGACGACGCTGACGACGCGGTGCGTGAGGCCATGGCCGGCATCGACGACGCCTTGTGGCAGCAACTCCAACTCAACCTGACCGAGTGCTTGCTGGCCGAGGGTGACCTCAAGGTCAAGCATGGGACGCAGCGCGTGGCCGATCTCTTGCTTGGGAGCGGCGGGCCCCTGCTGTCGGTGGGCCAGCGCGCATGGCTCGCGCAGCTCGCGCAGCGGCCACTGCGGCTTTACGACGTGACTGACGTCGTGCCCGGCACCGGCGTCACGCTGTGCGATGCGCTCGACGACGCTGAGGCGCCGATCGTCGTCACCGAGCGCGAGGGCAGCCGGTCGATGCGGCCGGGCATGCTGATCGGCGCACGCGTGATGGCAGTGGCCGGCGGACACCAGCTCTCGGGCGCGGTCTATGCGTTCTCGATCCTGAGCGGGCGTTCCATGCAGGAAGAGTTGCGCGAGTTCCTGACGCAGCCCAGTCGGTCCGGGGAAGCCAACGTGCTGACGATGAGCCCGTTGATCATCAAGGCCTGGTTGGCGCAGTACCTGCGGCCGACGCCGTTGCCCAGCTTCGTGTACAGCCACACGGGTGAGCCCCTGCTGTTCACCACCGACCATTACAAGGTGCAGTCCTGGACCGCGCTGCAAACCGCATTGGCGGCGCAGTCCGACGTGACCAGCGAGCAAGACGGCAGCTGGGAGCGACTGATGGAATGCGCAGACGGGCAGACCCGGTCGCAAGCGACGATTGCCCGCGAGCCCGGTGGCCGGCGCGTGTCGCTGCTCTACAAGACGGCGGGCCTGGCGGAGCAGGGTCGCCCGTGGTTCGAGGCGCTGGCCGGCGCCTCGGTCAAGTTTCAGCTGCGAGAGGTCTCCGACCCAAAGGGCTTGCTGTCGAACGCGGACCCTTCGAAGGCCCCGACGAGCCGTGGCTCTGGCTTGCCCCAGGGTCTGGACCCTGGGGCGTTGGCGGACGCCATCGCGGGCGTCATCAAGCGCAACTATGCGCATTGGGCCGACGAGCCGATCCCGGCCCTGAACGGCCAGACGCCGCGCCAAGCCATCGGCAACGCCACCGGCCTGGAGCGTGTCAAGGGCTTGCTGCGCAGCTACCAGGACGGTGAAGCGCACATGGCGGCCCAACAGGGGCGGGCCCAAGTCTCCTATCAGTTCCTCTGGGACGATCTCGGCCTTCAGCGTTGACGCGGCGCGCGGCCGCTGCTGCAGGCAGGGCGTGAGCGCCTTGGCAATGTCGGCTTGGGCGACGTTGTTGGTTGGCGTGGCGCTGGTGCTGCCTTACGCACCGCTGGCGGTGACGGCACGCCTGCTCTCGAGATGCCGGACAAGGGGACAGGTCGATCGTGCCGTGGCGTCGGGAAGTGCCGGGGCTGCGGACGAGCCCTGCTGCGCCGTGTGAAGTAGCGCGGCATCGGAGCGGCCGGCGGATTCTCGAGCCGTCCCGGGAAGCCGAGGCCTCAGTCCCGGATCGCGACAACCAAAAAACTATATTCGAGGCGAAGACAAGTGTCACAGGCGTCACATTAACTCGCTTAAGATGTAGCGCATGAGGCCAACCGGTTTGAGTGCGACTTCGCGCAGCCAGCTGAGCAGACTGCTGCGCGGCAGCCCGCCGATCGTGACGCCGAGTCATGCCGCCGCCGCCCTCGGGCTGACGCCCGCAATGGCTGCCCGCAGGCTCGCCGCCTGGTCACGATCGGGTTGGCTGGCGCGAGTTCGTCGGGGCGCTTACGTCCCTGTGCCCATCGAGTCCGAGTCGGCCGACATCGCATTGGATGATGCCTGGCCTGTCGCTGCGGCCATGTTCGCGCCTTGCTACATCGGCGGACGGTCCGCCGCCGAGCATTGGGGGCTCACCGAGCAACTCTTTCGTTCGATCTGCGTGATGACCACCACACGCCCACGCGAGCGGCAGCTTGTGTTGCGCAAGGCACGCTTCGAGCTGCACACGGTGGCACCAGCGCGGTTCATCGGCCTGAAGACAGTCTGGCGCGGTGGCACGCGCGTCCAGGTATCGAACCCGGCCCGCACCCTCATTGACATGCTGGCCGACCCCGCGCTCGGTGGCGGCATTCGCCACGTGGCCGAGATGCTGGGGGCGCTCTTTCAGGATCAACCCAAGGAGGCGGCCAAGCTCGGCGACTACGCGGCCAAAATCGGCAGCGGTGCTGTCTACAAGCGGCTCGGGTTTCTGCTGCAACGCGAACATCCCGACCAGGTGGCGCTTACCGAGGCTTGTCGAGCACACCTCACGGCGGGCTACGCAAAGCTCGACCCTGCGTTGCCCGCAGATCGACTTGTGACGACATGGCGAGTCTGGGTGCCAGATGGGGAACTGCGTGGGGCCTCCAGGCCACTCCCAAGGGCCACACCGGAGCGCGCAGCGCAAAGGTCCTCCGGGAAGGCGCGCGCGTGATCCCCAAGCAGGAGATCATGGCCCTCGCAGCCGAGCTGCAACTGCAGGCCCATGTCGTCGAGAAGGACTATGCGCTGGGCTGGTTCCTGGCCGGGATTGCAGCGCATCCCGAGATTGGCCCGCGCTGGGTCTTCAAGGGCGGCACCTGCCTGAAGAAGTGTTTCTTCGAGACCTACAGGTTTTCTGAAGATCTCGACTTCACGTTGCAGGACGACGCTCACCTTGACGAGGCCTTTCTCGCTCAGGTCTTCGAGGAGATCGGTGAATGGGTCTACGACGCCTGCGGCCTGCAGCTCCCGCCTGAAGCGCGCAAGTTCGAGGTCTTCACCAATCCGCGAGGCAGCATGTCAGCCCAGGGCCGAGTGGGCTATCGCGGCCCGCTCGGCCGCACCGGCGATCCACCAAGAATCAAGCTGGATCTGGCGGCCGACGAAATCCTCGTTCTGACCCCGGTCCAACCGCCGGTTCATCACCCCTACACCGTCGGCACCCGTAGCGCCTCCGAGATTTGACAGGTTGATCGGCACGCCCGCATCAAGGAGCGCGCCGTTACCCAAGCCGGCGCGCGGCTTCGGCTTGTCGTACACAGTTGCCTGCACCGTCTGCGGCAAGACCTTCAAGCGCAGCACCTACGACTCCACGTTGAACCCACACAAGAACAAACAGGGATGGCCGTGCCCTGGGCGAATCGGCTATCCGAAGTGAACGAGAACCCATGAATCTGCAAGAACTGCTGACCAAGCTCGAGACGCCGATCATCATCCGCCCCACGCGGCGCATGACCCAGGGCGAGCTTGAAACCTACCTCGACGAGGCAGCCGACATCCTGCGCGGCAATGCCGACCACTCGGAGTTTCGCGGCTATGTCTTTGCGCTGCCGTTCTACAAGCGCATCAGCGACTGCTACGAGGAAGAGGTCCGCACCCAGGCTGACGCGCTGGCCAAGGCCGGCATGCCCAGGGACCAGGCCATCCTGCTGGCCCGTGACCTGTCAGCATGAACCTCGCGAAGTGCTGCGCCCAGCACCGCGCGAAACGCGATCGGCCCATCAAAACGACGTGCGGATAGCCCACAGCTCCGGGAAAAAGCGGTGCTCGGTGACATGCTGCAACCAGCCGACTCCGGCCGAGCCGCCGGTGCCGGGCTTCATGCCGATGATGCGCTGCACCGAGACGAAGTGGCGCCAGCGGTATTGCGACAACTGGTCCGCGAGCGCGATCAGCGATTCACCCAGGCGATACAGCGCATTGCCCGGCACAGGATTGGCATAGACCTGCATCCACGCCTGCTCCACCGACGGATTGGGGACATAGGCCTGCGACCAGTCGCGCTGCAGCGCGCCGGTGTCGATGGCCAGGCCTTTGCGGCCCAGGAATGCGATCACGTCGTCGTACAGGCTTGGCGACGTGAGTGCGCTTTGCAGCGCAGGCCAGACATGCGGCATGTTGCGAAACGCACTCGCCAGCCGCGCATTCTTGTTGCCGAGAATGAACTCGACATGGCGGTACATGAACGAGAGTTGGCCCGAAGCCGTGCCGAGCGTGTCGCGGAACTGGTTGAAGCCGGCCGGGCTGATGGTCGACAGCACGTTCCACGAGTCGCCGATGTACTGGACCAAGGCCTTGGCCCGCACCAGGATTTCGAGCGCGTTGTCCACGGCATCGGCGCGTATCTGCTGCTGTGCGTTGTAGAGCTCGAAGTGCAGTGCCTTGAACAACAGCTCCTTGACCTGGCCCATCACGAAGAAACACATCTCGTCGTAGCCCTCGCTACGCGGGTGCTGCAGCGACAGCAGCAGGTCGATGCTCTGGTAGTCGACGTAGGGGTTGCTCGTCCCTTCAAAGTCGACCATGGGCTTGCCGCCGGTGGTCTGCGCCGTGTAGGCGCGGCTCTGATCGCTGGTGACGGGCATGGGCCTGGCCTGCAGGCCTGGGCTTACTCCGGATGGGTCGACGATTTTCGGGATCTGGGGTTTGTAGCTCGGCATCACGCTTCTCGCTGCCACTCGTTGCTTGCCGCTGAACTGGCCGCTGAAGTAGACCGTATCAGATTCGCGACGGCCCGGCCGAGCGCGGTGGCCGGGTCAGCCAGGTCGAGAATGATGTCGAAGTGGTTGCGCTGCGCGAGCTCGAACACGCTGCAGGCGCTGCCCGCTTGCGCGAGCCGCGCTGCGAAATCTCGGCTCTGGCGTTTGAATTCCGCGGTCTCGACTTCACCCCAACACACGATGCTGGGTGGGAAGCCTTTCAGTTCGTGCAACGCCGGGCTGAGCGCGCGCGCGGTTTGCTGCGTCAGCCCCAGGGCGGTGTTGATCGACGTGCCCAGCAGCGGCTCGAGTTCGTAGATTCCCGAAACGAGGACCACGGCGCTGACGCATGCGGTGCCGGCTAGCGCCGCCCTCCCCGGCAGCGCATTGTCACGCGCCAATGCCGTCATCGCCGCGAGCTGCGCACCCGCCGAACTGCCGGCGACGACGATGCGCTGCGGATCGAATCCCAGCGTCGCTGCATTCGCGTGCAGCCACGCCAGCGCCGCGCGGCATGACGCGACGATCTGTGCCAAGGTCGCTTGCGGCGCGAGCGGGTAGTCGAGCGCGGCGAAAGCGATGCCCTGGTTCACGCATTGCGTCGCGCCAAAGCTCGACTCATTCTTCGACAGTTCCTGCCAATAGCCACCGTGAATCAACAGCAACAGCGGCGGCAGTTGCGCCGCTTGGCCGGCATCGGGCGGGCTCGGGATGAAGAGGTCCAGGCATTGCGCATCCGCACCGCCATAGCGCAGATCGAGCTTGCCAGGGGTGGCAAGACGCGCCGCGGCGCTGCGCTGCGCGTAAGCCTGGATGAAGGGCTGGTAGTCGCCGCCGATCACCGAGCTCGGCGAATACTCGCGCTCTCTTGCCGAGGCGTCGAGGCTGCGCCAGGTGGCGGCAGAGGGCGGCGCGCTGGCCACAATGTCAGAGCGCGAAGAATGCCTCGGCGTTGCCGCGCAACATGCGTTGCCGGTCAGCGGCCGAGAACATTTGCGCGTCGCGCACGAGTTGGCCGATGCGCTGCTCGCCCAGCGGGAACGGGTAGTCCGAGCCGAGCATGATGCGCTCGACCCCCATCACCTCGGCCAGCAGGCGCAGCGCGCCGGGGTCGAACACGGCGCTGTCGACAAAAAAACGCCGCGCATAACTCGACGGCAATCGCGGGCAGTCCTGGCGCACGATGTCGCGCTGCTTCCACGCGTTGTCGACGCGCCCAAGCAAGAACGCAAACGACCCGCCGCCATGTGCGAAACAGATCTTCAGCGAATCGGGAATGCGCTCGAGCGCGCCCGAGAGAATCAGCGACAGCATGCCGAGTTGGGTTTCGGCCGGCATCGCCACCAGCCACGGCAGCATCCACTTGCGCATGCGCTTGCCGCCCATCATGTCCCACGGGTGCACCAGCAACGCAATCTTGTTCTCGGCGCAATGGATCAGAAAGTCGACGAGCTGTGGGTCGTCGAGGTCCTTGTCGCCGAGATGATTGCCGATCTGCACCCCGACGCAGCCGGCGCGCATGGCACGCGAGGCTTCGGCGCAGGCCAGGTTCAAGTCTTGCAGCGGCACCTGTGCCAGCGCCTTCAGGCGGCCCGGGTGTCTTGCGCAGAAGATCAGCGCCTGCTCGTTCATGCGCTGCGCCCAATCGGCAGCGCGCGCCGCCTCCCAGGCATCACCGAACATCACCGGCGTGGCACAGACGATCTGCGTCTGCACCCCCAGACTGTCCAGCTCAGCGACGCGGAAATCGGCGTCCCACAGCGCGCGCCCTACTGGCCGGAACGTTTTGTCGCCAAGCATGATGTGGCCGCTGTCGGCACCTTGCGCCACCGCGAGCCAGGGCGCGCGCTCGCGGTCCGTTGCAGCCGCCAGCTCGCGCGTGATCGGCGGGAAGAAATGCGAGTGCATGTCGATCATGTTGTGAGCCCACCTGCGTCCGCCCGTTGCACGGGCTTGTAGGCGACCGCCCTGATTTCAATCAGCAGGTGCGGATGCGGCAACTGATGCACCGCCACCGTGGTGCGGGTCGGGCCGTCGAAGCCGAAGAACTCGGCCCAGACTTCGTTGTAGCCGCCGAAGTCGTTCATGCTGACGAGGAAGGTCTGCACTTCGACAAGGTCGGTCAACCCGGCCCCCGCGCTTTGCAGGATGCCGCGGATGTTCTCGATCACGGCACGCGTCTGCGCCCGGATGTCCAGGCTCGTGACTCCCATCGCATCGACGCTGGCGCCGGCAATGCTGTTGTCGGGCCGGCGCGAACTCGTTCCCGAGACGAACAGGAAATCGCCCGCGCGTTTGAGGTGCGGGAACTTGCCGCGTGGCGTGGCCATG
>JAEMQF010000050.1 GCA_022758925.1 Burkholderiales bacterium | reverse complement strand
TTCGAATTCAAGTGGCTCGCGGAGCTGGACACCCAGAACCGCCTGAACGGCGACTACCTGTGGCTGAAGATGGTCTACAAGTTCTGACTGCAATGCACCGGCATTGAATCCCACTCCCAACGGCATGAGGTCCGCCATGACATCAAGACTCCTGACAATGGCCTGTCTGTTGTGGGCACTGGCCGCCACGGGCAGCGCGCACGCCCAGGCATCGACGCTGAACCGCTCGGTGCGCGTGCTCGACACGCTCGAACCCGCGATCCCGCGCCCCGAGCAGGACCAAGCCGTTGCCGCCAAGTTGGCCGCGCTGAAGGCCAAGTCGGGCAAGAAGCCGAACATCGTCTGGCTGCTGGTCGATGACATGGGCTACGGCGACCCCGGCAGCTACGGTGGTGGCAAGGCTGTCGGTGCCGAAACGCCCCAGATGGACAAGCTCGCGGCCGCAGGCCTGCGCCTCACTTCCGCGTATGCGCAGAACACCTGCACGCCCACGCGCTCGGCGATGCTCACCGGGCGCTTGCCGGTGCGCACCGGTCTGACGCGGCCGATCCTGGCTGGCGACAAGCTCACGGTGAATCCATGGGAAGGCGAGACCAGCCTGCCGAAGATCCTGGGCGAGGCTGGCTACAACACGCTGCTGGTCGGCAAGTGGCACATCGGCTCGGCCAACGGCATGCGGCCGTACGAAGTCGGCTTCGACGAGTACTACGGCTACTACGGCGCGCAGAAAGAGACCTCGCAGGCCGTGGACCCGGCTCGCTACCCCGACCTGGTGCTGGACAAGGACAAGTTTGCCCGCTACCTGGAACTGGGCGAGGACCATGCCTTGGTCCATGGCTTCAAGGACGGCCGGCTGGCCGAAATCTCGGTCATCAAGAGCACCGAGGACATGGCCCGTGCCGACATGGTGCTGACCAACTTCAGCGTCAACAAGATCAAGGAGCTTGCGAAGAGCAACAAGCCCTTCTTCCTGGAGCACGCCTTCATGAAGGTCCATACCGACAACTACGCGCACCCCGACTTCAAGGGCCGCAGCGCGAGCAAGTACCCCTACAAAGATGCGGTGTTGGAGGTGGACACGGAGATCGGCCTGATCGTCAAGGCCCTCGAAGAGGCCGGCGTGCTGGAAAACACCCTGGTCTTCGTCACCTCTGACAATGGCCCGCAGATGGATGGGTGGCCCGATTCCGGCTACACGCCGTTCCGCGGCGGGAAGGGCACCACCTGGGAGGGCGGCGTGCGCGTCCCGGGCATCGCCTACTGGAAGGGCATGATCAAGCCCGGCCGCGTCAGCGACGACGTGTTCGACCTGATGGACCTGTTCAACACCGCCGTGCATCTGGCCGGCGCCGACGCCCGCCTGCCGACGGACCGGTACATAGACGGCGTGAACCAGACCTCGTTCCTGCTGCACGATGAAGGCGAGGGCAAACGCGAGTGCGTGTTCTTCTGGTTCAAGAGCGACCTCATGGCGGTGCGCATGCGCGAGTACAAGGAGCACGTCAAGGTCATCCTGCCGCACAGCACCTTCATGCACATCGACATGGCGACGGTGCAGGACACCGGCACCGCACCGTGGTTGTTCAACCTGTACATCGACCCGAAGGAGGAACTGCCTGTCGGCCATCGCATGAACGCCTGGCTCGCGTCGCTGGGGGCCGAGATGGGCGCCCATGCCGCTACCTTCAAGAAGTACCCGCCGAAGAAGATCGGCCTTTGATTGCGATCGCGTTGCGCACGATGTCGATGGCCCGCACGATCTGACGATGCATCGCCTCAAGAGAGCATCTCATGCTGGTTGAGACCTTCAATTCCTTCTGCGTCGCGAGCCTGGGCCTGGTTTTCGCAATGTGCGCGTCAGCCCAGGACAACTTGCCTTTCCCGCCCACGCCGTCCGGCTCCAAGGCGGGGCTGACGATGCAGACCTCCACCTACAAGAAGCGCGTCGAGCCGCAGCGCCTGGCCAAGGGCGCGCCGAACATCCTGATCATCCTGATGGACGATGTCGGGCCGGGCACGCCCGCTACTTACGGCGGCGAGATCAGCACGCCCACGCTCGACCGGGTGGCGAAGATGGGTGTCTCGTACAACCGCTTCCACTCCACTGCCATGTGCTCGCCCACGCGGGCCTCGCTGCTGACGGGGCGCAACCACACCTTCGTCGGCAACGGCCAGATCGCTGCCATCGCGAACGACTTCGACGGCTTCAGCGGCACCATCCCCAAGTCGTCCGCCACCGTGGCCGAGGTGCTCAAGAACTACGGCTACAACACCGGCGCCTGGGGCAAGTGGCACAACACGCCCGAAGAACAGATCACGAGCAAGGGGCCGTTCGACTACTGGCCCACCGGCTACGGCTTCGAGTACTTCTACGGCTTCCTGGCAGGCGAGGCGTCGCAGTACGAACCGACGCTGACACGCAACACGACACAGGTGATCCAGCATCCGAAGAAGGGCTACCACCTGACCGAAGACATCGCCGAGGACGCCATCCACTGGCTGCGCGAGCAGAAGGCCTACGCACCCGACAAGCCGTTCTTCATGGTTTGGGCGCCGGGCGCATCGCATGGCCCGCACCAGGTAATGAAGGAGTGGGCCGACAAGTACAAGGGCAAGTTCGACGACGGCTGGGACGCCTACCGCGAGCGCACCTTTGCGCGCGCCAAGGCCAAGGGATGGATCCCGCAGGACGCGTTGCTGACGCCGCGCCCGGCTTCGATGGCGTCCTGGGACTCGATCCCTGAAGACGAGAGGCCGTTCCAGCGCCGCCTGATGGAGGTCTTTGCCGGCTTCACCGAGCATGCCGACGTCAACGCGGGCAAGCTCATCGCCGAGATCGAGCGCCAGGGCAAGCTCGACAACACGCTCATCTTCTACATCTGGGGCGACAACGGTTCATCGTCCGAGGGGCTGTACGGCACCATCAGCGAACAACTGGCGCAAAACGGCATCCCGACCAAGATCTCGCAGCACATCGAGGCCTTGAACGAGTTCGGCGGCCTGGACGCGCTGGGCGGCCCGAAGACCGACAACATGTACCACGCCGGCTGGGCCTGGGCAGGCAGCACGCCCTACCAGGGCACCAAGCTCCAAGGGGCCTATTTCGGCGGCACGCGCCAGCCGATGGCGGTGGCCTGGCCCAAGCGCATCAAGCCCGACGCGACAGCGCGGCCGCAGTTCCACCACGTCATCGACATCGTGCCGACGATCTACGAGCTGACCAAGATCAGCGCGCCGCGGGTCGTCAACGGCTTCAAGCAGGACCCGATCGCCGGCGTCAGCATGGCCTACACCTTGGCCGATGCCAAGGCACCGGGAACGCGCAAGACCCAGTTCTTCGACATCATGGCCAGCCGCGGCATCTACCACGACGGCTGGTACGCCAGCGCCCCGGGCCCGCGTGAGCCCTGGGTCGGCGGCATGCCCAAGGGCATCAAGGAATGGTCGCCGCTGACTGACAAGTGGGAGCTGTACCACATCGACAAGGACTGGAGCCAGGCGAAGGACCTTGCGAGCGCGAACCCGAAGAAGCTCGAGCAAATGAAGGCGCTGTTCATCGCGGAATCCAGGAAGAACAAGAACCTGCCCATCGGCGGCGGCTTGTGGTCGACCGCGATGTTCCATCCTGAAGATGCGCCGGCATCGCCGCTGACCGAGTGGACCTTTGACTTCCCCATCACCCGGATGCCCGAATCCGCGGCACCGAAGCTCGGCAAGGTGGACAGCCTGGTGACGATGGAGGTGGATGTGCCGGCAAATGCGAATGGTGTGCTGTACGCCCTGGCGGGGTTTTCAGGTGGCATCACCACCTACATCAAGGACGGTTTCCTGAACTACGAGTTCAACCTGTTCGAGGTGCAGCGCACCAAGATCAAGTCGAAGGCCAGGCTGCCGGTGGGCAAGGTGACGATCGAAGTCGAATCGAAGCTGGCGGGCGCTATCGGCGGCCCGATGGACATCACCTTGAGGGCGAACGGCGAAGTGGTGGGCCAGGCGCAGGTGCCGGCGGCCATGTCGCTGCACTTCACGTCGAACGCCACCTTCGACATCGGCACCGATCTGGATTCGCCCGTGTCGCTCGACTACTACGACCAGGCACCTTTCGCCTTCAACGGCAAGATCGGGCAGACGAAGATCGTCTACACGAAGAAGTAGATGTTGAACGAGTCGCGCTTCGAGTCTTCAACCGAATCTCGAGCAAGGGAAACCCATGAATCCAGCAAGTTTCGTCTGCGCCGCAGTCGCCACGGCCCTTTGCATCACGGTCGCGCAAGCCGCGCCCGCCCAGGCCGACGGCTCCGTGCTGCCCTTCGACCCGGTGCCGAGCGCCAGCGTGGCCAAGCCGCGCCTGCAGGACTCGGTGCACAAGCGCCGCGCGCAGCCCGAGCACCTGAAACCCGGCGCACCGAACGTGCTGATCGTGCTGCTCGACGACGTGGGTTTCGGCCAGGCGTCCACCTTCGGCGGCGAGATCAACACGCCCACGCTCAGCCGGCTCGCCAAGGAAGGCATCAGCTACAACACCTTCCACACCACGGCGATCTGCTCGCCCACACGCGCGGCACTGCTCACCGGGCGCAACCACCAGCGCGTGGGCAACGGCACGATTGCCGAGCGCGCGGTCGACTGGGACGGCTACACCGGCGTCATCCCCAAGACCTCGGCCACGATGCCCGAAGTGCTGCGCCACTACGGCTACAAGACCGCGGCGATCGGCAAGTGGCACAACACGCCGGCCGACCAGACCACGGCGATGGGCCCGTTCGACCGCTGGCCCACGGGCCACGGCTTCGACTACTTCTATGGTTTCCTGGCCGGCGAGACCTCGCAGTGGGAACCGCGCCTGGTGGAGAACACCAACGTCATCGAGCCGCCGCACGACGAGAGCTACCACCTGAGCGAAGACCTGGCAGACCAGGGCATCGCCTGGCTGCGCAAGCACCGCGCGTTCTCGCCCGACAAGCCCTTCTTCCTGTACTGGGCACCCGGTGCCGGACACGGCCCGCATCAGGTGGGCAAGGCATGGTCGAACAAGTACAAGCGCAAGTTCGACACGGGCTGGGACGCCTATCGCGAACGCGTCTTCGCGCGCCAGAAGCAGCTCGGGTGGATCCCCGCCAACACGCAACTGACGCCGCGCAACAAGACGATGCCGTCGTGGGACAGCATTGCGCAAGCGCAGCGTCCGTTCCAGTTGCGGCTGATGGAGATCTATGCCGGCTTCGTCGAGCATGTCGACGTGCAGGCCGGCAAGCTCATCGACGAACTCGAACGCCAGGGCGTGCGCGACAACACGATCGTGATCTACATCTTCGGCGACAACGGCGCCAGCGCCGAAGGCCAGAACGGCACCATCAGCGAGCTGCTGGCGCAGAACAGCATCCCCAACACCGTCGAGCAGCAACTCGCGGCGCTCGACAAGATCGGCGGCCTCGACGCGCTGGGCACCGCCAAGACCGACAGCATGTACCACGCCGGCTGGGCCTGGGCCGGCAACACGCCGTTCCAGAACACCAAGCTCGTGGCATCGCACTTCGGCGGCACGCGCAACCCGATGGTCATCTCGTGGCCCAAGGGCATCAAGCCCGATAGCGCGCCACGCGCGCAGTTTCATCACGTGAACGACATCGCGCCCACGCTCTACGAAGTCATCGGCATCAAGCCGCCGAAGGTGGTGGACGGCTTCAAGCAGGACCCGATGGACGGCGTGAGCCTGGCCTACACCTTCGCCGATGCGAAGGCGGTGCCACGGAAGAAGGTGCAGTATTTCGACAACAACGGCAGCCGCGCGATCTACCAGGACGGCTTCGTCGCCGCGACCTTCGGCCCATTGGTGCCCTGGCTGCCGGGCGCACCGGGGCTGGCCGAATGGGACTCGGCGAAGGATGTCTGGGAGCTGTACGACATCCGCAGCGACTTCTCCGAGGCTGTCGATCTGGCGGCGAAAGACCCGACGCGCCTGGCTGCGCTGCAGAAGACCTTCGACGCGCAGGCGGGTGCGAACAAGGTCTACCCGCTGGGCGCCGGCATCTGGCTGCGCCTGCACCCCGAAGACCGCATCAAGACGCCGTACTCGAGCTGGGAATTCGACGCCAACACCACGCGCATGCCCGAGTTCACGGCGCCTGGCCTCGGCCGCGAGAGCAACACCGTGACCATCGACGCCGAGTTCGGCGACAAGGCCTCGGGCGTGCTCTACGCGCTGGGCGGCTCGGGCGGCGGGCTGGCGCTGTACATGGACAAGGGCCAGCTCGTCTACGAGTACAACATGATGATCATCGAGCGCTACATCGCGCGCTCGCCGGCGCCCATCGCGGCGGGCAAGCACCGCATCGAGGTCAGCACCAAGCTGCAAAGCGCCCGGCCCTTGTCGGCCGCCGACGTGGTGCTCAAGGTCGACGGCCAGGAAGTGGCTCGCACGACGGTTGCGCGCACCGTGCCGGGTGCGTTCTCGGCCAGCGAGACTTTCGACGTCGGCGTCGACCTGGGCTCGACCGTGTCGCTCGACTACATGGATCGCCGGCCGTTCAGGTTCGACGGCAAGGTCGCCAAGGTCAAGGTGCAGTTGAACCCATGACGGCTTCCACCCATTGAGCGACGCCGTAGCGTCGATGCGACCATGAACAAACTGCGTGACCTGCTGATCGACGGCGTGCCGCGGGCCTTGCCGCTGAGCGCTGCGGCCTACCTGGTGCGCAAAGGCGCTCTTCACCGGAACGATCGACGCTTGTCTCGCTTCAGAACTCGGCGCAGGGCTATGGCTGGCGCGCCATGCCGAGTGTCCCGTCTCGGACCTCGCCCTCACTCGCGAACAAGTCGCATCGCGACGGCGAAGACTACCCGAGCCGCTTCAGATCCTCGAGATCGCGCTTGCGTTGCGCGACGCGCCGCTCGTAGCTGGCGCGATTCTTGGCGCACACCAGCGTGTAGGGGCGGCCGCGCCGATCGGTCTCGCAATCGACGTCGCATGCGCTTTGCTGAATCGTCGCCTCTACATGCGAGCGCTCGTGCTCGGCGGCCTTCAAGCGCCACGTCGGCTCGGCGGGGCTGAGCAGAAAGCGCGCCAGTTCCTTGCAGCGCGCGCATGGGCACTGCAGCGCTGCGGCTCGAGACCAATCCGCGGGGGCCTCGAGCGGCTGCGCGGCGCGCGACCGCAGGTGCGCCAGACACGCCGAGCGCAAGCCTTGTACTGCACCATGCCCTGCGCCGTGGCTGCGGATGTCGACGCGCGCTGCCAGGCGGCGCAGCGCCGGAACGATGACGCTGTCCAGCCCCCATGTCTTTGGCCAGGCCAGCAAGTGGCTTGCCGCGCGCTCGGCGAGTGACGCGTCGATCGTCCACAAGGCCAGCATCAGATCGACGACGAGCGCAGCGTCGATCTTCGGCGCGCGCCACGATTCGGCCAGCTCGCCCGGCCGTGTCGGGGCTCCCGGAAGCGCACCGAGCAGGGCGCGGCCTGCGGCGTGCAAGTGCCCGGCCAAATCTTCCTGTTGCGCGGCACGCGCCAGCAGATCGGCACAAGCCCCCAATGCCAGCGGCGCGTTGCGGGTCACGACGGCGGCAATCAGCGCGCCGGCGCGGGCTGCCGGCAACCGGCCGAGCGCTTGCAGCAGCGCCGGGTTGTCAGCTTGGCCGTAGTGGCCGTCCGCGCTGATGTCGGTGACGAAGCTCTCGATCAGCGCCGTGTCGTTCAGTCGCGCCAGCAGTCCGAGCATCGACGCGGCGTCGCCGTCTTCCACCGGCCCATAACTGCGCGCAGCAAGTGGCCAGGTGCGGTGCATGTGGCCGCCGAGTTCATGCGCCTCGTGCCAAAGAGGAGAGTCTTGCGATTCGCCGCTGCGTTCCCAGTGGGTTGCGAATTCGCCGAGCGCAGGCAGCGTGACCGCCAAGCCAGCCTGGTTCAACACCGCCAGGCGCCGATGGCGTGGCCACAACACCAGGGCCGCGCGCTGGTAGCTGCGCTCGAACGACGCGCCTTCGTTGCCGGTGGCCTCATGAAAATGCTGCTCGTCGGGTTCCACGTCGAGCAGCGCATCGGTCGGGCAGGCCTCGGCGTCGGTGAACGGGAAGTCGCCGAACGCGGCCGCGCTGGCGTCGGGCCGCCGCCAGTGCGACAGCGTCAGATTGCGCTCGAAGATTTCGCCGATCTCGAACTCGTCTTCGTCTTCATCGTCGTCATCATCGCGATAACGGCCCCAGCGGCGCGATCCGGAGTAGCCCGTGTGTTCAGCGGACCCGTTCTCCTCGATCTTCAGCAATGCGACGTGCAGGTCGCAGCCGGCTTGCTGCGCCGCCGTGGCAAGCACCGCCGCCGCCGCGGCATCCTCTCCCTTGAGCGCGTCGAACGAAACTTCGGCCGGTGTATAGGCGTGTTCCAGCGGGTAGACAAGTTTCTCGGGCGAGCTGTCGTCGCTCGAGCCTGGGTTGCGAGCTGCAGCTTTGGCATCGCTCCAGCGCTGCAAACACGCGACCAGACCTGCAGTCTCGACGGCGTAACTCGGCGGCTTCGGCTTGCGGCCGGCGCCCTTGCGCAGCAGGTTGTAGACCAGCGCGAGGCGGCAGCCCGTCGTGACCGGCAACACCTCGTGCAGGCAATCGGCATAGAACGCGGCGTAAGCGGCCTCGGACGGATCGTCACATTTCAGGTCCAAGCGCACTTCGCGATTGGCGTGGCGTACCACGAGTTCGCCGCCCGAATGCAGCGACGGCAGCGCAACGATCAGCGTGCCGAACATGCCCGGCGCCTTCTCCGAATCGCGATGCCTGACGAAGAAGCTTCCCTGGTCGTACAGCAGCAGCTTGTAGAGCTCAGGCAGCACCTCGCCGCTCACACCGAGCCCGGCCGCAACGCGTTCGACGATCGAGTCCAGCGTGCGCTTCCAATGCTGGCCTTCGAGGCGGACCTTCTGCGCGCCGATCTGCCAGGTGCGACGCACGTCGGTGTCGACCAGCGTCTCCGGCCCGCGGCCATAGGGCGCGCGCTCGGCTGCGGCGATCAACTGCTCGGCCTGGATCGGCAGCAGCGGCAGGGCGACTGGCCCGACACCTTCCACCTGCAGTTGCGGGTGATGCATGGCGTGCACTCCGGCGGCGTAAAAATCGCCTGGGTTGCGTACCGTGCGCAGCCACTGGGCAAGTTCGTCGGTGATGGGTCTCATCGGGGCCTCATGGCGAGTCTTTCGCGCGCAGTATCGCCTGGGCGACGATCCGAACCCGGACGAACAGATGGCGCTGAACGGCGATCCCGGCGCGTCAGCCGCACGGCACCACGCTGACCCTTTCAATCAGGGGAAAACCGGCCTTGACCAAGCATCCATGGCTTGGCGACTCTGCATCCGCGGGAGCCTCATTATTTTCTCAAAGCATAAGCACCCAAGAAATGTGTATTTGATGAATATGTGGATGGTCCGTACATTCCCGTCCTTCAGGGCCGCCACGGCGCCGCAACGGGGAGCTGCCCGGAATGGATTGGATCGCGATTGTCAGCGGCTTCGGCGTCGGCGCGGTGGTCGGCTTGACCGGCGTGGGCGGCGGATCGCTGATGACGCCACTGTGGCTGTCGGTGTTCAGGCTCAGCCCCGCGGTTGCCATTGGCACCGACCTGTGGTTCGCGGCCGTCACCAAGACGGTCGGCGGGGCCTCACATCACCAGGCCGGCCATGTGCAATGGCGCATCACGGCGTTGCTGCTTGCGGGCAGCCTCCCGGCGTCGATAGCCACGATGGCGCTGATGCATGCCACGGGTGTGACCACGCGCTGGGCGGCAATGCTGACGTTTTCGCTCGGCATCGCGCTGCTCCTGACCGCCGTCACCGTGGCCTACAAACAGGTGTGGCATGCGGTCGGGTTGCGGCTTGAACGGTGGATTTCCAAGAGTCGCAGGCCATGGCTGACCGTGCTCTGCGGTCTGGTCCTCGGCGTGCTCGTATCGCTCAGCTCGATTGGCGCCGGTGCAATCGGCGCGACCCTGATCCTGTTGCTGTACCCGCGTCTCGGTTCGCACCAGATTGTTGGCACCGACATCGCTCACGCCGTGCCGCTGACGCTGGTGGCGGGCATCGGTCACGCAACCCTGGGCCACGTGAGCTGGGGCCTGCTGGGCTCGCTACTGATCGGCTCCATCCCTGGCATCTGGCTTGGCGCCCACCTCACCCGAAGTCTGCCGGAATCGCTGGTGCGCTCACTGCTCTGCCTGGCGCTCTTGAGTGCCGGACTGAAAGTGACCTTCTGAAATGTACGAATACACCGAATTCGACAGGCTGTTCATCCGCCGGCGTGCGGCGCAATTCCGCGACCAACTGGAGCGCAATCTGGCCGGCAAGCTGCCCGACGACGAATTTCGCCCGTTACGCCTGCAAAATGGCTGGTATGTGCAGCGCCACGCACCGATGCTGCGTGTGGCGGTACCCTATGGCGAACTGAGTTCGAGGCAGCTGCGCGCACTGGCACAAATCGCGCGCACCTACGACCGCGGCTACGGGCACTTCACGACGCGGCAGAACCTGCAATTCAACTGGATCCCTCTTCGACAGTCCGCCGACGTCATGGATGTGCTCGCGGCCGTGAACATGCATGGCATCCAGACGAGCGGCAACTGCATCCGAAACATCACCAGCGACGCGCTGGCTGGCATCGCACCCGACGAGGTCGTCGATCCGCGCCCTTACTGCGAACTTCTGCGGCAGTGGAGCACCTTGCACCCGGAGTTTGCGTTCCTGCCACGCAAGTTCAAGATCGCGGTGACCGGTGCGATCGAAGACCGCGCCGCGATCGCCTGGCACGACATCGGCCTGCACCTGTTGAAGAACGACGCGGGCGAGATCGGTTTCAAGGTGCTGGTCGGTGGCGGCATGGGCCGTACCCCGGTCATCGGCATCACTATTCGCGAGTTCCTGCCGTGGCAGCAGATCCTCGTGTTCATCGAGGCGATCGTACGCGTCTACAACCGCTTTGGCCGCCGTGACAACGCCTACAAGGCGCGCATCAAGATCCTTGTGAAGGCCGAGGGCCGGAAATTCATTGATGCGGTGAACGCCGAGTTTGCCGACATTCTCGAGCACGACGCGGCGGGCAGTGCGCACCTCTTGCCGCAGGCCGAATTCGACCGCGTGGCAAAGAGTTTCCAGCTGCCCGCCGGCGTGCACGCGCTGCCAGAGGCGCCGGATGCGCCCTTCGACGCGCCGCAGGCCTACCGGCGATGGCTGGAGCGCAACGTGCGGGCGCACAAACTGAGCGGCTACCGCGCCGTCACGCTGTCGCTGAAGCGCGCCGGCCAGGCTCCCGGCGATGCGTCCGCCGAGCGGATGATTGCCGCCGCGACGATCGCCGAGCGCTTCAGCCATGCCGAGTTGCGCGTCACGCACGATCAGAACCTGCTGCTGCCATGGGTGCGCGCAAGCGAACTGCCAGCGCTGTAGCAGGCCGCCCGCGAT
>JAEMQF010000281.1 GCA_022758925.1 Burkholderiales bacterium | reverse complement strand
CCCGCGGCCGATTCGTTTCATCATGGACCACCGCATCTTTGCCACCCCTGTGTTGGGCGCCTTGTTCAAGCTCGGCAAGGCCGTACCCATCGCGTCGCATAAAGAAGACCCGCAGGCCTACGAGCGTGCCTTTGCCGAGGCGCGCAAAGTGCTGGACGAAGGCGACCTGCTGTGCATCTTTCCTGAAGGGGGCCTGACGCGCGATGGGCAGTTGGGCGAGTTCAAGGGCGGCGTCATGAAGATCCTCAAGACGCACCCGGTGCCGGTGGTGCCGCTGGCGCTGAGCAACCTGTGGGGCTCTTACTTTTCACGGGCCGAGCAGGGCAGCGCGATGCGCAAGCCCTTTCGCCGCGGGCTGTTCAGCGCGGTGGGCTTGAGTGCTGCAGCGGCCGTGCCGGCGGCGCAGGTCACGCCTGAAGGTTTGCGGGATCGGGTCCAGGCGCTGCTGGATGCGGCTGCGGATTCCAGCCAGCGGTGATGCGCGCTGCGAGCGGTTCGTGAAGACCCTGTGCGGCCATCTGCCGTCGCTGGGCACGGGCAGATTCTCGGCATCTCATCTCGCGGTCCGCGCGCCGGAGGCGACCGCAATGCGGTCACCAGAAGGTGGCCACACAGAGGCAGGCACACACAGGTATGCGGCCCACGGAGCGATTCAGACGCGCTGTCGGGCTTGAGATCGTCCGAGGCCACAACCTCGGATGCCTCGCGTGCAAGCCATCGGCCTGCAGCCTCGCCGGGCGCCCGATGGCGCCTCGACCCACGACGAACGTCATGGCATCGAGCAGACCACGCTGCACCCTCTGGTGCAGCGACACGCAGGGACCTTCTTCGCCGCGACCCCAGCCGCCGCCGGTGCTGCGCGCACCCTGTTTCTGGCGCGACGTCGACTGGGTCTTCGTGGCCTTCTTCCGCAAGCGCGAAAATCTTGGCGTCCTCGCCTTCCTGCGGCTGCACCGTTTGGCCGAGGCCCAACTGCTCAAGCTGGTCGAGCCCTTCATGCCCGACCCCTGGTCAGCCGGCGGCCAGGGCCTGAAGGCGCGGGACATGGGCTTCGCGCACCGCCAGGTTGGCATCGCACCCTAACCCTCTACCGGCGTGCTGCACGACTGTCTGGGCTCCCTGCGCTTCGTAGATATCTGGCATGGGACGTGTTGCCCACGGACTCCGGGGTGTCCCGGGAGACTCATCTCGCGGACGCGCTGATCGGCATTGGCTTCGCGATTGTTTTGCGGCGCCTGGACGTCCCTCCGCACAAGCGCTATGCCTGGGAGGGCAACATTGACGGGGACGAAGAAGGCGAAGCGAAATCGCGTTCGCGCCCGGTTCCCGACAAGCCTGATCGGTTCTGAGTCAGGTGGCCCGTGAATCCTGCGCGGCTGCGGCAGCCGTCCTTCGTCGTTGACGCTGAAGATGCTGAGCGCGAGATCGCACCGCGAGTTCAGACGACACCGCCCTGAGCAGCCGAACCGCGCTCACAACGAACGGCAGCTTCGATCCCTGGAGTCGCGCTCGGAAACGCCTGATCACTGTCTGGAGATCTCGTGAGCCCCTCGGTCGTGCCGATTGCCGCCGAGATGTCATCTCGGCGCGTAGATTGAAGACAGCCGGTCTGGCACGCCTGGGATGCGCACCAGCTTTGGGTAGCGCAGGCCTTCATGATGATCGATCGATGCCGACACGTAGCGTTCGCCGTCTTTCACAAGCAGTTCAATCGCTGGGCCTCGGCCCTTGGCGGTGACTATCGCGGCGGCAAGCCGCTCGGGCTTGTAGGCAAGTCCCTGCACCGCAACGATCTGCATCCCTGGCGCCAGGCCTGCGCGAAAGGCCGGCCCATCCCAGCGCACTGTGCTGAGTTTTCCGTCCTTGTCGACGACAACGCCGACCGACCAATAGAGACTCTGTTCTGGCCCACCGTCGTCCTCGTCACGAGCGTTCTTCGCGAACTCGCTCTCCTGCTCGTCAAAGTCGAGTTTCCAGCCGCTGCGAGCGAGGCCGTCGAGCAGCCGCCCTGCGTCACCCTTGTGGTCGAGGCGGTCACGCAACATCGCGGACCAGTCGTGGGACACGACCCCATTGAGCGCTGCTACAAGTTCATCGAACGTGTATGTCAGTGGCGCGACTCGGCCATCCTCCAGGCCGAAGAAGGCCCGGGCGAAATCATCGAGACTGTGCTTGTCCGCGCTGCGCTCGCGTATCAACGTGTCGACGTCAAGCCAGACCAGCGCCATTTCATCGTAATAGTCCCAGCCACGCTGCAAGTCGTACCACGCACGGTCGCCGCCTCTCGCAAGAAGAGGATCGGCCGTCGTGTCCTGCAGGCTGCGCCAGGCGCGCCCCGGCATTGCCGAGCGGAAAGCTGCGGTGCGGGCAAGTTGATCGCGAGCCTGCTCGATTGATACGAGCCCCGCGCGCGACGCGAGCACACGGCCCCAATACTCAGTTTGGCCCTCGTAGACCCACAGCAGCGAGGTTCGCATCGGAACGTTCAGGTTCGGCGTCCAGAGATCCGCCGGGCGGCGGAACTTGCCGTTCCACGAGTGCGTGTACTCGTGCGGCAGTAGCTGCCGTGCGCGGATGCCTTTGGCCCAGTCCTTGAAATAGCCGGGCTTGACGCCGTTCTCACTCGATTCATGGTGCTCCAGGCCGATGCTGCCGATCTGCCTGCTTTGTTCAAGCAGCAGGTCGTAATGACCGAAGTGGCGCGCGCCGAACAGGCGGTCGGCCTGGCGCACGAGCTCGCGATGCGCCTCGATCTGCTCGTCGCCAGCCTTGAGCTGATCCGGTTCTTCCGCAAACAGGTGCAAGACCACCGGCCTTGGTGCGCCGGATGGGTCCAGGTCGATGCGACGGTGGTGGCGCCCCGCAAAAACCGGCGAGTCGATCAGCGTCTCGAGCGAGACCTCCCCGAACTCGATCGTGCCGTCGCGGGTACGCGCCGGGCGCAGCGCCGTGCCGACTTCGAAGCCGGCGGGCAGCTTCGCGCTGGCGCGAACTCGCAACGCCGATAGATCGTGGCCCGCGGGATAGAGCAGCAGCGAGTACCAGTCCATATTGATGATGTTGTGGCTGAAACTGACTCGGCCGCCGCTGCCATTGATCGGCGCAAGATGCCGGAATTCAAGCGTAAGTTCACTCACGCCGGCGGGAACTACCACGTGAATCGCCTCCACATCCACCGCGTCGCGCGTCCAGACGAGTGACCGGTCGCCATAGCGAACGTCCAGTCCTGCGAGCTGCGCAACGTTGCCGCCAGGTCCATGCCAGCCCGGGATCCATCGAGGGTACAGCAGCGTCAGCGGTCCGGGCACGACCGGCAGTTTCTCCTGCACGCGAATAGTGTGGTGATCGAGGTCGGTGGCGTCGGCCACGAGTGTGATTGCTCCGACCGGGTCTTGGGAGACCGGTCTGGGCTCTGCAGCGGATACGGCGAAAGCCGCTCCCAGCAGCAAGACCTGCGCCATGCGTTTCGGAAATTGCACCGTCCAACCCTCCTGAGAAGCACGAGAGCTGCTAAAGATAACAGCACCGGCCAGTCTATCGAGAGAAGCGAAGTGGCTTCGCTCTCTTGAACAGGATTCGGGTTGAGATGGGTGGATCGGCTGTGGACTGGAGTTTTAGGTGCGGGTTTTCCGCGCGGCGGTGGCGAACGGGAATGCGCCGATCTGAGCGAAAGCTTTCGGGCGGCGAGTTCATCTTGCCGAGCGTCAGCAAGAGCTCGTGTCGCGCCGGTCGCGTCATCGATCTCGGCGGTGGGACGCACTCGGTTGCTGGTCCAGCTGGTTCAAGGCAATTCGATCGCAGCCGGCAGGCGCAAGGTGGCGCGCCCGCAACTGCACGCGAGTTCAGCATGCAAGCCCAATCCAATACCACCGCCGTTCATCGCGAGCCATGGAACAAGGGCAAGAGCGTGCGCCAGAAGGCGCCGTTCAAGCACAAGGACATCTGGGCACTGCGAGTTCGGCTTCAAATGGCGAACCGCGTACGAGAGCTCGCGCGCTTTGATCTTGGAATCGGACAGCAAGCAGCGAGGCTGTGATCTCGTGAAACTCAAGGCCCGCGACCAAAATCAGTTGAACGACTTGCCTTCGTCGGCCAGGCGCAGCAACAGCGGCGCCGGCTGCCACGAGGCATCGGCCCCAGGCTCGGCGGCAAAGCGACGCAACGAGCGCACCACGTTGGGCAGGCCCACGATGTCGGCATACAGCATCGGGCCACCCCGGTGCAGCGGGAAACCGTAGCCGTTCAGGTACACGATGTCCAGGTCTGAAGCCCGGGCAGCGATGCCTTCTTCGAGGATGCGGGCGCCCTCGTTGACGAGCGCAAAGATGCAGCGCTCGACCACCTCGTCATCGCTGATCTTGCGCGCGGCGATGCGGTTCGCGGAGCGGTACTCGGTGAGCAGTTGCTCGGTCAGCGGGTCGGGGATGGCGTCGCGCTTGCCGGCCTCGTAGCGGTAGTAGCCCGCGCCCGTCTTCTGGCCGAAGCGGCCCATCTCGCACAGCTTGTCGGCCACGTTGGGTTTCATCTCGACGCCCATCTCGGCGGCCTTGCGCTTGCGT
>JAEMQF010000237.1 GCA_022758925.1 Burkholderiales bacterium | reverse complement strand
CATCCTCAACAACGAGGTCGATGCCGGCATCGCCTCCACCATCTCGGGCCAGGCGAAGGAGGTCGAAGCCTCACCGCGTGGCCTGATGTACCCGCCGGCGCCGGCCGCCGACAAGGCGGGTTGGGCGCGCATCAACAAAATCAGCCCCTACTACGCACCGCACAAGGCCACCTGCGGGCCGGGCTTGTCGGCGCAAAACCCGGTCGAGCTGCCGAACTATCCCTACCCGATCTTCATGGTGTACGCCTCGCAGCCGGAAAGCCTGGTGTATTCCCTGGCCAAGTCGATGATCGTGAACTACGACTTGTACAAGGACGGAGCGCCCGGTGCTGCCGGCCTGGAGTTGAAGCGCCAGCTCCTGTCATGGGCGCTGCCCTACCACGAGGGCGCGGTCAAGGCATTCAAGGAGTCGGGCGTGTGGAGCACCGAACACGAGGCGCACAACCAGGGCCTGATCAAGCGCCAGGAGACCCTGGCCGCTGCCTGGACCGGATTTCTCAACTCGAATCCGGCAGATGACAAAGAGGCCTTCGGCAAGGGCTGGATGGCGGCTCGCGCCGCGGCGCTGAAGACAGCACACCTGGATGTGATCTTCGAGTAGGCGAGAGCGCCGCGGCCGTCGCGACCGAGCTTGCCGACGATGCAAACCCCGGCCGACCCGAGCGTATTCGGGCTCGTCGAAGCCGAAGTGCTGCGCGTGCGCACGCTGCGCGGCGCCTGGCGCTGGATGCTCATCGGCGCCTCGGCGCTGACCATCTTCCTGTGCGTGAACCAGCAGTTCGTGCTGCGCTTCTTCGTCGGTTTCACGCCGCTCAACACCGAGTACTACTACGCGCTGGTGCTGGTGATGCTGCCGTTCGTGTTCGTCATCTTTCCGGGCCACGAGCGCGCACGCCAGGACCGCGTGGCCTGGTATGACGCCGTGCTGTTCGCGCTCACGCTTGCGGCTTCGCTGGTGCTGCTGGTCAACATCCGCAAGGCGGCCGAACTCGGCTGGGAATTCGACGCCGCGCCGGCACACCTGGTCTGGGCCGGCTATGTGATGTGGGCGCTGCTCATGGAAGGCCTGCGCCGCACCGGCGGCTGGGGCCTGGTGCTGTCGGTGTTGCCCTTCACGCTTTACCCGCTGTTCGCCGACTCGGCCTGGCTCGGGCCGCTGAAAGGCACGCAGTCCACGCCGGCGCAGACCAGCGCGTATCACATGCTGTCCTCCGAAAGCCTGCTCGGCATTCCGATCCAGGCGTTCGCCGAGACCGTGATCGGCTTTCTCGTGTTCGGCACGGCGCTGATGATGACGGGAGCCGGCAAGTTCTTCATCGATGTCGCCTTTGCGCTGTGCGGCACGTTCCGCGGCGGTGCGGCCAAGGTCTGCATCTTTGCGAGCGGCCTGTTGGGCATGATGTCGGGCAGCATCATCAGCAACGTGCTGACCGCGGGCGCGATGACGATCCCGGTCATGAAACGCACCGGCTTTTCTTCGGTGTACGCCGGGGCGATCGAGGCCTGCGCCTCCACCGGCGCGGTGCTGGCGCCGCCGGTGATGGGCGCCACCGCCTTCGTCATGGCGCAGTTCCTCGGCGTGAGCTACGCGCAGGTCGCGGCAGCGGCGGCTATTCCGGCAGCGCTGTACTACTTCGGCCTGTTCCTGCAGGTCGACGCCTACGCCGCACGCCACGGGCTGAAGGGCATTCCCCGCGAGGAACTGCCGCGCTTGTGGGACGCGATCAAGGAAGGCTGGTACTACGCCTTCGCCATCGCGCTGTTGATCTTCATGCTGCTGGTGATGAAGCGCGAAAGCCATGCGCCGTTCTATGCCACGTTGCTGCTGCTCGCGCTGAACCAGGCGTTCAATCGCGAGAAATGGAGCTGGGCAACGCTTGCCCGTTTCCTCGAAGTCAACGGCAAGACCTTCGTCGAGCTGGTGGGAATCCTTGCCGGTTGCGGCCTGTTGATCGGCGCGTTTTCAGTCACCGGCGTGATCTCGAGCCTGGCCAACGATCTGCTGGCGATCGCCGGCAACAACGCGCTTGCGCTGCTGGCGATGGCCGCGATCACGAGCCTGGTGCTCGGCCTGGGCCTGACCACCACCGCGTGCTACATCTTCCTCGCGATTCTGGTCGGCCCGGCATTGGAAAAGGCGGGACTGAACAAAATGGCGGTCCACATGTTCGTCTTCTACTGGGGCATGCTGTCGTCGATCACGCCGCCGGTGGCGATCGCCTCATTCGCCGCTGCCGGCATCGCCGGCGCGCCGCCGATGCAGACCGGCTGGGCATCGATGCGCGTGGGCAGCATCATCTACTTCATCCCGTTCTTCTTTGTCCTGAACCCGGCGTTCGTGCTGCAGGGGCCGTGGTATGAATCGCTCTACCTGACCTTGAACGCGTGCGCCGGCAGCGTTTTCATCTGCGGCGGCCTGCAGGGCTACCAGCTGTTCATCGGCGACCTGCGCCGCAGCGGCCGCATGGAATGGCCGCTACGACTGCTGCTCATCGGCGCCGGCTTCCTGCTTGCCGCGCCGGGTGGCGGCATCATGCCCTGGTCACATGCGCAGATGGCCTGGATCGCCTTCTCCACGCTCGCGCCGACACTCGGATTGGCCTGGTGGTTCACGCGCACGCGCGCAAGCGCCTCGAACGCCGGCACCCGAAGCCAGCCGCGTAACTGACTTCGCATTGCAGCGCGGCGCCGTTTCAGCCGGGCGCCGGCTCGGGCGGCTCGGGTGGCTCGGGCGGCCCGGGCGAGATCCGCGCCGACCTCATCGCGCGACAGCTCGGGGCACCCTCGACGATGCTGCAGCGGGTGGCGACCTTCGGGTTTTCGAATTCATCGGCAGCGCCAATACCGCTCGCCAAGCATCAACGCTGTCGTGCAGGGCGTGGTGTTGGCCGCTTCGGCGCGGACCGCAGCGCAAGCCTTCGGGTTCACCGTTGCGTGCGCCGCCGCTCAGGCCGACATGCCATATCCCAGAACGCGCACCCGTAGGCGGAACCGGTCTTCATGCTCGGCGCGCACAAGCAAACGCCGATCACCGGCGAGCGAACAAAGGCCCGCGGTTTCTGGATGCGCCGCAATTCGGGCCGCGATCTCGCTGTCTGCGCATTCGATCAGGAGCGCGGGGCCAACCACGCGCAGGGCCTTGCCGAGTTCCTGTGTGGTCCGCATGAAACCCTCGACGGTCTCGGGCAGGGGCTGGTCATCGCGGCTGCGCAGGAACTCGCCCAGTTCGCTGGCGGCATGGCCCCTTTCCACAGCGGCCAGCGCCTTTTGACGATCGAGCAGCCAGGCGGTGTCGCCGATCGGGCTCGCCCAGGTCTCCAGCACCAGGGTTTCCTCCGGCGCCAATGACCCACGCACGACATTCACCGTCAGGCTCGGCAGCACCGACAACCCGGCGCGGGGCTGCGTCACGGCCACGCTACAGGTCTGGCTCAGGCCCAGGCAATAGGCGCCCAGCGATGTCAGGCGAAAGTAGACCAAGCCATCGTAGCGGCTGAGAAATGCCAGCTCATCGGCTCCCCACAAGTCACGAAAATTCTGGCGCGCAGACTCGGGATTGACGAAGGCCACATCAATCACGCCCAGCACCGCGGCGTACTCGAACAAGACACACAGCAGATAGCGCAATTGCAGGATGTCCCAGGTGTGTGAGCCTTCATAGCCCAGGCTGCCGTGCTCTGGCTCACTCAGATACAGCTTCCACGGATCGTGCGCCACCTCGAAGCCGAGATCGGCCGCCTGCATGAACCTGGAGAACTCGTCAACCGCGATCCAGGCGCCCACCGGACAATCCTGCAGCGCCACGGCGATGGTGGCGCGGCGCGGCGCCACAGCGGTCATCACCCGGCCCTTGGACTTCTGTCCCTTGATCATGTCGACGCGGCTGAATTCGTCGAGCAGAGTGGACTTCAGCCACTTCTGCCAGACCGCGCGCAAGACGTCGGCCGGTGCGGCGCTGAGTGCCTTGCGGCCGGCCGGGCTCAGCGCCGACTTGTTTGCGCTGCGCTGCGTCAGCCCGGCAGACTGCAGCAACAACGGCCAGGCGAAGGCCTTGATCGGGCCGATCTCATGCTCGCACTGCAGCGGCGCCGCGGCGGGCCCGTAGAAGTCGCCACCGCTCAACTTGTCGGCCAGCAGCCGCAGCGTGGTCGTTCCGGGTTGCGATGTCTTGTCGCTGACCTGCAGCTTGCCCTGATCGGCCAACCGCAACAGAAGCGGCAAATCGACGATGGCCTCGCGCTCGGTGCAGCGAACCGTCAACGGCTCGTCGTCAACGCGGTCTGGCAGCGATTCAGTCAGCCGCAGGCTGGCTGCGGCGGGTTCGGGCACGAAGCGGCGCAATCGCTCGCCCAGATCGAGGGGCAGGCTCTGCTGAAGTGCGTCTCGGTAGAGGAACAGGCAAAGCGGCGTCGGCGGTTCGTAGCGCCTGCCGAAGGACCGCTTGTCATCGCCGGCGGCGACGCTGAAGCGCGGCAAGGCCCCGTACTTGGCCCGGAACAGTTGGCTGTCAAACAGCCCACCCGGCGTATACAGACTTTCCGCCACCGCGAGCTGCTGCATCTCGTCCAGCCGCTGCCACAGCGAGCGCAACGCCTCGCCGTCGAGATGGCTCAGGATGGCGGCGATCAGTTCGTCCTTCCTCCCGGCACGGGCGACTTGCGGCAGCAAGGCGGCGAGTGCCTTCAGCTCATCGACGGTCTTGCGCGCCAGCGCCTCGCTCAGTGTGTTCATCGGCAAAGTGGAAGTTGGGCCGGTGACGCGCGGTCGACAATCGCGGGCCTGGCCTGGGGCCAATCAAGCGAGCAGGGGCCGAGGTCAATGCTCGTCAATGCAACCGAAGGCGCAGTCATCAGCGGATCGAAAACGAGGGGCGCGATGTCAAGCCGCCACCCGACCCACCACCACAATGTTTACGTGGTGCGGTTGTCGGATTGTGTCTGGAACGGGGCTGCTTTTCGCAGGGGCCTAGATTTGATCGAACGGACTGCGCACCCCGCGCCCCCCACGGTTCAGCACGTGGGTGTAGATCATCGTCGTCGAGACCTCGCGGTGGCCCAGCAGTTCCTGCACGGTGCGGATGTCGTAGCCCGCCTGCAGCATGTGGGTTGCGAACGAGTG
>JAEMQF010000410.1 GCA_022758925.1 Burkholderiales bacterium | reverse complement strand
ATGCCCCCGGGGGGCGGACGAGGTATGTCGTCGGCCTGGGGGCGCTCTGTAGTCTCGGCGCTGCCCGACGAAGTGCAGGCCGCGTTCGATTACCTGCCCACCACGCTCGCCGGCAACGCCGCGGGCACGGCCGTCGTGCTGCTGCTGGTCTGGGGCTCGGGTCTGGACGCCTGGTTGTGGCCGTGGCTGGCCTGCGTCGGCGCGGTCTGGTGCGTGCGCCTGGTACTCGGCCTGCGCTTTCGGCGCATGCCGCCGCACACGCTGGCCGATTGGACAATCTGGCAACGCCGTGCGCAGCTGGGCACGCTTGCCTCGGGCGCAAACTGGGGCCTGGCCGGGAGCCTGTTCTACAACGGGGCGCCGGGCATTGCGCAGACCGGTTTGATCCTCATCGTCTACACCTTCTGTGTCGCGGCGATGCCGATCCTGGCGACGCGGCCGCGCATCTACTTCTCTTACCTTGGGCTCGCAGCAACTCCGCTGATCGTTCGCATCGCCGCCGTCGGCGACCGCCACAACCTGCAACTCGCGGCACTGCTGGCCTTGATCGTGGTGCTGACGGCGGTACTCGGCGGCAGCTATCGGCAGGCGATGGCGCGCGTGATCGAGTTGAAATTGCGGCTGAGCGAGCTGTTGTTGCAACTGCGCATTGAAAAGCAAGGCGCGGATGACGCGCGGCGCGAAGCTGAGATCGCAAATCGCGCAAAGACCCAATTCTTCGCCGCCGCCAGCCACGATCTGCGCCAGCCGCTGCATGCGATGGGACTGTTCGCCCAGGCGTTGCGCGAGCGCACACGCGACAGCGAAGTCGCGCCGCTGGTGAACAGCATCAATGAATCGGTCGCTGCGCTTGAAAGCCTGTTCGGCGAATTGCTGGACGTGACGCGCCTGGACAGTGGCGCGATCGAGGTCCACCCGCGCAATTTTGAACTGGGCGAGATGCTGCGCAGCCTGCGTCTGCAGTTCGAGCCGAGCGCTTTCGAGAAGGGTTTGGCGTTGCGCGTGCGCGCTGCACGGCGCGTCGCCTTCGCCGACCCGCTGCTCGTTGAGCGCATCGTGCGCAACCTGGTGGCGAATGCGATTCGGTATACCGAAGACGGCACGGTGCTGGTGGGCTGCCGCCGGCGTGGCAACAAGCTTGCGTTGCAGGTCTGGGACACGGGCGTGGGCATCGCGCCGGAGCAGCAGGCGCGTGTCTTCGAAGAGTTCTACCAGGTTCACGCCGCGGAGCTCACCGCACCTGGCCAAGGCAAGGGATTGGGGCTGGGGCTGGCGATCGTGAAGCGGCTGGCGGACCTGATGCACGCGCCGCTGCGCCTGCAATCCTGGCCCGGGCGCGGCACGCTGTTCACGCTCGAATTGCCGCTGGGCCAGGAGAGCGAGGTGGCGGCCGCGGCGCGGCCCGCGAGGTTGGCGCAGGCATTGACGCTGCATGGCCGGCGAATTGTGATCGTCGAAGACGAATCGGCGGTGCGCGCCGGGCTCGAGGCGCTGCTCGGCGGCTGGGGCGCACAGCTGCGTTGCTTCGAAAGCGTGGCAGGGTGCATCGCCTGGACGCGCGAGTGCGCGGCCGAAGAACCGGCACCCGACCTGTTGATCGTCGACTATCGCCTCGAAGACGGCCGCGACGGGCTCGAAGCCTTGTTTGCCCTGCGCAGCCGCTTCGGGCTTGCAGTGCCGGCCATCGTCATCAGCGGCAGCACCATGAGCCGCGTCGAAGTCCTGGCGCAAGAGCACAACTTTCACTTGCTGATCAAACCTGTTCTGCCGAACAAGCTGCGCGCGATGATCGGCTTCAAGTTGCAGTCGGTGTCGCTTGAGTAAGCGCTGCTGCGCCACTTTGCTCGGCCCTCTGGGGCGGCCGCCGCAAGGCGACGGCTCGAGGCGCGCTCAGAAATAGAAGTTGCAGAGCAGGCCGATGTGGTCGCCGCTGACAGACTCATTCGTGGCCGGGGCCGTGAATCTTTCGCTGACGGCGCGCAGCTTCACCCCCACCCACGGCGTGAAGCGATATTCGCCTTCGACGACGAAACCGACGGTCGAATCGAACTTGACGTCGACGTTGCTCGCGACTCCCGAGCCCTGGAGCCTCGGGTTGTTGACAAAACGCGCGCCGACTCCGACCCGCAGAGCTGGATTGACCGGAACGTAGGCAAGCAGTTCGATCGGATAGCGACTGAAACGCACGTCGCCGTTGCTGGCGTGGGTGGTGTCGACGTGATATCCCAGCGTCGCCTGCAACGACGCGAATTCGCCGATGCCCGTTTCGACGCCGGCATAGAACATCAGACCCGAGCCGGCGCTGATGTCTTGCGACGAGCCGTCGGCGTATTGAACCGTGGTGAGTGTCGAGCCACCGGCCGTGACGCCGATGCCGGCGACGAAGTCGACGGGCCGATACCTGGTCTGGGCCTGCGCCACTGCGCTGAGCGTGAGCAACGCCAGGGCGAAAAACTTTGTCATGGTGCGGCTCGCTGATTCGATGAAGAGGTCCGCAACCTTATACCCTGGAGCGCACCCTTGCATCAGCCCGGCGCGTACGCCAGCCGCACGTAAATCGGTGCAAATGCTTCCGCTTGCGTGATCTCGAGCAGCCGCTCGCGCGCGAGTTCGAGCAGGGCGATGAAAGTCACGACCATGACCTGCGGCCCGCGCGCGGCGTCGAACAGCTCTTCGAACAGCGCGAAGCGCCGCCCCTGCAGGGTGCGCAACACGATGCTCATGTATTCGCGCACGCTCAGTTGTTCGCGCGTGATCCTGTGGTGCTCGATCAGTTTGGCGCGGCGCAGGATGTCGGCCCAGGCCGCGCGCAGATCGTCGGCGTGCACTTGGGGCAGAAGTGGTGTCAGCGCCTGTTCGAGCGTGACCTGGGCGCGGAAAAAATCGCGCCCCAGCATTGGCAGCGCGTCGAGCTGCGCTGCGGCCAACTTCATCTGCTCGTATTCGACCAGCCGGCGCACCAGCTCGGCACGCGGGTCTTCGGCGTCTTCGCCGTCGCGCGCCCGGCGCGGTGGCAGCAGCATGCGCGACTTGATCTCGATCAGCATCGCCGCCATCAGCAGGTACTCGCCGGCAAGTTCGAGGTTGTGCTTGCGAATCTGATCGACGTAAACCAGGTACTGAAGGGTCACCTCGGCGAGCGGGATGTCGAGGATGTTGAAGTCCTGGCGCCGGATCAGGTAAAGCAGCAGATCGAGCGGCCCCTCGAAGGCTTCAAGAAAGACCTTCAGCGCATCGGGCGGGATGTACAGATCGGTGGGCAGGGTGAAAAGCGGCTCGCCATACAGGCGCGCGACCGCGTTGCCGTGAGTCACTCCCGGCAGCGCATGCGCGGTGCGCCCGGGTTCGGATGCCACGGCCAGATCGGGCGGGGCGAGGGTCTCGACGGCGTCACTCACAGCGTGCACCGATAGTCCTTACTTCGTCTGATAGACGTAGGGTTGCTGCGGCACGCGGTCATCCTGGTACTCGGCGAGCGCGTCGCGGTCGAGATGCCGGTCCCACAACAATGCGCGCCCCTGGCGCTGCTCGTCCTCCAACGTCGGCCGGCGCGCCTTGAGGCGCTCGATGAATGCCGTGGTATCGGACTTGTAGTGTTTCCAGAACAGGGGCATGGTGCAGCAAGCTTGTCGGCCGAGGCCGCGTCGCGCGGATTCTAGTGTGGTGCGCCCGAGGTGACGCTACAAGCGCAGGCGCGGCTTCTTGAGGCGTTACTTCTTGCGCACGACCATCGTTCTCGGCTTGATGCCGAAGCGTATCGGGCAGAATTTACGAGGCGCGATACTTGCCCAGGCCGTACAGCGTCAGATTGGAGTCTCCCCGTGCACAAAGCCTTTGCCTCGCAAGCCGACCTCGAAGTGAAGAAGGTCACGTTCACGCGCCTGAGCGCGAATGCGTACGCCTACACCGCCGAGGGCGACCCGAACACGGGCGTGATCATCGGCGACGACGCCGTGATGGTGATCGACACCCAGGCCACGCCGCTGATGGCGCAAGACGTGATTCGGCGTATCCGCAGCGTCACCGACCTGCCGATCAAGTACGTCGTGCTCAGCCACTACCACGCGGTGCGGGTGCTCGGCGCCACGGCCTACAAGCCGCAGCACATCATCTCGAGCCGTGACACCTACGACTTGATAGTCGAGCGCGGCGAAGCCGACAAGGCGAGCGAAATCGGGCGCTTCCCACGCCTGTTTCAGGCGGTCGAATCGGTGCCGCCGGGAATGACCTGGCCGACGCTCACGTTCACGGGCAGCATGAGCATCTGGCTCGGCAAACTCGAGGTGCAGCTGCTGCAGCTCGGCCGCGGCCACACCAAGGGCGACAGCATCGCCTGGCTGCCCGAGCAGAAGATCATGTTCTCGGGTGATCTGGTCGAGTTCGACGCCACGCCCTATGCCGGTGACGCCTATTTTCAGGACTGGCCGAAGACGCTGGACCGACTCGCGGCGCTCGAGCCGCGGGCACTGGTGCCGGGGCGCGGCGCGGCGCTGATCACACCCGCCGCCGTGGCCCAGGGCTTGGCCAGTACGCGCGGCTTCATCGCCGACGTCTGGAGCAGCGTCAAGGCCGGTGTCGCCGCGGGCAAGGACTTGAACGCGGTGTACAAGGAGACGTTCGCGAAGCTGCAGCCCAAGTACGGCCATTGGGTCATCTTCAACCACTGCATGCCGTTCGACGTGACGCGCTGCTACGACGAAGCGACGCAGTACGCCGACCCGCGCATCTGGACCGCGCAGCGCGACATCGAGATGTGGGCGGCGCTCGAAAGCTGAGCTGCAGCCGAGGCAAAGCGATGGACGGCGTGCGCAAGACGGCGCAGCGCGATTACCAGGCGCTGCAATTTCCCTACCGCAAGGCGCGCGATCACGCCGCGCCCGCGCCGCTGCGCTACGCCGTGGTCGTCGTCGGCGCCGGCCCGGTGGGCTTGAGCCTGGCGATCGACCTCGCGCAACGCGACATCCCGGTCTTGCTGCTCGACGACGAGGACCGCCTGTCGAGCGGCTCACGCGCAATCTGCTTCGCCAAGCGCACGCTGGAGATCTTCGATCGGCTGGGCTGCGCCGCGCCGATGCTGGAAAACGGCGTGTCGTGGAATGTCGGCAGGGTCTACTTTCGCGATGCGCAGATCTATGCGTTCAACCTGCTGCCCGAGGCCGGCCATCAATGCCCGGCCTTCATCAACCTGCAGCAGTACTACGTCGAGGGCTATCTGGCCGAGCGCGCCGCCGCGCTGCGCAATATCGATCTGCGCTGGAAGACCACCGTGGTCGGCGCCGAGGTCCGCGGCGACCATGTGCGGCTCACGCTCGACACGCCCGATGGCCCCTACGTCGTCGAGGCCGGCTATGTCGCCGCGTGCGATGGTTCGAGGTCGGCGCTGCGCGGTCTGCTCGGGCTCGAAGCGGTGGGTCGAACCTTTCGCGATCGATTCCTCATCGCCGACATCAAGATGGACGCGCCCGACTTTCCGGCCGAGCGCCGCTTCTGGTTCGACCCACCGTTTCACCCCGGGCAAAGCGTGCTGCTGCACAAACAGGCCGACGGCCTGTGGCGCACCGACTTCCAGCTCGGCTGGGAGGCAGACCCGGAGCGCGAGCGCAACCCCGAGAACATCCGGCCGCGGGTGCGCGCCTTGCTCGACAGCATCGGCGCGCCCGAGGTCGAATTCGAGATCGTGTGGGCCAGCGTCTACACCTTCGCCTGCCAGCGCTTGCAGCGCTTCCGCCATGGGCGGCTGTTTTTTGCCGGCGACTCGGCGCACGGTGTCTCGCCGTTCGGCGCGCGCGGCGCGAATTCGGGGGTGCAGGATGCCGAAAACCTGGCGTGGAAACTCGCCGCCGTGCTGCAAGGGCAAGCCGGCGATGCGCTGCTCGACAGCTACGCCACGGAACGCGAGCACGCCGCCGACGAGAACATCCGGCACTCGACGCGCGCCACCGACTTCATCACGCCCAAGAGCGAGGTCAGCCGGCTGTTTCGAGATGCGACGCTCGACCTGGCCAAGACCCACCTGTTCGCACGTTCGCTCGTGAACAGCGGTCGCCTGTCGCTGCCCGCGACCTATCGCGATTCGCCGCTGAACACGCCCGACGCTGCGCAATTCACGGGTGCGATGGTTGCAGGCGCGGCCGCGGCCGATGCACCGATCGAGGCCGAAGACGGCGCGGGCTGGTGGTTGCAGCAGCTGCATGGCGCAGGGTTCACGGCAATGTTGTTCGAAACCGTCGACATCGCGGCGAAGGTGCGTGAGTTGCACGCTGCAGCACAGGGAATCGCGGCGTTGCAGGTGCTGGTGGTAACGCCCGCGGGGTCGAGCCTCAGGGTCGAAGCTGCAGGCAGCGTGGTCGACGTGCAAGGCCTGCTCGCGCAGCGCTACGATGGCCGCCGCGGCACGCTGGTCCTGCTGCGCCCGGACCAGCATGTCTGCGCGCGCTGGCGCGGCGTGTCGGCCGCGCCGGTGCGCCAGGCGCTGCGGCGCGCGCTGGCACTGCCACAAGCAAACTGAGGAATCGCATCGTGCCCCTCGTGACCCAGGCCAATCTGTTCGTGCCGGACGACTTCTATGAAGCCCTGATCGACGCCCACCGCGATCTGGGGCCTGCGCAAAGCCACGAACTCAACGCCAAGCTGATCCTGCTGCTGGCGAATCACGTCGGCGATTTCGACGTGCTGCGCGAAGCGCTTGACGCGGCGCGCGCCAGCGTCACGGCCAAGGCCGGCGCGGCGTGACAATGCGTTCCCTTGTTCGACCCAAACGCCGAGGCAACCGTGAATCCATCTGAACTGAACTACGTCAGCGGCTTTGGCAATCAATTCGCGACCGAAGCGATCGCCGGTGCGTTGCCGCAAGGCCGCAACAGCCCACAGCGCGCGCCGCTCGGTCTTTACGCCGAGCAGTTGTCGGGGACGGCGTTCACCGCACCGCGCGTCGAGAACCGGCGCACCTGGATGTACCGGCGCCAGCCGTCGGTCGTGACCGGGCGCTATGAGGCCTGTTCGCAAACGCTGTGGACCAGCGGTGCCGGCAGCGGCAGGGCGGTTGCGCCCGAACCGCTGCGCTGGAACCCGTTTCCGATCCCGGCCGTCGAGGCCGGTGAACTCGACTTCATCGACGGCCTGCGCACCGTTGTTGCGTGCGGCGACGTCGATTCGCAGGCCGGAATCGCCGCGCTCATCTACGTCGCAAACCGGTCCATGGCGCGCCGTGCGCTGGTCAACGCCGACGCCGAAATGCTGCTCGTGCCGCAGCAGGGGAGCCTTGTCGTTCGCACCGAACTCGGCGTGCTGCACGTCAGCCCTGGGGAGGTGCTGCTGCTGCCGCGTGGCCTGGCGTTCAAGGTCGAGTTGCCCGACGGGCCGGTGCGCGGCTATGTCGCGGAAAACTATGGCGCGCAGTTCCGCCTGCCGGAGCTCGGGCCGATCGGCGCGAACGGTCTGGCCAATGCGCGGGATTTTCTGAGCCCGGTGGCGGCGTTCGAAACCGCCGACGGCAGCTATGAGATCGTGAAGAAATTCGGCGGCCACCTGTGGCGCACGAGACAGGCCGCGACCCCGTTCAACGTGATCGCATGGCATGGCAATCTGGCGCCTTGCAAATACGACACGGCCAATTTCATGACGATCGGCTCGATCAGTTTCGACCACCCCGATCCGTCGATCTTCACCGTGCTCACCTCGCCGTCGGACACGCCAGGCACGGCGAACTGCGACTTCGTGATCTTCCCGCCGCGCTGGATGGTCGCCGAGGACACGTTCCGCCCCGCCTGGTACCACCGCAACCTGATGAGTGAGTTCATGGGTCTGGTGCACGGCCAGTACGACGCGAAGCCGGAAGGCTTCAAACCCGGCGGCGCGAGCCTGCACAACTGCATGGTGCCGCACGGGCCCGATGCCGAAGCCTTCGACAAAGCCAGCAGCGTGGCGCTGACGCCGCAAAAACTCGACGACACCCTCGCCTTCATGTTCGAAAGCCGCTGGCGCTTCGTGCCGACCGAATACGCGATGAACTGCGGCGCGCTCGAAGCGAACTACGCCGACTGCTGGGCGAATCTGGCCGACCGCATGCCGAAGCAGGGCAGGCGCGGGTGAAGACGGTTTACGGCACCTTGCTCAACCACCGGCCGGCCCTGGCTGCGCTGGGTGAGAGCGTGCATCAGGCGCCCTACAAGGCGCCGCCGAGAGCGCCGGTGCTCTACATCAAGCCGCGCAACACCTGGGCCGGGCCCGGCGCGGAAGTGGTGGTGCCGGCAGGCGTGAGCGAGCTCGAAATCGGTGCCAGCCTGGGCCTGGTGTTCGGGCGCACCGCGTGCTGCGTCGACGAAGCCCGCGCGCTGGAGTATCTCGAGGGCTACACCATCGTTGCCGACATCAGCGTGCCGCACAGCGTGTTCTACCGCCCTTCGGTGCGGCACAAGGCGCGCGATGGTTTCTGCCCGATCGGGCCGCGCACCGTGCCGCGCACGCAGATTGCAGACCCGAACCAGTTGGCGCTGCGCGTCGAGGTTGACGGCCAGACGCGGCAGCGCAGCACCACCAGCGACATGCAGCGCCCGGTGGCGCGCCTGATCGCCGACGTCAGCGAGTTCATGACGTTCAGCCGCGGCGACATCCTGCTGCTCGGCGTCGCCCACGGTGCGCCGCGCGCATGCGCCGGGCAAAGCGCGGCGATCGAGATCGATGGCCTGGGCCGGCTCGAGATCGACTTCGTCGCCGCGCGCGAGACCCGATGAGAACCGCACGCGTCGCGTACGGCGGGGCGCTGTTCGAAGCCGTGCCGCATGAACAGGGGCTGCGCCTGCACGACGGGCGCGTGCTGCATGAAGACCAGGTCGTGTGGCTGCCGCCGGTGGAGGTGGCAACCATCATCGCATTGGGACTGAACTACGCAGAGCATGCGAAGGAACTCGCCAAGGAGTTGAGCGCCACGGCCAAAGACGAACCGCTCGTGTTCCTGAAGGGAGCGAACAGCCTGGTCGGCCACCGCGGTTTCACGCGCCGCCCGGCCGACGTGAGCTTCATGCACTATGAGTGCGAGCTCGCCGTCATCATCGGCAAACGTGCGCAGCGCGTGAAGCGTGCCGACGCGTTGCACGTGGTCGGCGGCTATTGCGTGTGCAACGACTATGCGTTTCGCGACTATCTCGAGAACTGGTACCGGCCGAACCTGCGGGTGAAGAACCGCGATTGCGCGACGGTTCTCGGGCCCTGGTTCGTGCCTGCCAGCGAAGTGCCGGATCCGCACGAGCTCGGCTTGCGGACGTTCGTCAACGGCAGGCTCGTGCAGCAGGGCAATACCGGCCACATGATGCATCGCATCCCGGAGCTGATCGAATACCTGAGCGAGTTCATGACGCTCGACGCGGGTGACGTGATCCTCACCGGCACGCCCGAGGGCGTGGTCAACGTCGACGTCGGCGACCAGGTGCTGACGGAAATCGACGCGCTCGGCGGGCTCATCAACACGATCGTCGGCGACGCTTCGTTCCAACGTTGAATCGCTGACCTTGACCCTGACCCTGACCCGGACCCATGCGCATCGAACACCTGATCGCGGGCAAGCCAGTCGCCGGCCGCGACTACTTTGAAACACTGAACCCGGCGACGCAGGAGGTGCTGGCCGAAGTCGCGCGCGGCGGCGTTGACGAAGTGAATGCCGCAGTCGCCGCGGCGAAGAGCGCTTTTCCCGCGTGGGCGGCGCTGGCGCCCACGCAACGCGCGTCGATCATGAAGCGTCTGGGCGACTTGATTGCATGTCAGGTCGATGCAATCGCGTCGACCGAAACTCGCGACACCGGGCAGGTGATCGCGCAAACCGGCAAACAACTGATTCCACGCGCGGCCGACAACTTTTACTACTTCGCCGAGATGTGCACGCGCGTCGACGGCCACACCTATCCGACACCGACGCATCTGAACTACACGCTGCTGCACCCGGTGGGGGTGTGCGCGCTCATCAGTCCGTGGAACGTGCCGTTCATGACGGCCACCTGGAAAGTGGCGCCTGCGCTCGCCTTCGGCAATACGGCGGTGCTGAAGATGAGCGAACTCTCGCCGCTGAGCGCTGCGCGCCTGGGTGAGCTGGCGCTCGAAGCCGGCGTGCCGGCGGGGGTGCTGAACATCGTGCACGGGTTCGGCGCCGAGGCCGGCGAGCCACTCGTCTCGCACCCCGATGTGCGCGCGATTTCATTCACCGGCTCCACCGCCACCGGCAACCGCATCGTCAGGTGCGCCGGCCTGAAGAAGTTCAGCATGGAACTCGGCGGCAAGAGCCCGTTCGTCGTGTTCGACGACGCGCATTTCGAGCGCGCGCTCGATGCTGCGCTGTTCATGATCTTCAGCAACAACGGTGAACGCTGCACCGCGGGCTCGCGCATCCTGGTGCAACGCGGCATCTATCCGAAGTTTGTCGAACGATTCAGCGCGCGCGCGAAACGGATCGCGGTGGGTGACCCGTTCGATGCAGCCACGATCATCGGGCCGATGATCAGCGCGGCGCACCTGGCCAAGGTGCGCGGCTACATCGAGCTCGGTTCGCGCGAGGGCGCGGCGTTGCTCTGCGGCGGGCTGGCGGCACCGGACGTTCCGGCGGCGGTGGCCAAGGGCAATTTCGTTCTGCCGACGGTGTTTGCCGACGTCGACAACCGGATGCGGATCGCGCAGGAAGAGATCTTCGGCCCGGTGGCGTGCCTGATTCCTTTTGCCGACGAAGCCGAAGCGGTCCGCCTCGCGAACGACACGAGCTATGGCTTGTCGAGTTATGTCTGGAGCGAAAACCTGGGCCGCGCGCACCGTGTGGCCGCGGCGGTGGAGGCCGGCATGTGTTTCGTCAACAGCCAGAACGTTCGCGACCTGCGCCAGCCATTCGGCGGCACCAAGGCCAGCGGCACCGGGCGCGAGGGCGGCACCTGGAGCCACGAAGTGTTCCTCGAGCCAAAGAATGTGGCGGTGAGCCTGGGTTCACACCCCATACCGCGCTGGGGAGCGTAGCGTGAAACGGTTTGGGTTCAAGCACGCTGGGCGTCGTGCGTCCGCGTTCGCGTCGCGCCTGCCAGGGCGGTCGCGGGCCCGACCCAAAGCCCGACAGGCTCGGGCCCAGATCGCGCGCTTGCATCTGACGCGTCGCGAATCGTGCCGCGCAGCGTGGAGCCACTGACATGTCGCTCTACGGCGTCCAGAAATTTCTGTTCCACCTGAACCGCGATGCCCGCGTGCAGCAACGCTTCAAGACGGAGCCCTCTTCCCTGCTCGACGAATACCCGCTCGACGCGCAGGAACGCGAGGCGATTCGAACCGGTGACGTGGGCCTGATCTACGTGCTCGGTGCGAACGGCCAGTTGCTGATGCACTTCGCGGCGTTTCTCGGTTTGCCGTGGGCAGGCTACATCCAGGCGATGCGCGACGGCGTGGCGCGCCATGGGCCGGTGCGTGCCGGCGTGTATGCCATGACGACGCT
>JAEMQF010000197.1 GCA_022758925.1 Burkholderiales bacterium | reverse complement strand
TTGGGCGCGGCCCGGCGGCGCTCATCGCGCCGTGTCCGAAGCGGCCCACTGCACGCTGTGGCCGTCTGCGTACCAGCGCTCGACCTGGGGTGCGACGGCCGCTTCGATTCGGGCGCGCTTGATCTTCAGCGTCGGCGTCAGGCAGCCGTTGTCGATGCTCCATGGCTCGCGCACGACGACGATCATGCGCAGCTTTGCGTAGTCGGGCAAGCCCTGGTTCACCTGCTGCAGCAGGCTCTCGAGCTCAGCTTGCACCTGCGCTTGCAGCGCGCGGTCGCCCAGGCGCGCGCGCAGGTCTTCGGCCAGCACGACCATCGCATACGGCGCCGGCTGGCCGACGCCGGACACGAGCGACAGCTCGACCATCGGGTGCACATTGATCTGGTTCTCGATCGGTGCCGGCGCCACGTACTCGCCCTTCGTGGTCTTGAAGATTTCCTTGGCGCGACCGGTGATCTTCAGCAGCCCGTCGGCGCGTTGCTCGCCCAGGTCGCCGGTGCGGAAGTAGCCGTCGGCGGTGAAGGACTCGGCGTCGAGGTCAGGCCGTTTGTAATACCCGACCAGCCGGCCTGGCGACTTGATGAGGATCTCGCCCTCGGCGCTGATGCGCGCCTCGACGCCCGGCAGCGGCACACCGATGTAGCCTGCGGCGTTGAACTCGGCATTGGAGGTATGCGAGTAGGAGCTGTCTTCGGTCATGCCGTAGCCCTCGTACAAGGCGAGGCCGATGCGGCGGTACCACGCGATCAGCCCGGCAGGGATCGGTGCCGAGCCGCTGCCGGCCACCACCACCGCGTCCAGGCCCAGGCCCTTGCGCACCTTGCGCGCAACGATGCGGCCAATGAGCGGAATCGAAAGCAGGCGGTCGAGCTTGGCCGGTGGCATCTTGCTGAATACGCCCTGCTGGAACTTGAGCCACAGTCGCGGCACCGAGATGAACGTCGTGGGTCTCGCGCGCTGCAGGTCCGGCAAGAAGGTGTCGAGCGACTCGGCGAAGTAGAGGTGGGTGCGGCCGTCGACAAGCGCTGCGCCTTCGACCCACGAGCGCTCGAAACTGTGCGCCAGCGGCAGGTACGACAGCATGCGACTGTCCGCGTCCTGGCCGATGCGCGAACGAGTGTCCCGCCTGATTCCCACGCTGGCGCGCGTGTACGCCTCGAAACTCATCATCACGCCCTTGGGCGTGCCGGTCGAGCCCGAGGTGTACATCAGCATCGCCAGCTCGGCCGCCTTGCGCCCGGGCCGGCCGGCCAGTGGTGGCGTGCGCGCGATGATCTTGTCCCAAGTGTCGAAATCGGTCGCTGGCGCGAGCGGGAAGGCGATGCACGGCAGCGCGGTGGGCACGCCAGGCGCCTGCCGCGGCCAGTTGTCGAGCTTGCCGACGAACAGCAGGCTGGCCTCGCTATGCTCGAGCACGTAGCGCACGGTCTCGGCGGTCTCTGTGGGGAAGATCGCCACCGTGGTGTAGCCGGCCATCCATATCGCGAGTTCGGCCAGGATGAAGTGGGCGCAGTTCTTCGACAGCATGGCGATGCGCGCGCCCGGTGCGAAGCCCAGGCCCTTCAGGTGCGCGGCCATGCGGCGCGACTGATCCATCGCCTGGGCCCAGGTGATATCGACGACCCCGCCGCCGCCCACCGGCTGCGACAGGAAGACGAGGTTGGCCAATTCAGCCTCGTGGGCGTAAACGTGGTCGAGCATCAGTGCGGGAGGTGGTGTCATGGCGGTTGGGTTCGGTGATGGCGGGGCGCGCGGTGCGAGTCCGGCAGGCGCAGCGTACTCGGCGCGCGAAGCTGTGACCAGCGGATTCTCGCGCGCGGACGGCGCTGCCGCTTCAGCACACCGGCACCCGTGCGATCTCATGCATCAGGCGCGCCCCCTCGCTGAGCAGTTGGCTGTCGCCGCTGGCAGCTGCCGGCGCATGGGTGGCATCGGCGTGCAGCGATACGACGCCTTGCGCTGAGACCGCTCCCACACACAACCCCGTCGGGAACGGTGTCTGTCCAACAATCACCAGGAGCATGGCGGCAAGTTCATGCATTGCCTAGAACCTGATCTGCGTGCGCAGGGCCGCGACCAGGGCGTTCTTGAAGCCGCTGGTGGCTGGTTTGATGTACTGTAGATCCCCCGTGACATGCAGCCATGGTGTCACTTGATAGTTGTAATAGGCTTCGCCTGCCGCCTCGTTGCTGAAGCTGGTGTTGGGTCTCAGCGCGGTCTGCAGCAGATCGCTGAGGTTGTACCGATACGCGCCGAAGCCGAAACTGTCTTGCGGGCGCCCCAAGAAGATCGCTTTGCCGGCGATCCCGGCGATTGCCGACGACTGCACGTAGTTGGGGTTGCCGTCGGCAACGGCCAGCTTGAAGGAGAAGCCCCAGCCAGCATCGGGCTGCAACGGGCTTTCCTGCAGGTTGTGCCTGAACTCGACGGAGACGTTGTAGGAGCCCTTCTTGGTCGCGGTCGAGCTGATGCCGGGTTGCAGGCCGGAGTAGTCCGTGCCCTCGGCCGTGCTGTAGATGGCAGTGGCCGCATAGGTGGTCTTGCGCCCGGCGAGCGTGGTCACATGGGCACCGCTCACCGAGACGTTGACGCCGGTCTGGAACAGATTGCCCGGCAGGTAATCGAAGGTGCGATCCTGGGGGTCGTAGACCATGACGGTCCAGTTGATGGGCTCGGCCTTGATCGAGGCGACCGCTCCCATGAACACGACCGGAATGAGCCCGCTGGGCGGCGCCGCCAGGATGAGATTCATGAAGCGGTCGATGCCCCAACCGCCGTAGAAGGGGTCTGCCGCGAGCAGGTCGTCGGGATTGAACTTGCCGATCGCGATGCTGCCGGCATCGCCCAGCTTCTGGGTCAGGTACAGAGAGGTCGCGGCCCATCTGTTCGGCGTGTCCCCTGGCCAGTACAGCATGGCGTTGACCGCGAAAATCGCGCCACCGAGACCGGACGATGCCGCACCATGGCGGTACTCGATGTGCGAGCGAAAACCGCCGCCCTCCCACAGACCCAGCTTGGCGCTGTCGAAGTTGATGAAGGCGTCGACCTTGCCGCCGTACTCGAAGTCCTTCGGGCCGGTGCCCTCGACCAGCCCTTGATAGGTCGAAGTGTGCCTGAGATCGAAGCTCACGCCCTTGCCGGCCAGGGTGGAGCGTGCGCTGCCCCAGTCACCGGTGAGGGTGGAACGCGCCGGCAGGTCGGCCAAGCCTGTTGATGAAATGGACTGCGCAGACTTCACGTCGGCAGCCGGCGCAAGGGCAGCTGCAGCGGAAGACTGCCCAAATGCCGAAGGCATTGCCAGGGCCCACAGCAGCGCGGCGCAGAGCGGCATGAGCAGCACGTTCGCGCGACGGGTGTGCGGCGCCGCGAGATGTGTGCCGCCGCTGCGGCTGTGCATGGTGTCCATTCCCATTCTTCTCTTGTGATGACCCGAGCGCCCGCCTGGACTGCCCGAGCCGTGCCGTGCCTTGGCTGTGCCGGTGCAGCCCGAGGTGTAAATCAGCAGCGCCAGTTCAGCCAGGATGAAGTGGGCGCAGTTCCTCGACAGCATCGCGATGCGCGCGCAAGGTGCGAAGCCCAGGCCGTGCAGATGCGCCGCCATGCGGCGCGACTGATCCATCGCCTGGGCCCAGGTGATATCGATGACCTCGCCGCCGCCCACGGGCTGCGACCGGAAGACGAGGTTGGCCAGTTCAGCCTCGTGGGCGTAAACGTGGTCGAGGATCAGCGCGGGAGGTGGTGCCATGGCGGGCGGGTTCGGTGATGGCGGGGCGCGCGGTGCGAGTCCGGCAGGCGCAGCGTACCTGGCGCGAGCGCGGTGTTGCAACTGGCGCATTCTCGCGCGCGGACCGCGGGGCCGCTTCAGCGTACCGGCACCCGTGCGATCTGATCGATCGGGCACGCCCGCCGTCGCTGAGCAACTGCCTGTCGCCGCCGGCAACTGCCGGCCGGGTCCTGCCTGCCGTGACTGCAAGCTGTGCGGCAGCGCAAGCTGCGTAACGGCTTTGTGGCAGAGCGGTTCGTCCGGCGCAGGACGCCTGCCGACCCAGCAGCGACGCACGCATACGCCAGCAGCGGAAGTTCAGATCCCGGAAGAGATCAGGCGGTTGCGGGAAGACGGTGACCACAATGCAGCGTGCGACTCGCCGTGAACCGGTAACGACCATCAACGCCGCTGCCTGGGAGGGCCAGCGGCGAGGAACCGCTTTTGGGCGGGATCGTGCCCGCCGGCTGGTCGCCAATGACGGCAGCAGGGCGGCGTTGATCCTGCTTCGGCAACAAGACTGCATCTTCGAAGCTGGCGCTGCCTGGCCGCAGTGCGCTGCGATGGGCCGCGAGCGGGCCGCCGCTCAGGCGGGCGGCTCGATGCCGCGGTACAGCGCCGGCGGGAACTTGCACACCGGGCACAGGTCTGCCGGCACGCTGTTCGTTGTCGAGCCGCAGTTCTGGCAAATGAAGTAACGGCCGGTCTTCTCGTCGATCGAGCGCGCCACGGTCTCGAAGAAGGTGCCTGTCCAGCGTTGGATCTGACGGATCTTGTCGCGGTGCTGCTTCTCCGAGTCCCAGGCGTAGCGCACCAGGGTGATCGCCTCTTCGTGAGCCTCGGGTTTGAGCTGCTCGAGCAGCTTCGGGTAGAAAGCTTCGATCGAGGCGATCTCGCTGTCGGCCGCGCGGATCAGGTTCTCGCGCGTCGTGCCGGCATGGATCTCGGGCTTGGGCAGTGGCAGCAACTCGACGTTCAGCCGTGTCAGGATCTTGCCGAAGTTGGTGGCGTGCACCTGCTCCGACGCCGCGAACGCGCTGAACAGGTAGGCGATGCCGCGGTAGCCCTCCTGCTGCGCGCGGCGGCCGTACTCGGTGTAGTGGTAATAGACGCGCGTCTCGGTTTCGCGAGCACTCTGCATCGCGTCGATCGTGGCTGGGTAGGGTGCAGCGCGCGCATCGCACCAAGCAGGCAGCCCAGCCAGCAACGCCAGCGATTGCATTAACCCGCGCCGCGACAGCATCGGTCGGCAGCGGTCGGCAGAAGGCGACTTGTCAAGCATGCGCACCTCCATGCGAAGTGGCCTGGGGCGATTGGAGACCGATGCCGCGGCGCGCGCCATGAGCCAGCGCAAGGATTGCGTGCTGCTGCCGTGCATTGCCACGGTGCACGCCGCACCCCGCGCGCCGCGGGCGTGAATCGGCGGTCGGTCTGATTGCAGCTCGAACCGACCTGACGTGACAAGCTTCCGCCGCCGCCAGCATGGCGCCGGCCGTGACCGACGTGGGTCAGGGGGGGGTAGGGCCGTCGCGTGACGCTGGACGCGCGCCGACCCTTGGCATACCCTGGCCGCATGCCCCAGGAAGAAACTTCATGACCATCCTTCAATCTCCATTGCCCAAGGCCGATGCGCTGCAGGCGATTCGACAACGCTGCGGCGCTGCGGCGCTGGTCGCACCCGCCGATGCCGCCGGACGCCGCATTTCACCGGGCGGCGACTTGCTTGCCGCCGTGCCCTTGCTGCGCCCCGCCGGCACTGACGAGGTGGCCTTCATGGTGCGCCAGGTGCAAGCCGCCGGCGGCGCCCTGGTGCCGCTCGGCGGGGCCAGCGGCCTGGCCGGTGGACTGAAGCCGGTGACCGGGCAGGAGTGGTACCTGTCCCTCGAACGCATGCGCGCCATCGAGGAGATCGACCCGGTCTCGCGCATCGTCGTCGTCCAGGCCGGCGTCGTGTTGCAGACGCTGCAGGACGCAGTCGCCGAGCAGGGCCTGCTGTTCGCGGTGGACCTGGGCGCGCGCGGCTCGGCCACGGTGGGCGGACTGGTTGCGACCAACGCCGGCGGCGAACGCGTGCTGCGTTTCGGCATGATGCGCGAGCAGGTCCTCGGGCTCGAGGTGGTGCTGGCCGACGGCACCGTGCTCGACCTGATGGACCGCGTATTGAAGAACAACGCCGGCTTCGACCTGAAGCAACTGTTCATCGGATCGGAAGGCACGCTGGGTATCGTGACGCGTGCAGTTCTGCGTCTTCGCTCGGCCTTCGCGGGGCACGACGCCGCCTTCCTCTCACTGCGGTCGCTCGCCGACCTGCCGCGGGTGCTCACGCGGCTCGAGGCCGGGCTCGGCGGCACGCTGTCGGCGTTCGAGCTGATGTGGCCCGAATTCCTGCAAACCATGACTGAAGGCGCAGGCGCGCAACACCGCATGCCGCTGGGCCCAGGCGCGGCCGGCTACCTGCTCGTCGAAGCCGAGGGTGGCAACCCCGAGACCGACGCGACGCGCTTCATGGCCGTGCTCGAACAACTGCTCGAAGACGGCGTCATCGCCGACGCGGCAGTCGCGCAATCCGAGGCTGAACGAAGGGCGTTCTGGGCGCTGCGCAACGACATCGCGCGCTTGATCCTGACCTGGTCGCCCCTGGTTGCTTTCGACGTCAGCGTGCCCATCGCGCAGATGAGTTCCTACGTCGACGACACGCGCGCCGCGCTGTGTCTGCGCTGGCCGCTGGCCCGGCTGCTGGTGTTCGGCCATGTGGCTGACAACAACCTGCATCTGGTCGTGACGCTCGGCGCCGATACCGCCGCGCAGTCGACCGCCGTCGGCGACGTCGTCTACGCCGGCGTGCGTGCGCGGCGCGGGTCGATCTCGGCCGAGCACGGCATCGGGCTGGACAAGCGCGACGCGCTGGCCATCAGCCGGCCACAGGAAGTGATGGCGCTGATGCGGCAGCTGAAGCGGTGGCTCGATCCGCGCGCGCTGCTCAACCCGGGCAAGGTGATCTGACGCGAGCCCTTGCCCCCAACCATCGAGCTCGCGGGCCCGGCCCAAAGCCCGGCAGGCTCCTAGCCGCATGAACCACTTGGCCGCCGCTGCCGCGCTGAGCAGCACGGCCCTGTGCATGCAGCGAAGGTCTTGACGCTGCCCGCAACGGCCCCACTTGCGGGTGCTGGGCACCTGCCCGATCAGGCAGGCGCCACCGCCCAATCGGCGGAGGCGCACCCAGGTTGCACCGCGCACGATGCGGTCTTCACAGTCCACCCCCCGACTCGCCATGAAAACCTTGCCCGCTCCTGTTGATTTGGCCGAAACCGTGGCACGCCTGGCCGCCTCGGTCGTGGGCCTG
>JAEMQF010000060.1 GCA_022758925.1 Burkholderiales bacterium | reverse complement strand
GTCGCAGACTGCAATGCGCAGCCGCACCAACACCGCCGTGCCCTAAAAGCAAGGGGGGCGACCGCGAATCGGGCCTGCGCCCGGGGGCACCACCACCGCCCTGATGCATCCGGGGTGGCGTGCCACGCCTTTGCATGCCACCCGGGTGCCCGGGCAGGTGGCTTGGGGCACGGGCGCAGGCACCATTCGCGGTGGCCGCGACCATCGCACGAACATACGGAGTTGATGGCGCGCCGCCGGCGAACCGGAAACGGTGCCCCGCGAGCGTGGGCCGGAGAACGTGCCCCGGGCCACCTGCCCCTGCTCCACGCTTGCAGACAGCCCGCTGCGAACATCAACCCGGCCGATGGTGAACCGGGTTTCCAGAGACTGAAAGCGAATTTCTATTCGTCGCCCCCGGCAGCCATCGCGCTCAGGCAGTCCTCCAGAATCGCCAGTGCCTGTCCCATCTGCTGCATCGTCACGATCAGCGGCGGCGTCCAGGTCAATACATTGCCCAGCGTCGTCTTGAACGACAGGCCGCGCGACAGCGCGGCGTAGAGCACACGCTCGGCAGCCTGCGGTGCGGGCGCCTTGCTGTCGCGGTCGCGCACGAGCTCGATACCGAGCAGCAGGCCACGGCCGCGCACGTCGCCGATCAGCGGCTGGCGCCGCTTCATCTCTTGCAGACGTTGCAGCGCATAGGCGCCGACCCTGGCTGAGTTCTCGACCAGCTGCTCGCGCTCGATGACTTCGAGCGTTGCCAACGCGGCGGCGGCTGTGACCGGGTTCTTTTCATGCGTGTAGTGGCCGAAGGCGTAGGCACCCGCCAGATCGAGATCGGCGCGCGCGATGCACGCCGCGATCGGCAATACGCCGCCGCCCAGCGCCTTGCCGAGGACGACGATGTCGGGCGCCGCAGCGTCGTGTTCGGCGGCGAAGAAACGCCCGGTCTTGCCCAGGCCGGTGGGGATTTCGTCGAAGATCAGCAGCGCACCGGCGTCGGTGCAGGCCTGGCGCACTGCCTGCCAATAGCCCGGCGGCGGGATGAAGGGCACGGCACGCGCCGGCTCGGCGATGACCGCGGCGACATCGCCTTCGCGTTCCAGCACATAGCGCAGCATTGACGCGCAGCTCAGTTTGCACAGGTCCAGGTTCGGCTGACCGTCGGCATTCACGCTGTGGCCATAGGGACAGCGGTAGCAGCCGAACGGCGCCACATGTTCCGTTCCTGGCAACAGCGTGCCGACCGCGCGCGAAGTGCGAAACAGCGATTCGCCGCCGACGCTGGACGCGCCCAGGCTCGCGCCGTGGAACGAATCCCAGAAGCTGAGCAGCTTGGAGCGGCCGGTGGCGATGCGGGCGAGCTTGATCGCAACTTCCACCGCGTCGGAGCCGCCGGTCGTGAACAGCACCTTGCCGGCGCTGCCCGTCAGCGCTATGAAACGCGCGCCCAGGGCCTCGGCCAGTTCGACCGCGCGTTCGCTCGCAAAGCGGCGTGGCGCAAAGCTCAGCGCATCGAGCTGTGCCTTGATCGCGGCGAGCACGTGCGGATGGGCATAACCGACGTGATGCACGTTGTTGCCGTGGAAGTCCATGTAGCGCCGGCCCGCCATGTCTTCGATGAAGATGCCTTCGGCCTTTCGAATCGCATTCAGGCAGGGCGTGGACAGCGACTGGTGCAGGAATGCCGCGCTGTCGCGATCGAGCAAAGCGCGTGTCGCAGGGTCGAGGTGTTCGCTCTGCCACTTCGCGCGCAGCAGCGTGTGGTTCACGTCGCCTTCGCTTTGCGCCGGGCCGGCAGGCGAAGTCATGGGGCGATACGCAAACTCAAGACCGGCCAACCGCGCCGCGCCGCTTCTTGCGCCAGACGCGGATCGGGGTCGACGCCGATCGGGTGCTGTACCACTTCAAGCAGTGGCAGGTCGTTGATCGAGTCGCTGTAGAGCGTGGTGTCGAAGTCCTGCAGCACGCTGTCCTGGGTCGAAAGCCATTCATGCAGCCGCGTCACTTTGCCTTCGCGCATGTTCAAGGTGCCGGCGATGCAGCCGGTGAAGCGCTGGTCGCTGCCGACTTCGCATTCGGTGGCGATCAGGTGGCCGATGCCCAGATGCCCCGCTGTCAGTTCGGTGAGGAAGCGGTTCGTTGCCGTCGTCAGCACCATCGTGTCGCCGCGGTTGCGGTGCCGGGCGACGAGCTCGAGTGCCTTCGCGCCGATGCGCGGCTGAATCGCCTGTGCGAAATAGTCGCGGCGCAGCGGCTCCCACTCGGTGTGTGAGCGCCCCGCCAATGTCGACACGTAGAACTCGCAGAATTCCTGCGCGCTGGCGCTGCCGGCGCCGTACTCGCGCTGCATGCGGCGATTGCGCGGCTCGAACAAGGTGCGCTCGAGCACGCCGCGGTCCATCAGGAACTCGCACCACAAGACGTCGCTGTCGCCGTCGAGCAGGGTGTGATCGAGGTCGAACAGGGTCAGGGCGCGCGCCACTCAGATGATCTCGAAGTAGCGCATCAATTCCCAGTCGGTCACGGCATCCTGCCACTGCCGATGTTCCCAGATGCGGGTTGCGGCGAAATGGTCGACGAAGGTGTCACCGAGCCAGTCGCGCGCGATCTCCGACTGCTTGAAGTTGTGCGTGGTCTCGAGCAGCGAGCGCGGTGCGCGCGGGATGTTCTCCGAGCCTTCATTCGTTCCCGTGATCGGTGCCGCGGTCAGCTTCAGGCCTTTCTCGACGCCGTGCAAGCCGGCGGCGATCACGGCGGCCATCGCCAGGTAGGGGTTCACGTCGGCGCCCGGGCAGCGCGTTTCGAGGCGCGTCGCCTTCGGGCTGCCGGCAATCACCCGAAAGCTGGCGGTGCGATTGTCCAGTCCCCAGGTCGGCTTCACCGGCGCCCAGAAGCCGTCGACGAGGCGCTTGTAGCTGTTGATCGTGGGCCAGAACATCGGCGCGAATTGCATCAGGCACGCGACCTGGCCCGCGAGGTAGCTCTCGAACAGGCTGCTCATCGAACGCGTCGATTTCGCATCGAAGAACAGGTTGCTCGTGCCGTCGGAGAGGCTTTGGTGGATGTGGCCGGAGCAGCCTGGGTAGCGTTGGCTCCACTTCGCCATGAAGCTCGGCATGATGCCGAAGCGCTTGCCGATTTCCTTGGTGCCGGTCTTGAACAGGATCGCGCGGTCCGCAGCCTCGAGCGCCTTGCTGAAGGCGATCGCCACTTCATAGGTGCCGGGCCCGGTTTCGGTGTGCAGGCCCTCGATCGGTACCCGAAACGCCGCCATCTCGTCCATCAGCGCGTTGAAGAACTCGCGGTTGTCGGCCATGCGCAGCACCGAGTAGCCGAACATGCCGGGCGTCAGATTCTGCGGGCCGACGCCGTGCTTGGCAGCCCAGGTGTGAGGGGTTTCGAGGAAGTTGAACCACTCGAACTCCATGCCGGCCATCACGTCGAAACCGAGTTTCTCGGCGCGCTTCAGCACGCGCTTGAGCGTCTGGCGCGGGCACACCGGGAAGGCGGAGCCATCGGTGTTGATGAACTCGCCGAGGAAAAACGGCACCTGGTTGTCCCACGGCACGTTGCGTGCGGTGTCCAGGTCCAGGCGTGCGAGTGCGTCGGGGAAGCCGTGCTGCCAGCCGGTGACCTGGGTGTTGTCGTAGGTCTGGTCGCCGCTGTCCCAACCGAACACGACATCGCAAAAGCCGAAGCCGCCGTTCGGGTGCGGCTGCGCCGCGCCGAGGAACTTGTCGCGGTGCAGGTACTTGCCGCGCAGGATGCCGTCGATGTCGCTGCACGCCACTTTCACCTTGCCGGCGTTCGAGTCGCGCACGGCAGTCAGGGCAGGGTGCTCGTCGGTGCTCTGGGTGGCCATGCTCGGTCTCCTGAGGGTTGGGGCGTCAACGTGCCGGCGCGCCGTCGGGGATTCCCATCTCGCGCAGCGCGTCGGCCACGGCGTTCACCGCTTCACGCATTTGATTGCGGCCGATGGCGCCGATGCAGCCGACACGAAAGGTCTCGAGCTGCGTCAACTTGCCTGGGTAGAGGATGAAGCCGCGCTGCTTCGCCGCCGCGTAGAAGCGCTTGAAGTCATAGGCAGGGTGCGCGGGTGCGTGGAACGTGACGATGATCGGCGCCTGCACCTCGGCGCGCAGGAATGGCTTGAAGCGCAGCGCTGCCATGCCGTCGAGCAGCGTCTTGCAGTTGTCGGCATAACGCGCCAGGCGCGCCGGCTGACCGCCTTCTTCGATGAACTGCTGCACCGCTTCGGCCAGAGCCACGACGACGTGGGTCGGAGGCGTGAAGCGCCACTGGCCAGTCTTTTCCATGTAGACCTGCTGGTCGTGCAGGTCCATCGCCAGGCTCTGGCTGTTGCCGGCGCAGGAATCGACGATGGCTTTGCGCAGGAGCACGAAGCCCATGCCGGGAACGCCTTCCAGGCACTTGCCGCTGGCCGCCACCAGCGCGTCGAAGCGTATCCTTCGCGCGTCGATCGGCAATGCACCGAAGCTCGACATCGCGTCGACGATCAAGCCCTTGCCGTGGCGCTCGCACACTTTCGCCACTTCGGCCAGCGGGTTCTCGACGCCGGTGCCGGTCTCGCAGTGGATCAGCACCACATGCGTGACCGATGCATCACGTTGGAGATGCGCGTCGAGCGCCGCGGCCGACACCGGTTCATCCTCGGCGAACGGCAGGACGCTCGCGCGCCGGCCCATCATCTGCGTCAGTTTCGCGGCGCGTTTGCAGTACGCGCCGTTGTCGAGCACGAGCACATGGCCGGTCCTGGGCACGACGCTGGCCACCGACGCCTCGACGCTGAACGTGCCGCTGCCCTGCAGCGGCACGACCACATGCGTTTGCGCGCCGTGCACGACGTCGAGCAGTTGCGAGCGCAATTGCGCGGTGATCGCGTTGAACTCCGCGTCCCACGAGCCCCAGTCCCTGAGCATCGCGAGTTTCGTGCGCAGCGTGGTCGTGAGAGGCCCGGGGGTGAGCAGGATGCGGTCGCGGTCCATTTGAAAGCTATTGCCTCAGGGTTGTTTCCAGGCCTGGGTGCGGCGGTCGATCCACCATGACAGGCCCATGAAGATACAGGTCGCAATCGTATTCGCCGCGACGATCAGGATCGCCATCGCCGCCGCGGCGCCGATCTCGCCGGCTTCGTCGAGGTTGAGAATCGCGATCGCCGCGACCTTGGTCTGGGGCGAATAGAGAAAGACGGCGGCCGAGATCGTGGTCATCGCATTGATGAAGAAGTAGCGCGCGATGTCCACCAGCGCCGGCGTGCAGATCGGCAGCGTGACGCGCCAGAACGTCTTGTAGAACGGAACCTTGAGCGACGCCGACACCGACTCGAATTCAGCGTCCAGGCTCTTCAGTGCGGTCACCGCCGTCAAATGCCCCGTCGTATAAAAGTGCACGATGGTGCACACCGTCAGCAGCGTCAGCGTGTGGTACAGGCCGCCCAACGGATTTCCGCGCGCGTTGAAGAAGAAGATGTAGCCCAGGCCCAGCACCAGGCCCGGCACCGCCATCGGCAGCATCGCCAGCAGCCGCACCAGAGCCCGAAGCGGCCTCATGCCCTGCGTCTTTTCCAGCATGTAGGCGCCGACGAAGACGAGCGCGGTGCCGAACACGGCGGTGCCCACGCCCATCTTCAGGCTGTTCGCGAAGGCCTCGCCCACCTCGGCATCGAACAGCCCCATCCGGTAGTGGCGCAGGCTCGGTGCCAGGTTGTATGGCCAGAGAGTCGCGAACGACGCGAACAACGCCATTCCCAGCATCGCCAGGATCAGCGCACAAGTGCCAAGGCAGTACAGCGACATCAATGCATCGAACACTGGCGCGCGCTTCGGCGCGTAGGGCACGGCGCGCGCGGTCAGCATCGCGGTCTGTTTGCGGCTCACCCAGTGGTCGACCGCGAACGTCAGCAGCGCCGGGGCGAGCAGCAGCAAGGCGACGACCGCGCCGCGCTGAAAGTCCTGCTGGCCGATGACGAGTTTGAAGACATCGGTGGCGAGCACATTGAAGCTGCCGCCGATGACCTTGGGGATGCCGAAGTCCGTGATCACGAGCGTGAACGTGACGAGCGCGGCAGAGATCAAGCCGTATTTGGCGCCGGGCAAGGTGATCGTGAAGAACTTGCGCGCTGCGCTCGTGCCCATCGAGTCTGCCGCTTCATACAGGCGCGCGTCGGCGGCGGTCAAGGCCGTCACGAGAATCATCAGCGCGTGCGGGAAGGTCGAGAAGATTTCCGCGAGCACGATGCCCGGCGCGCCGTAGATCTGCTCGATGCCCAGTTGCGTCAACCAGCTCTTGAGCACGCCCTGATTGCCGAACCAGTAGATCAACGAAATCGCGGCCAGCAGCGACGGCGCGAGCAGCGGCACCAGGGTGATGGAGCGCGCGAGGTTGCGGTAGCGCATGCGGCTGCGCGTCAACGCATAGGCGAAGACGAAGGCGATCGGAATCGTGACGAGCGTGACGACGACCGACACCCACACGCTGTTCCACAGCGACTGCAGCAACGCAGGAGTCTTCGCATAGGCGACGAAATTCGCCAGCCCGACGTAGCGGCCCTGCGCGTCCTCGATCGCCTTTTGCAGGATTGCGATCAACGGCGCTGCCAGAAATGCGATCAGCGCCAGCGCAACCAGCAGCAGCGCCGCGTGCGCGAAGCGCTCGGTCCAGTGGATCTGCTGGCGAACCGGCGCGCCGCGCAGGGCGATGCTGCTCAAGAAAAGACCCTCATGCGTTCGGCCATCAGGCGCAGCTTGAGCCGGCTGCCCACCTGCAGTTGCGCCTCGGCCAGATAGTTCAACGACAGGTACACGGTGAGTTTGGCGCTGCCCAGGCTCTCTCCATGCACGCGCACCAGGCAATAGGGGCCCATGAACTCGATGGCGTCGATCTGTGCTTCGAAGACGTTGCTGTCGCCGTCGGGAATCGGCCGCGCGAGCACGTCTTCGGGCCGCAGGTAGACGCGCAATTCACGCCCTGCGGCGTGCCCGCTCAGCGATTCGTGTTCGCAGCGAAAGACCTGGGTCCCCAGGCGCAGGCCACCGGCTTCGAGGGTGGCCGTCAAGGCATTGATGCGGCCGACGAAGTCGGCGACGAACAAGGTCGCCGGCTCGCGATAGATCTGGATTGCGGTGCCGACCTGCTCGATGCCGCCATGGTTCATGACGACGATGCGATCCGCCACCGCGAACGCCTCTTCCTGGTCGTGCGTGACCATCACCGTCGTCACGCCGAGCTTGCGCTGCAGGCTGCGGATTTCGCCACGCAGTTTGACGCGCACGATGGCGTCGAGCGCCGAAAGCGGTTCATCCAGCAGCAGCAGGCTCGGCGCGCAGGCAAGCGCGCGCGCCAGCGCAATGCGCTGCTGCTGGCCGCCCGAGAGCTGCGCTGGAAACCTGGCCTGCGAGCCCGGCAGGCCGACCAGCGCGAGCAGTTCCGCCACTCGTGCCGTGACTTGCGCCTTGCCGGCCCGGCGATTCACGAGCCCGTAAGCAACGTTGTCGGCAACGCTCAGATTCGGGAACAGCGCGTACGACTGGAACACGATGCCGTAGTCGCGCTCGGCAGGTGGCAGCCTGGAAATGTCGCGCCCGCCCAGTTCAATGCGTCCGGCGCTCTGCACCTCGAGGCCGGCGATGATGCGCAGCAGCGTCGTCTTGCCGCAGCCCGAAGGACCGAGAAAGCACACGAACTCGCCCTGGGCGATGTCGAGCGCGACATCGTTCAGGGCGGTGAAGCTGCCGTAGTCCTTGCGGATTCCACTCAGGCGCAAATAAGGAGTCGACATGGGGTGTCAGCGCCGGCCGGACCCGCAGGCTGTCATCCCGGCCAAACGCCGCCCCCGGTTCGACACGGTGGCCAGGGGCGGCTCTGCCCGCGTGACGCGCGGCAGGTCACTTCTTCGGCTCGCTCTTCGCGTTGTAGCGCCGCGTCCACTCCTCCAGGATGCGCTCGCGGTTGTCGGCGGCCCAACTGAAGTCCATCTTCACCAGGCGCGCTTCGTAGTCCTTCGGCACATTCGCCAGCGGCGCCGCAACGCCCGGCTGCGCCGTGATCGCGAAGTTCTTGCCGTAGAGCAACATCGCGTCCTTGCTCGAAGCCCAATCGGCCAGCTTCTTCGCCGCATCGAGGTTCTTCGTTCCCTTGTGGATGGCAAAAGCCTCCAGGTCCCAGCCCAGGCCTTCTTTCGGGAACACGAGGTCGATCGGCGCGCCCTTGGCCTTGTTCGTATTCGCGCGGTATTCGAACGAGATGCCGACCACGAACTCGCCAGCCCCTGCCATGTTGCACGGCTTGGAGCCCGAGTGCGTGTACTGCGCAACGTTCTCGTGCAGCGCGTCCATGAACTTCCAGCCGTCGCCCTTGCCGCCGTTGTCACCCCACAGCGAGAGCCAGGCCGTCACGTCGAAAAAGCCGGTGCCCGAGCTGGCGGGGTTGGGCATCACGACCTGGCCTTTGTAGGCGGGTTTGGTCAGGTCCTTCCAGGTCTCGGGTTTCGGGATGCCGCGCTTTTGCGCCTCGACAGTGTTGAAGCAGACGGTGGCGCCCCACACGTCCATGCCGAACCAGGCCGGTGGGTTCTTCTTGTCGATGTACTGGCTCATCAGCGCGTCCGCGTTGAGCGGCCGGTAGGGTTGCAGCATGCCGTTCTTGTCGAGCAGCGCCAGGCTCGACGCGGCGACGCCCATCACGACGTCGGCCTGTGGATTGCCCTTCTCGGCGAGCAGCTTCGCCGTGATGACGCCGGTGGAGTCGCGCACCCATTTCAATTCGATGTTGGGCTCGACCTTGTTGAAGCCTTCCTGGTAGGCCTTGAGCTGGTCGGTCTCGAGGGCGGTGTAGACCAGCAACGCCGTCTTCTGCGCAAAGGCGCCGCCGGCAAGCGCCAGCATTGCCGTGGCGGCGAGGATCTGGATCGGTCTCGGGGTTCGCATGGAGTGCTCCTGAAGTGGATAGGGTGGCCAAAGCGTGCAGGTCGAAGGGTAAGAGTGCGAGTCCTGCTCGCCAAGCATGAGAACCCGAAGTCAGGCCAATTTAGGGGCTGCATGAAACGCTGTCAACGGTATTTTGCCGAATGTTGACAATGTACAAACCGTGCGGTCCAATCCGAGCCATGACGCTTCGGGGATCCAGGAGCCTGTCGGGCTCGACCCCAAGCCCGACAGGCTCCCAGCGCGTAGGCCGTAAGCCGGCATGACTGCCCTGCTGAATCTTCTCGCGGCGATCGCCCTGCTCGTGTGGGGCACGCAAATCGTGCGCACCGGCATGCTGCGCGTCTTCGGCGAAAGCCTGCGCCAATGGCTCGCGGCCGGCATGAGTTCGCCGCTGCGGGCGGTGGGTGTCGGCGTGGCGGTGACGGGCCTGGTGCAGTCGGGCACCGCCACCGGGCTCATCGTGAGTTCGTTCCTCGGCCGCGCGCTCGTCACGTTGGCGGCGGGCCTTGCGGTGATGCTCGGCGCCGACATCGGCACGAGCCTGATCGCGGTCGCGTTCTCATTCGCTGCGTCGTGGTTGGCACCGCTGCTCATCTTTGGTGGGGTGCTGACGTTCATCTCGCACGAGAAGACGAATGCCGGTCGGCTCGGCCGGGTCGCGATCGGGCTCGGGCTGATCCTGCTTTCGCTGCAGCTCATCGTTGCCGGCACCAAGCCCTTGGCCGACGCGCCGGCGATTCGCGCGCTGCTCGCAGCGTTGCCGAACGAGGTGCTGCTTGACATCGCGCTCGGCGCGGGCTTAAGCGTGCTCTCGTATTCGAGCCTGGCGGTCGTGCTGCTGACGGCGACGTTGGCCGGCGCGGCGGTTCTGCCGGCAGCGGCTGCGCTCGGCCTGGTGCTCGGCGCGAACCTGGGCAGCGGGCTGCTCGCCGTGCTCATCAGCACCAAGGCGCCGGTGGCCGAGCGCCGGCTTCCGGTCGGCAACCTGCTGTTCAAGGGCATCGGCTGTCTGTTGATGATCCCGCTGCTGCCTCAGGCGCTGGCCTGGCTGCCACGGTCGGGCGGCGATGTGCCGCACCAGGTGGTGCTGTTCCACCTCGGCTTCAACCTCCTGATGGCGCTCAGCTTCATCCGGCTGACGCGCCGGACGGCGCGGCTCCTCGAGCGCTTCATGACCGAGCCGCCGTTGTCGGCTGTGCAGCGGCCACGCCACCTCGACCCGTTGGCGCTTGACGCGCCGTCGCTCGCGATCAGCTGCGCTGCGCGCGAGGCGCTGCACCAGGCCGACGTGGTGGAGACGATGCTGCGCGGCATCGTGCCGGTGTTGCGCGACGATGACCTGCCGCTGGCGCAGCGGCTGCGCGAGATGGACGACCAGGTCGACGTGCTGTACACCGACATCAAGCTGTACCTGACGCAGATCTCGCGCGAGGCGCTGTCCGAGGACGAGAGCCGGCGCTGGCAGGATGTGATGGCGTTCACGATCAACATGGAGCAGATCGGTGACATCATCGAGCGCGTGCTGCAGGACATCGAGGACAAGAAGATCCGGCCCAAGCGGCGCCTGTCGGACGCCGGCATGGCCGAGGTCAGCCAACTGCACGAACGCCTGCTGGCCAACCTGCGGCTGGGCATGAGCGTGTTCCTCGACGGCAACCTGCGTGACGCGCGCAAACTGCTCGAAGAAAAGGCGCGTTTCCGCGACCTGCAGTACGCCTATGCCGCGAATCACATCGCGCGGCTGCAGGAGAACACGCCGCATAGCGTCGAGACGAGTTCGCTCCACCTCGACCTGATCAGCGATCTCAAGCGCGTCAACTCGCACATCTGCTCGATCGCCTACCCGATCCTCGAGTCGGCCGGTGCGTTGCGCGCGACACGCGTGCGCGCGTCGGTGTTGGCGCCGATGGACACCGAAGCGCGTTAACCCTAGAAACCGCAGTTGACCGCTTCCCCCCGCTGGCTACGCCGCATGAACACTGAGATCCATACCCACGACGACGCTCACCATTTGGGTGAGAGCGCTACGCACCCGATTGAGCCGCGCTGCGGCACGCTGGCCGCGTTGCTCCTCCTCGCGGGCACGAGCCCGCCGCGTCGTCGCGCCTTGCCAGCGCACCGCATCGCGGCCCACTCGGGCGCGTCCAACTGCGGTTTCTAGGGTGAGTCGGTTCCTCCCTTGCAGGGCGCGATGATCCTGACCTGGCCGATCGTGCTCGCGGTCTTGTGCGGCGCGCTGCTGCACGCGGGCTGGAATGCGCTCGTCAAGTCCAGCGGCGACAAGGAGGTCGACACGGCCCTGGTGCACTTCCTCGGCGCCGTGGTCGCGCTGCCGCCGATGCTGATGTTCGCCCTGCCGCCGCCCGCCGCATGGCCGTATATCGGGGCCTCGCTGTGCATCCACGTCGCCTACTACATCACCCTGGCCGGCGCCTACAAACATGGCGACCTGGGCTTGACCTATCCCATCATGCGCGGCACCGCGCCGCTGCTGGTGGCGTTGGGAAGTTCATTCGTGCTCGGCGAAAGCCTGACCACGCTGGCGTGGTGCGGGGTGCTCGCGGTGACCGTCGGCGTCGCGCTCGTCGGCCTGGCGCGCCATGCGCCAAGGGAGCATGACCTGCGCCAGCCAGCGCACGCAGCGCAGCAACCCGGAGCGTCCGGGTTTGGCGTGGCTGACGCATTGCAGCGCCGGCGTGCCCTCGGCTTTGCGCTGGCGAATGCGGCCGTGATCGCGACCTACACGTTCGTCGACGGTTCGGGCGTGCGCATCACGGTCGCGGCCGGCGAGCTCGCGGTCAGCTATGTGCTGGTGCTGTTCGTGCTGGACGGCATACCTTACCCCGCGCTCGTCTGGTGGCGCCGCGACGCCGCGGGGCGGCGCGCCATCGTCGCCTACGCGCGTGTGCGCTGGCCGCTCGCCGCGCTCGGCGGCGCGGCGTCGATGGGCTCCTACATGATCGCGCTCTGGGCCATGACGCGCGCGCCCGTGGCCTCGGTCGCGGCGCTGCGCGAGACTTCGGTGCTGTTCGCCACTGCCTTGAGCGTCTGGGTGCTCAAGGAACGGTTCGGCGCCCAGCGCGCTGCCGGCGCGGTGGTGATCGTGACTGGCGTGGTCGCGTTGCGCTTCGGCTGAGAGGCTGAGAGTCTTTCGATCATGCCCGCTCATCACGCCAGAAGACGCCTGCTCGTTGTTGCAAATGCTCGCCATAGCCCGAGCTATGCCTGCGCTTTGCGCCTAGATCATGCGCCTTCTGGCGCGCTGCTCGGGCACGCTCGAAAAACTCTCAGCCTCTGACCTGACTTTGACAGTTCCAAGTGACACGCGCTCGTAAGCCCGTGCTGTGCAACGAGTTTTCGGCCCCACGCCGGAGGGCCGTGTATCTATGGGGTTTGCCCGTATCAGGTGAGCTGAAGTACGGGCGGCGGAGGCTTGATCTGCAAGGATTTCAAGCACTTGGCCGCCTGCGGCGTCGGCTCGGTGACTTGCCAGACGGTGCCGTGAGGGCTCAACAATTGCGCAAGCTGGATACGCCGCAGCCGGTCCGAGACGTTGCGCCAGGTGTCGCCGCAGGCGTGCTCGACGGTGCGCTCCAGCAGCAGCGACAACACCGTGATCGCCACGTGCGCGTGGATGCGGTGCGGCGCCCAGTGGAACACCGGGCGCATGTCCAGCGTGCTCTTCATGTCGCGCCAGGCCTGCTCCACGCGGATCATCTGCTTGTAGCCCAGCGCCATGTCTTCGGCGCTGAGCGTGTCGTCGTTG
>JAEMQF010000232.1 GCA_022758925.1 Burkholderiales bacterium | reverse complement strand
GGTGCGGCCGAGTTCATCAAGCTCTACCACGAGCGCGCCGCCGCGGCGAAGCTGCCCGACATCGCCGTCGAGGTGCAGGCCGGGGCCTCGTACACCGCGTGGCAGATCCTCGAGGCCGGCGTCACGGCGACGAAGAGCCTGGACGACAAGGCGATCGCCACCTGGCTCAAGGCGAACCGGGTCGACACGGTCCAGGGCAAGCTGCGCTTCGACGGCATCGGCAACTACGGCGATGACCTGATGCGCATCAAGCAGGTGCAGGGCGGGCACTGGACCGTGGTCTGGCCCAAGTCGCACACCTACGGCGGGGCCACTCTGCAAGCGAACTGAGCGAGCCGACGCCGCATGTCGGGATTCACGCTGCCCAGCGCCACGCTGCTGGCGCAGAGCGTCCTGTCAGGCGTATTCGTCGGTGCCCTCTACGGCCTGCTCGGCCTTGGCCTGAGCCTGTCGTGGGGCCTGCTGCGGGTGATCAACCTGGCCCACTTCGGATTCGCCTTCCTCGCCGCTTACCTGTGCTACCAGCTGGCGACGCTGGGGATGGACCCGCTGCTCACGCTGCTCGTGATCGTGCCGCTGTTCTTCGCGATCGGCGCCGGCCTGCACGCAGTGATGGCGCGCTTTTCGATCACGCCTTTCAATTCGCTGCTGCTGACCTTCGGCCTGACCGGAATCGTCGAGGCGCTGATCCAGACCCTCTGGAGCGCCGACTTCCGCAAGCTCGAGTCGGCCTACGGCGAGCACCGCTTCAAGGTCGTGGGCCTGTTCGTGCCGTTGCCCGAACTGATCACGCTGCTGCTGGCGGTGGGCCTGTCGCTCGCGGCGTGGGCGGTGCTGCGCCACACCGACATCGGCAAGGCGCTGCGCGCCTCGGCCGAGGACTCGGCAATCGCCGCCGCGTTCGGCATCCACCAGCAACGCAACGCGCTGCTGCTGGCGGGCACCTGTTCGGCGTTGGCCAGCGTCGCGGGCGTGTGCCTGGCGCTCGGCTTCACGCTCGCGCCGTCGCAGATCTACGCCTGGATCGGCGTCGTCTTCGCTGCCGTGATGCTGGGCGGCCTGGGCCGCGCGCTGGCACCGCTCATCGCCGGCGTCGTGATCGGCGTCAGCGAGGCGGTGACGATGGCGGTGACTGCCCCGTCGTGGGCGCCGCTGGTGTCGTTCACGCTGCTGATCGCGATTCTGCTGCTGCGCCCGGGGAGGGCCGCATGACGTTGCCCCCGGTCGCGCCTGCGGCGCTGCACCCCCCCGCGCCTGCGGCGCTACCCCCCGGGCCGACCGAGGCCCGCGGCGCCAGTCCGAGCGGCATGCGCTGGCACGGCAGCCGCACGCCGTTCGCCATCGTCGGGGTTGCGCTGGCGCTGGCCTTCGTGCCTCGGCTCGGGCTGCCGGCGTTCTACGACTCGCTGCTGTATCTGATCCTGCACTGGCTGGTGCTGGCGACTTCGTGGAACATCCTGTCGGGCTACACCGGCTACTTCTCGTTCGGGCACGGTGCGTTCTTCGGCGCCGGCCTGTACACCAGCGCGACGCTCATGGCGCGCTGGAGCTGGCCCTTCCTCTGGACCTTGCCGGCCGCCGCCGCGGTGGCCTGCGTCCTCGGCGTCGCGCTCGGCGCGGTCGTGTTTCGCGTCAAGGGCATTCACGGCGAAGTGTTCGCGTTGCTGACGCTGGCGGTCACGTTCGTCATCGGCACCATCATCGTCAATACGCCGATCGACGGCGGCAACGGCGTGTCGCTCGCAGCGATACCGGTGCCCGCGATCGGCCCCACGGCGTCGTCGACCTTCTACCTGCTCGCACTTGGCGCCGCGACGCTGACGCTGCTGGTGGCCTGGGGCATCGCGGTGTCGAAACTCGGGATCGGCCTGTTCGCGATCCACGACGACGAAGACGCGGCCGAGGTGATGGGCGTGCCGACCTACCGCTACAAGCTGATCGCGCTCGCGATCTCGTGCGCCCTCGCCGGCGTGGCCGGAGGCATCCACGCGCTGTTCCTCAACTACGTGACGGTCGGCGAAGTCTTCACGATCACGGTGCCGCTGACCGTGGTGCTGATGAGCGTGCTCGGCGGCACGCGCCACTGGGCCGGCCCCGCCGTGGGCGCGGTCGCGATCACGCTGCTGCTGTACAGCTTCACCGCGGCCGACTTCGCGGTCGCCGGCAAGGCGATGGTCGGCGCGATCCTGATTGCGGCGATCCTGTTCATGCCCGACGGCATCCTGCCGCGGCTGCAGCGCTTGTTCGCGCGGCGCCGCGCGCCGATGCTGCTGCCCGCAGCGCTGGCTGCTGCGCCAGCGCGCCCGCCCAGCGGCACCGCGGGCGAAGTGCTGCTGCGCACACGCGGCCTGAGCAAGTCGTTCCGCGGCGTGAAGGCACTCGCCGGCGTCGACGTCGAGGTGCGGCGCGGCGAGATCCTGGGCCTGCTCGGGCCGAACGGCTCGGGCAAGTCGACCTTCATCAATGTCGTCAGCGGCCATTACCTGCCCAGCGCCGGCAGCATCGTGTTCGAGGGGCAGGAACTGGCGGGATCCGAGGCACACCGCATCGCACGCGCCGGCATCTCGCGCACCTACCAGATCCCGCGCCCCTTCGGCCAGCAGACGGTGCTCGACAACGTCGCGCTGGCGACGCTCTTCGGCGGCGGCGTCGCGTCGCCGGCCGCAGCGCGCAGCGAGGCGCTGACATGGCTCGCCTTCACCGGGCTGCAGGAGCGGGCCCACGCGCGCCCCGACGAGCTGAACCTGCACCAGCGCAAGTTCCTCGAACTGGCGCGCGCGCTGGCCTCGCGCCCGCGCCTGGTGCTGCTCGACGAGGTGCTGAGCGGCCTGAGCCCGAGCGAGATCGACGCTGCGGTGGCGCTGGTGCGGCGCATCCGCGACCAGGGCTCGACGGTGGTCTTCGTCGAGCACGTGATGCGCGCGGTGCTGGCGCTGACCGACCGCGTCGTCGTCTTCGACCACGGCGAACTGCTGGCCGAGGGCGCGGCAGCCGAGGTCATGCAGCGCCCGTTGGTGATGGCGGCCTACCTCGGCCAGCCGCAACTCGCGTCCGAAGCGGCGCCGGCCGCGACCCTGGAGCGCAAGCATGCTTGAGGTGCGCGACCTGCAGGTGGCGCACGGGCAAGCGCCCGCGCTGTGGGGCGTCTCGTTCGAGCTGCGCAAGCGCGAGCTGCTGTGCGTCGTGGGCCCGAACGGGGCAGGCAAGACGACGCTCATCAACACCCTGGCCGGCGTGCTGCGCGCGACATCGGGTTCAGGCGGCCGCATCGTCTTCGAGGGGCGCGACATCACGGCGCTGGCGCCGCACCGCTTCTGCGAGGCCGGCATCGCGATCGTGCCCGAAGGGCGGCGCCTGTTCGGCTCGATGAGCGTGCTCGAGAACCTGGAGATCGGCAGCATCGTGCCCGCCGCCAAGGCGCGGCGCGCCGAGTCGCTCGAGGCCGTGCTCAAGCTGTTCCCGGCGCTCGAGCCCAAGCTCGCGCAGGCGGCCGGCGAACTGTCGGGCGGCCAGCAGCAGATGGTGGCGATCGGCCGCGCGCTGATGGCAAGGCCGCGCCTGTTGCTGCTCGACGAGCCGTCGCTCGGGCTGTCGCCGCTGATCGTGAACGAGATGTTCGGCGCGATCCGGCGCGTGAACGAGGAAGGCACTGCGGTGTTGCTGGTGGAGCAGAACGTGTCGATGGCGCTGCGCCTCGCCCACCGCGCCTACGTCCTGGAACAAGGCCGCATGGTGGCCGAGGGCACGCCCGATGCGCTGATGCAGCGCGACGAGATCCGTCGTGCGTATCTGGGTGTGTGAGCGCGCGCGGGCCGAGGCCAACTCCATGATCCACGGCCTGCTGGCGATCGACTTTCCCGCACGCGATGCCGCTTGCGCGTGGCTCGGCGACGACGCTTTCCAGTGCGGCCGGCATCGCGCAGAATCCGTTCAACCCCAACTGAGCGCACGAACCCGGCCGGCGTGACGCTGCAACCAGAGACCCATATGAACCAGCACCAGACCAGCGATATCACCCAGGCCGTGCTCGACAGGCTGGCCCCTGGCACCGACCCGCGCTTTCGCGAGATCATCACCGGCGTCGTGCGCCATGCGCACGCGCTGGTGCGCGAGCTCGACCTGAAACCCCAGGAATGGATGGCCGCGATCCAGTTCCTGACGAAGGTGGGCCAGACCTGCGACGACAAGCGGCAGGAGTTCATCCTGCTGTCGGACACGCTCGGCATCTCGATGCTGGTGGTGCAGCTCGAGCAGGCGCGCCGCTCGGCGCAGGCGCTGGCCGACAGAGCAGCGCGCCTGCAGCCCACCGAGGCCACGGTGCAGGGCCCGTTCTACTGGGAGGGCGCGCCCGAGCTGGCGCTGGGCAGCGACATCGGACAGGGCATGCCCGGCGAGCCCGCCTACTACAGCGGGCGCGTCACCGACACGCAGCGCAAGCCGATCGTTAACTGCTGCATGGACGTCTGGTCGGGTGACGGCGAAGGCGTGTACGACATGCAGATGGGCGGCGACGCCGGCATGCGCCTGCGCGCGCGCTTCCACACCGACGCCGAGGGCCGCTACCGCTTCTGGTCGATCAAGCCGAGCTTCTACCCGGTACCCGACGACGGCCCGGTGGGCGACATGCTGCGCGCGATGGGCCGGCATCCGAACCGCCCCGGGCACATCCACATGATGGTCTACCGCGACGGCTACGTGCCGCTGACGACGCACCTGTTTCCAGCCGACAGCCCGTACCTCGACAGCGACGCGGTGTTCGGCGTGCGCGACAGCCTGATCGTGCCCTTCGAGCGCCACGCCGCGGGCAAGGCGCCCGACGGCCGCGTGCTGGACAGGCCGTTCCACAGCGCGCAGTACGATTTCGTGCTCGCGGCCGCGACATGAAGATCGGCAAGGCCACTGTCGCCGAGTCGGCGATCTGCGCCTCGGACGACGAGACCATCGTCGTGCGCGGCGCCGATCTGTGCCAGGACCTGATCGGCAAGGTCTCGTTCACCGACTACTTCTGGCTGCTCGTGACCGGGCAGCGGCCGAGCGCGATGGCGAGCCGGATTCTCGACGCGACCCTGGTCGCGATCGCCGAGCATGGCCTCGTCCCGAGCGTGCAGGCGAGCCGCATGACGCTCGCCGCAGCGCCCGAGGCGATCCAGGGCGCGGTGGCGGCCGGCATCCTGGGTTGCGGCTCGGTGATCCTGGGTGCGTCGGAGACGGCGGGGCGGCTGTTCCTGCGCGTCGACGGATTGGCGCGCGACAAGGCGCTGCCGCTCGAGGCCGCCGCCGCCGAGGTCGTGCGCGAATTGCGCTCGGCCAAGCAGGCGATCCCCGGCTACGGCCACCCGCTGCACAAGGCGCGCGACCCGCGCGTCGCGCGCCTGTTCGAAGTGGCGGCGCAGGTCGGCACGCCCGGGCACTTCATCGCCATCGCCGACGCGGTTGAAAAAGTACTGCCTGCGATCACCGGCCGCGACCTGCGCCTGAACGTGTCGGCCGCGATCCCCGCGGTGCTGCTCGACGTGGGGTTCCCGGCCGAGGCGCTCAAGGGCGTGCCGATCCTCGCCCGCTGCGCCGGCCTGATCGGGCACCTGACCGAGGAGCTGGCGCGGCCGATCGGCTTCGCGCTGTCGTACCAGGCCACGCGCGAGCAGATCTACACCGGTGCGCTGCCGCCGGGCGTGACGCTGAAGACGACGCAGGAGTAGGCGCATGCCCAAGGTCCTGGACGGCGTGCGCGTGCTGGAGCACGGCACCTTCATCACCGGCCCTGCCGCGGCGATGCTTCTGGGCGACCTGGGCGCCGATGTGGTCAAGGTCGAGCAGCCGGCAGGCGACCCGTTCCGCGCCTTCCGCGGCGGCCTGTACAGCCCGCACTACCAGACCTACAACCGCAACAAGAAGAGCGTCACGCTCGATACGCGCGACAAGGCCGACCTGCTGCTGTTCGACAAGCTGGTCGGCGAGGCCGACGTCTACATCCAGAACTTCCGCCCCGGCGTGGCCGAGAAGCTCGGCGCCGGCGAGGCGCGGCTGCGCGCGTCGAACCCGGGCCTGATCTACTGCGCGATCAGCGGCTTCGGCGCCGACGGCCCTGCCGCGCAGCGGCCGAGCTACGACACGGTGGCACAGGCGGCGAGCGGGTTTCTCAAACTGCTGGTCAACCCCGCCAGCCCGCGCGTCGTCGGCCCGGCCATCGCCGACGCGCTGACCGGGTTCTACGCGGCATACGGCATCCTCGGCGCGCTCTATGAACGCGAGAAGCGTGGCACGGCGAAAGGGCGCGTGGCGCAGGAAGGCAGCTCGGCGCAGAAAGGCAGCCCGGCGCAGCAAGGCGGCAGCCGCGGGCGCCGCGTCGAAGTCTCGATGCTCGAGGCGATGACGCACTTCAACCTCGACGCCTTCACGCACCTGTTCTCCGAGGGCGAGGTGATGGGGCCGTTCAGCCGACCGCGCGTGTCGCAGTCCTACGTGCTGCCTTGCGCCGACGGCAAGTGGATTGCGCTGCACATGAGCTCGCCGGCCAAGTTCTGGACGGGCCTGGCGCAGGCGATCGAGAAGCCTGAGCTGTTCGACGACCCGCGCTTCGCGACGCGCGAGGCGCGCATCGCGAACCAGGAGCTGCTGATCGAGTTGCTGACCGGCCTGTTTCGCACGCGCGATCGCGCCGAGTGGTGCCGCCGCCTCGAGGCGCTGGACGTGCCGTACGCGCCGATGTACGCCACCGACGAGGTGCCCGAGGACCCGCAGGCGAAGCACCTGCAACTCTTCATCGATGCGGTGCATCCTGCACATCCGCAGGGCAGCCGCTGGCGCACCGTGCGCTCGCCGGTCAGCTTCGACGGCGAGCGCGCGCTCGACGTGACCGCGCCGCCACTGCTGGGCGATCACAACGCGGTGCTGCGCTCGGGGGCATCGCCCTGGGCACCGCGGGCCTCGTAGACGACGAGGAGGTCGCCGCCTGGAACAGACCACGCTGTACCGTCTGGTGCAGCAGCATGCCGAGACCTTCAACGCCCAAGGTCGCCGCCGCCTCGGGTGCGAGCCTGCCCTCCTTCATCAAGGACGAGTCCAATGCGTTCCTGGAGTGCGGCATCCGGGCTGAGTCTGATCACCACATTCGATGGCTTCGGCCGGCGTCTTGATCAAGTAGCGCGATGCAGGCAGGAAGGCCACCCTGAATCTGCTGGCGTTCCGAGGGCACCGCGCAAGGAGGCAGGCTTTCAGCTCGGAAAAGTGCAGGCCGGACTGGAGCCGACTGACTGGAAGTCGTTCGACGAGGTGGGCGCAGGCACCCGGGAGATCCGCATCGGTGATGCCAAGGGCATCTTCCGGGTGATGTACGTCGCCAAGTTCGAGGAGGCGGTTTACGTTCTGCACTGTTTCCAGAAGAAGACGCAGGCCACGTCGAAGCAGGACCAGGCCATTGCCACGGCGCGCTATCGCGCCGTGGTGAATGCAAGAAGGGGCAAACGATGACGATCGATACCGAGATCCGCCACGTCACGAAGGCTGGCGCCAATCTGTTCCTGGAGCTGGGCTTCTCGGCATCGGAAGCCAGGAAGCTGCACGCCGCCTCGCGCAAGCAGATCAACGACACCCGCTTGCTCAAGCAGCAGTTGATGGCCGAGATCTCGAACTGGATCGCCGAGCATCAGCTCAGGCAGGCCGATGCGGCACAGATCCTGATGGTTTCGCGCCCGCGCGTCTCTGATGTCGTGAACCAGAAGACTGCGAAGTTCACGATCGACACGCTGGTGGAAATGCTCAGTCGCGTAGGCAAGCCCGTTCGCCTCGCGGTGGGCTGAACCCATCGAAACGGCCGAGGCTCAAGCATCCGCATCCCGTAGCGTTACGCGACACAATCTGCGCCTGATCAAGCCGTTCCGGCACAAGGGCCTGTAAGCCTTCTTCGAGAAAGGGAGCCTGGCCGGTATTCAGGCGGCCCATGCATCACGGCTTGCGGCCATGCTCCGGCGACTGAATGAAACGACGAATGCGCAGGGCATGAACCTGCCGGGGTGGGGCCTGCATCCGCTGAAGGGCCGCGACCTCAAGGGGCATTTTTCGGTCTGGGTCAGCGGCAACTGGCGTATGACATTCAGCTTCGACGGCGCCGACGCCGTGCTCGTGAACTACCTCGACTACCACTGAAACCGGAGTCTCAACCATGGCACGCATGTTCAATCCCCCGCACCCTGGCCTGACGCTGCGCGACGATGTCTTGCCCGCCCTGGGGCTGACTGTGACGCAGGCCGCGCAACAGTTGGGCGTTTCGCGCGTGACGCTGTCGCGCGTGCTCAATGGGCGCGCCGCCGTCTCGCCCGAGATGGCCCTGCGCATCGAAGCCTGGCTCGGCGTGGCGCGCGGGGGCGAGGCTCGCCTCTGGCTGGCCGAGCAGAGCGCCTACGACATGTGGCAGGCGGCACAGAAGTTCAAGGCCGTGCCGATGCGTGTGCAGCGTGCGCCCATGACGACTTGAGCTTGCGTCGAGTCTGACCACCAGATTTCGCGGGCGATCCGGAATCG
>JAEMQF010000257.1 GCA_022758925.1 Burkholderiales bacterium | reverse complement strand
CCTGGTCTTTCCAGTGCGGCAGCGTGGCTTCGAGCTGCGCCACGTTGTGGCGCCGAAAGCGCAGCGCCAGGTTGCGCGCGTCATGCGGCTGCCAGCCCAGCAGCTCGAGCGCGCTGCGCCCGCTCATCAACGCCGCATCGAGCGTCTCGCGCTCGATCAAGTTCACGCCCAGCTCGCGCAGGCGGAAGTAATGCTGCACGTTGCGCGCCCGAGCCACGATTTGCAGTTGCGGGAAATGCTCGCGCACCATGCTTGCCACGGCGACGCTCTGGTCGACGTCGTCGATGGCAAGCACGAGCACGCGCGCTTTTTCGGCCCCGGCCACGCGCATCAGGTCCAGGCGCGATGCATCGCCGTAGTGCGCAGTCCAGCCGAAGCGGCGCAGGGCCTCGATCTGCTCGGAGTCATGATCGAGCACCGTCGGCGTGATGCCGTTGGCGAAGAGCAAGCGCCCGACGATCTGGCCGTAGCGGCCCAGGCCGGCGATGATGACTGGCCCGTCCTGCGGTTCGCTGATCTCGGCCTGTGCCGGCTGGGCAGCGCGCAGATGCGCTGCCCACCAGCGATCGGCCAGCACCAGCAACAGGGGCGTGAGCAACATCGAGATCGCGACCGCGGCGACGAGCAGCGACGCCGCCGCCGCGTCGATCACCTTGGCACCCGCGGCGCTCTGGAACACGACGAATCCGAACTCACCGCCCTGCGCCAGCAGGATCACGAACACGGCCCGCTCGGGCAGGGGAATCGGCATGCGCCGGCACATCGCCCACAGCACGAGCGCCTTGAGCAGCAGAAAACCCGCGACCACGGCGGCGACCAGAACCGGGTGCTGCAGCACGACCGCGAAGTCGATGCTCATGCCGACGGCGATGAAGAACAGGCCGAGCAGCAGGCCCTTGAACGGTTCGAGGTCGGTCTCCAGCTCGCGCCGGTATTCGCTCTCGGCGAGCAGCACGCCGGCGAGAAACGCGCCAAGGGCCATCGACAGCCCGACCGCCTGCATCAAGGCGGCGGTGGCAACGACCAGCAACAGCGCCGCAGCGGTGAAGATCTCCGGCGTCTTGCTGGCCGCGATCCAGCGCAGCGCCGGGCGCAGCAAGAGGCGCCCGCCGAGGATGATGGCGGCGATCACGCCGATTGCCTTCGCCGCAGCGAGCCAGCCGCCGCCGGCGTGCACGCTGCTCGCGGCGAGCAGCGGAACGAGGGCGAGAATCGGAATTGCTGCAACGTCTTGCAGCAAGGCCACACTCAGCACCGCCTGGCCCGCGGTGGTGGGCAACAGGTTGCGATCGGCGAGCACGCCCAGGCCGATCGCGGTGGACGACATCGCCAGGCCAAGCGCGGCGACGACGGCCAGATTGATGTCAGCGCCTGAGAACCAGGCCACGGCCGCGAGCAGCAGCGCCGAGCCGAACAACTGTGCGCTGCCCCAACCGAAGATGGGCTTGCGCAAGGCCCAGAGGCGCCGCGGCTCGAGTTCGAGGCCCACCAGGAACAACATCAAGACGACGCCGAACTCGGCGAAATGCAGCATGTCTTGCGCTTCCGTCACGAGCCTCAAGCCCCAGGGCCCGATCGCGATTCCGGCGCCAAGGTAGCCGATGATCGAGCCCAGGCCCAGGGCGCGGGAGATGGGCACTGCCAGCACTGCCGCACCGAGGTAGACCAGGCTGCCGCCGAGCCATGAACTGTGTTCCATCACGCCTCCTGCAGCGGGCGCGCGCCCATCGGTACGGCGCAGGTCGGGCATTCCAGATCGTCCAGTTCGGGCCAGTCGGGGTAAGTTCGCAGGCGCTGCGCGTAGAGTTGCGCGTGTTCGTCAAGCTGCGCCTGCGACGCATGGTGCGCACCGTGCAGCAGCAGCGGCGGCAGGAAGCGCATGCCGCACAGCGCCGCGGTCTGTTCGAACGGCGGCATGAACGCATCGAAAAAGTAGCGGTTGTAGCTGTCGGGCCGGTACGAATCTTCAGGCCCGCCGGTGCTGGCCACGAGCCACAGGTCTTTGCCGCGCAACGCCGTTCCACCCGGGCCGTAGGCCCAGCCGAAGGCAAGCACTTCGTCGATCCACAGCTTCATCAGGGGCGGCGCGCTGTACCAGTGGATGGGATGCTGCCAGACGATCAACCGGGCGCGCGCGAGCGCGGCCTGCTCGGCTTGCACGTCGATCAGGTAGTCGGGGTAGAGCGCGTACAGGTCGCGCAACTCCGCCGGCGTCTGCGCCGCGGCGCGCATTGCGGCGCGATTCGCGCGCGAGTGCTGCAGATGCGGGTGCGCCACGATGACCAGTGGGCGCGCACCGGCCGGGGCGGGATTGGGGTTCACGCTGTTGTCTCCGAGGGAAGGATGGTTCGAAAAGGGGTAGAGGAAACCGGCACATTCGCGCTTTGCCCGGGGTTCGCCGCACCAACGCGCCGCTAACATAACCCGAGTCTGGAAATCGAAAGTCAGGAGATCGATATGCCGGTGATCGCGGTTGCCAATCCTAAGGGCGGCGTGGGCAAGTCCACACTCGCCACCAATATCGCGGGCTATCTTGCCGCGCGCGGCTTGTCCGTCATGCTCGGCGATGTGGACAAACAGCAATCCTCGCGCATCTGGCTCGGCCTGCGCGCGCCCGGTCTGCCGCTGATTCAGAACTGGGACGCTTCGCAGGAGAATGTGATGCGCCCGCCGCGCGGCACGACGCACGTGGTGCTCGACACGCCGGCGGGTCTGCAGGGCAGGCTTCTCGACGAAGTGCTCAGGATCGCCGACAAATTGCTGATCCCTCTGCAGCCCGGCATCTTCGACATTCATGCCACGTTTGACTTCATGCAAGCCCTGCGCGAGCACAAACGGGCTCGCAGTGTCGATGTGGCGCTGGTCGGGATGCGCACCCGCGAGGGCCATATTTCCACCGACCAACTGCGCAACTTTCTCGGTGGTGTGGACTTGCCGGTGCTCACCTTCCTGCGCGAGACGCAGAACTACGTGCATCTGGGCGCGCATGGCCTGACACTTTGGGACGTGGCGCCCGGCCGATTCGCCGCCGACCTGGAGCAGTGGGAACCGATCACCAGGTGGCTGAACGACGAAACATTGGTCGCGGAGCAGGATTGATGAAAACCTATGCAAAGCTGGCCGACCTGCAACAGCTGGTCGGCCAGGACCTGGGCCGCAGCGACTGGTTCACGGTCGATCAGGCGAAGATCGATGCGTTCGCCCACGCCACGGGCGACCAGCAGTGGATCCACGTCGACCCGCAGCGCGCCGCTGCCGGGCCGTTCGGCGCGACGGTGGCGCATGGTTTCCTCACGCTGTCGCTGCTGCCGCTGATGAGCGCTTCGGCATTCGAAGTGCTGGACACGCGGATGGGGGTGAACTATGGCCTGGACCGAGTGCGTTTCCCCGCGCCCTTGCTGGTGGGCAGCCGCGTGCGCGGTGTCTTCAAACTGCTGCGCTATGAGGCGCTCGAAGGTGGTGCGCAACTCACGACCCAGGTCACGATGGAGCGTGAAGGCTCCACGAAGCCCGTGTGTGTGGCTGATTCGGTAGCGCGCCGCTACATTTGAGTGCGCCGGCCGAACTAAGATTGGCGCCGCTGCGGAGCTTGAGCCGATGAAGGTTTTGCTGATCGACGACCACCCACTGATCCTGTCGGCGCTGCAAAGCGTGATTCAGGAGTTGGGCGACGACGTGACCGTGATCGGCGCGGCGACGGCGCGCATCGGCCGTGAAAAGCTGAAAACCGAGACCGGCTTCGACCTGATCCTGCTCGACCTGAACCTGGGCGATAGCGACGGCTTTGACGTGCTCGTCGAGTTTCGCGCCACCTACCCCGAGTTGCCGGTGGTGGTGGTGTCGGCCTCCGACCGCTACAGCGATGTGATTCGCGCCGTCGACGCCGGTGCCATGGGCTTTGTGCCGAAGAGTTCCAACCTTGCCGAATTGCATGAAGCGCTGCGCCTCGTGATGTCGGGCGGCATCTTCATTCCAACCGGCGCGCGTGCCTTGTTGACGAATCTGCCGCCGTCGTTGGGCGCTGTGCAGAGTGTGACCACGTTTGCCGAGACCACGCCGATGATTCACCAGATCGGTCACCCGACCTCGCAAGACACCGGTTTTCAATCAGGCCTGCCCGAAGTGCCGGCAACGCCGCCGCTGGCGACGCTGGGCCTGACGCCGCGCCAAAACGACGTGCTGGCGCTGCTGCTGCAAGGAAAACCGAACAAGCTGATCGCGCGTGAATTGAAGGTGTCGGTCGATACCGTCAAGGATCATGTCGCGGCGGTGCTGCGGGCACTGAACGTCAGCACGCGCACGCAGGCGGTGTTGGCGGTGGCTGAGATGAGCCGCCGCGGCGGCACCTCAGACTGGCGCACGTCCGGGCATTGATTCAGTCCGATGCCTCGCGTGCACCAACGCCGCGAGAGCCCGCCGCAACATCGCGCAGCAGATTCAGCCCGACTCGACTCCCGGTGAGCACCGCTGGCGCCTCCGACTCACAAGGAAACGCCGGGCCGCCCCAAGTTTCCTTGACCCCTTCGGGGGGCGGACGACGTATGTCGTCGGCCTCGGGGCGCTCACAAGGAAACGCCGGGCCTCCCCAAGTTTCCTTGACCCCCTCGGGGGGCGGACGACGTATGTCGTCGGCCTGGGGGCGCTCTGAAGTCTCGGCGCTGCCCGACGAAGTGCAGGCCGCGTTCGACTACCTGCCCACCACGCTCGCCGGCAACGCCGCGGGCACGGCCGTCGTGCTGCTG
>JAEMQF010000193.1 GCA_022758925.1 Burkholderiales bacterium | reverse complement strand
GTCATGATCGCGCTGGGCGTGGTGCTCATCGCGGTTCTGAACACGCGCTTGAAAGGCGCTGCAAGGGTGGTGACGGGCAACCCGCTAGCGGGCAAAGCGAAACGCGCCTGAGGCGCTGCGGCAAGGCGTTGCTGAATCTGCTGCGGGTGAGCCGACCCAGCAGCCGCTGCGCTCGCGAGCACACGCAACACCGCCACCGGCCGCTCGAAAAACCTTCAACCCAAGCTCTGCGACCGGTTCGACATTGGACGCGCCGTCGAGCGCGGCCCCTCGCGCGCGCCATGCCTGCATGAGCGATGCGCTCAGGCCCCTGGCCCGCAGTCCAGACACCGCTCCACCGGCACCGGCCCCATGCGCAACGCGCGCTGCAGATGGCGTAACGCGGTGCGCAGCCCTTCTTCGATCACCGGGTGGTAGAACGGGCTGTCGAGCATTTGCTGCACCGTGTCGCCACGCTGCACCGACCATGCCAGCAGGTGGCCGATGTGTTCGGCCGCCGGGCCGATCATTTCGGCGCCGAGGAAGCGGCCGCTCCCGCGTTCGGCGTAGACACGCACGGCGCCCTGGTTCTTCAGGATCACGCGGCTGCGGCCCTGGTCCTCGAACGAGGCCTCGCCGACCTCGAACGCGGTGCCGGCGGCTTGCAGCGCGGCGTGGCTCTGGCCGGCGATCATGAGCTGTGGGTCGCTGAAGACCACGGCCAGCGGCGCGCGGCGGGGGCGCACCCGCACGTCGGGGTAGCGCCCGGCGTTGTCGCCCGCGATGCGGCCTTCGTCGGCGGCTTCGTGCAACAACGCGAGTTCGTCGTTGACGTCGCCGGCGATGAACACGGTGCTCGCGCCAATCTGCCCGGTGCGGCGGTCGAAGCGCGGCACGCCGTCAGCGCCGAGAGGCAACTTCGTGTGCTCAAGGCCCAGCCCTTGCAGGTTCGGTGTCCGCCCGCTCGCGGCGAGCACCAGGGCGAAATGCTGAACGTCGGCACCGGCCAGCACGCGCACGCCAGCAGCGTCACGCTGCAGTTGCACCTCGCCGGCGTTCATGTGCAATCGCAACTCGCGGCCGAAAACCTCGAGCGTCTTGGCCTTCAACACCGGGTCGGTCAACGGGCCCAGGCGCGCGCTGCGTGCATACAGGCACACGCGCACGCCCAACCGGTGCAGCGCCTGTGCGAGTTCGAGGGCGATCACACCGGCACCGAGCACGGCCACCGACTCGGGCAGGTCAGCCCAACTGAAGACATCGTCGTTCACGATCAGGCACTCGCCGGCAGTGCTGCGCCAGGCAGGGTTCACATGCGGCCGTGAACCGGTGGCGATGACGATGCGCTCGGCCTGCACCTGCGTCTGCGCACTCGAGGGCTGGCCGACCAGCACCGTGTGTTCATCGACGAAGCGCGCCTGCCCGCGCAGGCGGTGCGCCTGCGGCCAATGCTCGACGGTCTCGGTCACGAAGCCGACAAAACGGTCGCGCTCGTCGCGCACGCGCTGCATCACGGCGCGCCCGTCGATGCGCAGCGGTGCGGCGTGCACGCCGAAGGCGCCCGCATGCGCCGCCGTATGCGCCGCGTCGGCAGCGGCGATCAACAGCTTGCTCGGCATGCAGCCCACCCGCGCGCAGGTTGTGCCGTAGGGCCCGCCTTCGATGACGAGCACGTTCGGGGTGTGCGCCAGCGCCGCGCGGTATGCCGACATGCCGGCGGTGCCGGCGCCGATGATGGCGACGTCGACCTGCAAGTTGTTCATGGGCAGTCCTCGGTTCGGGGGTGAAACGGCCTTTGGCGTCTGGCCGCGTGAAGTCTGACGCCGCTCACGCCACCCCCAGCGCGCGCAGCGCGCGCGAAGGCGAGCGTGCAGGCATGGCCCGGTGTGCTCTCGACACAAATCGCCCTGCCATGCCATGCGACGAAGCACCGCGTCAGCGCCAGGCCTGCGCTGCCGCCGCAAGCCGTGAACTGTCGTCGCGAGGGCATCTTCGGGTCGAGGATTGAGTGGCGCTGCATTGTCATCGAATCAGCGCTGACCACGGGCGCTGCGCGTGAAGCGCGGCGCTCGCAGCCTCGACTTGCTGCAGGGTCGGAGCGGGTCGAGCGCAGTGCCCGAACCACGCCTGCAATTGCGCCGGACCGTGCGCGCTGGCGCAGCCCGGCGCGCCGCGCCACAATCAGAGCGAAGCCGACGTGCATCGTTTCCGTCAGAGCGGGCCAGGAGAGGGGCAATGAGGGGCAATCAGGACCTGTGCGCAATGGCATTGACCAAGGTGCGGACCTGGGTCGCTGCGCTGCTGCTGTGTTTGGGCGCTACCACGGCGCCGGCGCAGAGTGCCGCCGGCGACAGCGTGCAAGCGCTGCGCGAACGTTACGCCGCGCTGCAGGAGCCGCTGCGCAACAACCCGTTCGGCCGCGCGTTGCACCTTGATTCGGTGCAGAACTCGGGCGACTTGCGCGGCGACATCCACGCCGTGGTCGAGCACCCGTTTGCGACGCTCGGTGCGGCGCTGGGCAAGGCCGAAACCTGGTGCGACGTGCTGATCCTGCACTTGAACGTCAAACAATGCCGGGTCGTGCCGGACGCCGCCGCCATCACTCTGGTGGTGCACATCGGCCGGAAATTCGACCAGCCGATCGACGAGGCTTACCGCGTCGAGTTTGCTTTTCGGCAGGTTGCGGCCACGCCCGAGTACCTGCACGCGAGCCTGCGCGCCGACAGTGGGCCGATGGGCACGCGCGACTACAGCATCGCGCTGAAGGCCGTGCCGCTGGACGAGGGGCGCAGCTTCATGCACCTGTCGTATTCCTACGGCTACGGTATGGCGGCGCGGCTCGCGTTGCAGGCTTACCTGTCGACGCTGGGCAGTGGCAAGATGGGCTTTTCGGTGATCGACAAACGCCCCGACGGCACGCCGGTTTACGTCGGCAGCGTGCGCGGCGTCGTCGAGCGCAACACGATGCGTTACTACCTGGCGATCGATTCCTACCTCGGCGCGCTCGCCGTGCCGCCGGCGCAACAGGTGGAAAAGCGCCTGCGCGACTGGTTCACCGCGACCGAGCGCTATGCGCTGCAACTGCACGAGATGAGCGAGGCTGAATACCTGGACATGAAGCGCAAGGAGGTGGCGCGCCGCGCCGCCCCCGGATAAGCGCGACGCCGGTTCGGCCTCGCTTCAACTGATGGTGCGCAGGCCCCGGCGCACCTGACCTCAGCAGAATCCAGAAAATCATGGGCGCGCCCTTGCGCGTGCCAGATAGACTCTCGACGAAACAATGTGAACGGGCCGAGACATGAAGACCCCCTGCATCTTGGGCAGCCTTTCGATCACCGCCCTGACTTCGATCGGGTGCCATGCCCAAGCACCGGCCGCACCCGCCACCGCCCAGCTCGACCCGGTGATCATCAGCGTCGAGCGCTCGCGCCAGACCACGTTCGACGCGCCCGCGGCAATCTCCGCGGTGATGCGCGAGACGATCGAAGCTGCCGGCCCGCAGGTCAATCTGTCGGAGGTGCTGAACCGGGTGCCGGGCGTCACGGTGTTGAACCGGCAGAACTATGCGCAGGACCTGCAGTTGTCGATCCGCGGCTTCGGAGCGCGCTCGACCTTCGGCATTCGCGGCGTGCGCCTGATCGTCGACGGCATACCGGCAACCATGCCCGACGGCCAGGGCCAGGCGTCGAACATCACGCTCACGTCTGCGGGGCGCATCGAAGTGCTGCGTGGGCCGATGGCGCAGCTCTACGGCAATGCGGCGGGGGGTGTGGTGCAGGTGTTCACCGACATGGAGGCGCAGCAGCCGACGACCACCGTGACCGGCTCGATCGGCCCTTACGGCCAGAGCAAGGTGGGCCTGAAATTCGGCGCGGCCGGTCCGAGCGATGCCGTGAGCCTCGATGCATCGACCTTTCGCACGGATGGCTTTCGCGAGCACAGCGAGGCCAGGCGTGACCAGATCAACGCCAAGTGGCAGCATGATTTCACTGCCGACTCGCGCGTCAGCCTGGTCGTCAATTCCATTGACCAGCCGGTGGCGCTTGACCCCTTGGGGTTGACCCGCGCGCAGTGGGAGCAGGGCCTGCCGGCGGTGACGATTCAGGACCCGCGCAAGACTGTGCTGCAGCAACAGGTCGGCGCGGTGCTCGAGCAACGCCTGGGCGATTCGACGCAGCTGACGGCACGTGTCTACTTCGGCCGGCGCGACCTCGACAACGCCCTGTCGATCCCGTTGCTGGTGCAGCAGCCCCCCACGCACAGCGGCGGCATCGTCGTCTTCTCGCGCGACTATCAGGGCCTGGGCCTGCAACTGAGCCACAGCACCACGCTCGACAACGGCCGTGCGTTGCGCCTCGTCGGTGGCCTCGAAGCCGATGCGAGCGACGAAGACCGCCAGGGCTACATCAACGACCGCGGTGTGCGCGGGGCCTTGAAGCGCGACGAGCGCAATCGCGTCGACAACCGCGACGCCTTCGTCCAGGCCAGTCTTGACATCGACGCCGAGTGGAGCGCAACCGCAGGCGTTCGCTCCAGCCACGTTCGATTCAGGTCGGATGACTATTTCATCACGCCGGGCACCGTGCCGCCCAACCCCGACGACAGCGGCAGCCTGAGCTACAGCGCGACGAATCCGGTGCTGGGTATCAGTTGGCGCGCCGCGCCCACCCTCAACGTCTACGCCAACGCCGGCCAGGGTTTCGAGACACCCACCTTCACCGAGTTGTCGTACCGGAGCAATGGCTTGACCGGGCTCAACGTCGACCTGAAGGCGTCGAAGAGCCGGCATCTCGAGCTCGGCACGAAGTGGAAATACGCCGGCGCGCAGCGCCTGGACGTGGCACTGTTCGACATCGCGACACGCGACGAGATCGTCGTCGACACCAACGCAGGCGGGCGCGCCACATTCAAGAACGCCGGCAACACCTCGCGCCGCGGAATCGAGCTTTCGCATTTGGGGCAGCTCGGCGATTCGTTGCACAGCACGCTGAGCCTGACCGCGTTGCGTGCGCGTTTCGATGAAGCCTTTGTCAGCGGCAGCGGCGCCGCGGCAGTCAACGTGCCGGCCGGGAACAAGCTGCCCGGTACGCCTGAGCGCAGCGCCTTTGCCGAACTGGCCTGGGCACCGGGCGGCGCCTGGGCCGGTGTCAATGGCGGTGTGGAAGTGGTTTACACCGGCAAGCTGTACGTGAACGACGCCAACACCGATGCGGCACCGGCCACCACCGTGCTCAACCTGCGTGCCGGCTTGCAGCAAACGGTGGGCGAGTGGCAGTTCAGCCAACTGCTGCGCGTGGACAACGTGACGGACCGCAACTATTCGGGTTCGGTGATCGTCAACGAAGCCAACAGCCGCTTCTTCGAACCGGCAATGCCGCGCAACTGGCTGGTGGCGTTGAAGGCGCGCTACGAGTTTCGGTAGCGCAACGCCGGGCAGGGCTGATCCCGGCGCACGCTTGGCGCAGGCAGCGATCTGCTGCGGCGAAGGCGACCGATGCAGACCCGCGATCGCCGGTCTGACGGCAAGCGGGTAGGACAGGGCGCTCAGAAAAACGCCTGGATCCCGGTCTGCGCACGCCCCAGGATCAGCGCGTGCACGTCGTGCGTGCCCTCGTAGGTGTTGACCGTCTCCAGGTTGATCATGTGGCGCATCACGTGGTATTCGTCGTGAATGCCGTTGCCTCCGTGCATGTCGCGCGCGGCGCGGGCGATGTCCAGGGCCTTGCCGCAGTTGTTGCGCTTGATGAGTGAAATCATCTCCGGCGCGGCGCGGCCTTCATCGAGCAGCCTGCCCACGCGCAGGCACGCCTGCAATCCCAGCGTGATTTCGGTCTGCATGTCGGCGAGCTTTTTCTGGATCAGCTGGTTCGCCGCGAGCGGCCGCCCGAACTGCTTGCGCTCGAGCGTGTACTGGCGCGCTGCGTGCCAGCAGAACTCCGCCGCCCCCATCGCGCCCCAGGCAATGCCGTAGCGCGCCTTGTTCAGGCAGCCGAAAGGGCCCTTCAAGCCATTCACATTCGGCAGCATGTTCGCCTCAGGCACGAACACAGCATCCATCACGATTTCGCCGGTGATGCTGGCGCGCAGGCTCATCTTGCCTTCGATCTTCGGTGCGCTCAGGCCTTTCATGCCGCGCTCCAGAATGAAGCCGTGGATCGATTCCTGTCCTGCGACCTTGGCGTCGGGGTCTTCACGTTTCGCCCAGACCACGAACACGTCCGCCACCGGCGAGTTCGTGATCCACATCTTGCTGCCATTGAGCAGGTAGCCGCCGTCCACCGGCTTGGCGCGAGTCAGCATGCCGCCAGGGTCGGAGCCGTGGTTCGGTTCCGTCAGGCCGAAGCAGCCGATCCATTCGCCAGTGGCGAGTTTGGGCAGGAACTTCTGGCGTTGCGCTTCGCTGCCATAGGCGTGGATCGGGTGCATCACGAGCGAGCTTTGCACGCTCATCGCGCTGCGGTAACCGCTGTCGACACGCTCGACTTCGCGCGCCACCAGGCCGTAGCTCACATGGTTCACTCCCGGGCAACCGTAGCCGTCGATGGTCGAGCCGAGCAGCCCGAGCGCACCCATCTCGTGCATGATGCTGCGGTCGAACCTCTCGTGCCGCGCGGCAAGCAGGATGCGCGTTTGCAGCTTCTCCTGGCAGTACTGCCTTGCCGCGTCGCGCACCGCGCGTTCGTCGTCGCTGAGCTGTTCTTCAAAGCGAAACGCATCGTCCCATTGAAATGCAGTCGAAGCTGGCATGGTTGTAAGCCCGGTGGTCGTGGTTCGACAGATGATAAGTTGGACAATCCCCGGACGGCGCGCCGATGTGCCTGGAGCTTCAAATGAATCAGTCGATCGAAACCATCACCTTGGCGGGTGGCTGTTTTTGGTGCCTCGAAGCCGTGTACGAGCAGGTGCGCGGCGTGACGCAGGTCGAGTCAGGCTACGGCAATGGGCTGGCCGAAAAGCCCACCTACGAGCAGGTATGCACCGGCCGCACCGGCCATGCCGAAGTGGTGCGGGTGAGCTTCGACAGCGCGCGATTGAGTTTGCGCCAGGTGCTGGAGATCTTCTTCGTGATTCATGACCCGACCACGTTGAACCGGCAGGGCGACGACAAGGGAACGCAGTACCGCTCCGGCATCTATTTCCACGATGCCGAGCAGGAGCGCGTCGCGCGCGAAGTGCTGAATGAGGCGAACCAGCACCACCAGGGCAAGGTCGTGACCGAAATTACCCCGCAGGCCAACTACTGGCGCGCCGAGGACGAACACCAGCACTACTTCGCGAACCACCCGGGCCAGGGCTATTGCGCGTTTGTCGTGTCGCCGAAGGTCGAGAAGTTTCGCCGGACCTTCAAGAGCCTGGCGCTGGCTCCGACCTGACCCTAAGGCGCAAGCCGCTCGCGTTGCCACGCATCTTCGACAAGCCGGTACACCAGTCTGTCGTGCAGGCGCGACCTGCGCCCCTGCCAGAACTCCCAACGATCCGGAACGAGTCGGAAGCCGCCCCAATGCGGCGGCCTGGGCGGGTTCAGAAGGTACCGCGCACTCACTTTGGCGGCATTGGCGACGAGCACGGCGCGCGAAGTGATGACGTCACTTTGCGGCGAGGCCCAGGCGCCGATGCGTGAATCGAGCGGGCGCGTCTTGTAGTAGGCGTCGGACTCGGCAGCGTCGGTGTGCTCGACGCGGCCCTCGATGCGCACGACGCGCTCGAGCTCGACCCAATGGAACTGAAGCGCGGCAAATGGGTTTGCCTCGAGCTCGCGGCCCTTGCGGCTGCGGTAGTTGCTGAACCATACCAGGCCGCGCGCATCGTTGCCCTTGAGCAAGACCACGCGTGTCGATGGCCGGGAGTCGGCGCCGACGCTGGCGAGCGTCATCGCCGTCGGCTCCGGCAGTTTGGCGTCGAGTGCCTGTTGCAGCCAGAGCTCGAATTGCAACCGTGGGTCGGCTGCACTCGCGGCTTCGTCGAGTTCGTCCCGCTCGTAGCTGGTTCGCAGGTCGGCAATTGATTGCATCGCCTGGCCAGTATAGGCAACCGGGCCAAGGAGCCCGGGCGGCAGATCGCGGCCCACGCTCCTTGGCCAGGATTTACCGGGTGTCTGTGACACTTTGTCCCACCGTCTCACCAAAATTGCGTACGGGGAAGGCCTTAGGTACACGTCCCAGTTCCTGAATTGCCTGCGCGCTTCCATGCTTGCCCTGTAGGCATATCTCAGCCACGCGCCCGAAAGCGTGGGGTGCGGCCTCAGGAGGGTGAATGACGTTTCGGCCAGCGGTGATCGTCTTGGCGGCAGGCAAGGGGACGCGCTTCAGACACGCGGACCACAAACTGGCCCAGGGCCTGGGGCCCTACAGCGTGCTCGGAACCACGCTGCGCCACGCCATCGGCAGCCAATTGCCAGTGGTCGTCGTGGTGAGCGAGCCCTTGGCCGAGCTTGCCCGGCGCAGCATCGCGTCGCGCGATGTCATCGTCGTTCCCGAAGTCGGCACACCGGGTCGGGACGGCCTGGGCATGGGTTACTCGATCGCGATGGGCGTGGCCGCGCGCGCCGACGCCGCAGGCTGGCTCATCCTGCCTGGCGACATGCCGCTGGTGCGCCCTTCGACCTTGATCGCGGTGGCGCGCGAACTGACGCAGCACCCGGTGGTTTGTGCCCACTACAAAGGGCGGCGAGGGCATCCGGTGGGCTTTGCCGCCGAGTTGTATTCCGAGCTCGCGCTGCTGCGTGGCGACGACGGCGCGCGCCGCATCGTCGCACGCTATCCGGCGTTGAGCCTCGAGCTCGACGACCCCGGGGTGCTGGTCGACGTCGATACCGAAAGCGATCTGGAGCGGCTGCGCGAGGAGCTGGAAACGGCGCCGGTGCCGCTGTCGGACGCCTAGGAGCCCGTCTTATCCCGCCAGCCCGTTGCGGCGCGCCAGGGTTGCAAGTCTTTCGATTTCGCGGTCACGGATGCCGTTCTCGCGCAGCGCCGTCTCGGTCTCGAGCAGGTAGTCGAGCGTGCTCCCGTAGCGCCCGCTGGCGCTGCGCAGGATCTGCAGCATGTGGGCGTCGCTGATGGTCCCGGTGTGGTTCGGG
>JAEMQF010000300.1 GCA_022758925.1 Burkholderiales bacterium | reverse complement strand
GTTCTCGCGCAAGGTCACCGGCCCGACATGGACCCCGGCGCGCGCCTTCAGCGGCGGGTCCAGCCGCGCCAAGGCGGCGTGGTAGGCGAGCGCATAGCCGACAGCGTCGTCGGCGCCGTTGAACATCAGCACCAGGCCGTCGGTCCTGTCGATTTCGCGGCCGCGCCAGCGCGGCAGCAGGTCGCGCGCGGAGCGGTCATGCGCGCCCCAGAGTACTGCACTCGCCGCATCGCCCATCTGTTCGGCCAGGCGCGTGCTGTCGACGACGTCGGTGAAGAGGAGCGCACGAACGTCAGTCATGATGCCAGGCTCAATCGGTTGTCAATGGGGTACGGCAACAAACCGGGCAGTCGCCTGGCGCGCGCTTGAGCGGCCGCAAGCGGCAATCGTCGGAGGCGAGGCCGGAGCCCGCGACCAGGTCATTGCTTGCCGTGCCCGACGCGGGGCGACGGTTCGCCGGGACGACCGACCTGCGCAGTGACCCATGGCGTGATCTCGTTGGCTGAAGCATGTCGCGAACCGGATGTGGCCTGCTACGGTGGGCTTGGCGGGCAGCCGGCCGCGCGGCCGGCGTCGAGCGCCGTCAGTGTCTGCGCAATCGAGGCGCTGAGTTGCTCCAGGGCATGGCGGTGGCCGCCGACCAGGGCCGGTATGCCGGCGCCAACGGTTTGCTCGTGCACGCTGCGGCAGCGCAGCGCCGGCGTGTCGCCGCCCGCGAGCAATGCCCATTGCGCGACGAGCGTGCTGCGCCCGGGCGTCGAGTCGAAGCGCTGCACGTCCACCGCAATCCGCCATTCCTTGCGGCCAGCGGCCGGCGCGGCGCCGGGCGTGCCCAGCGTTGCCGTCAGATGTTCGCCGAGTGCGGCGCGGATCTCCTCGTTCAAGGGTGCGATCCAGCGTTGCTGTTCGAACAGGGCAAACGTGTCGTCGGCGCGGCGCACCACGAGCTGCGGCTGGTCGACCTGCGCCGGGATCCTGACCGGCAGCAATTGCCACGCCGGCAAGGCGGGGCTGGCCGCGGCGCGCGCGCCGGCCACGGGCGGCACGAGGCTGTGGAAGCTCGGGGGTGCCGGCGCACTGCACGCCGCGAGCAGCAGCATCGGCGCGACCCCCGCGCCGAGCCATGCTGAAAACCACCAGGTCATCTTCATAGGTGTCGGTCCGGGTTCATCGGCGTCCTTCTGCGGCCGCGCCCATGTCGGCGTCGGCCGGTTTGCCGCGCAACAGCGATTCGGGGTGCATTTGCAGATAGTCGCCGAGCACGCGCAAGGCCCGCGCGGCGCGCTGGATTTCGACCAGCGCCTGGTTCGCGTTGTGCAGCAGCGGTGCGTCGGGCTGGGTCACGTTGCGGTCCAGACCTTCAAGCGTGCCTTGCACCGACTTGAGCGAACGCTGCGCTTCGGCCAGCACGCGCTGGGCTTGCGGCGAGAGCTCGAGGATGGCCTTGTCGGCACTGGCCAGCGTCTGCTGCAGCGCGCCGCTGGCGGCGCCGGCGCTCTTCAGCGTTTCCTGCAGCGTGCTGCTGGCCGCGCTCGTGTTCTTCAGCGTGTCTTCGAGGTTCGCTCCGATCTGCTCGAAGCGGATGCGCGCAATGCGCTCCAGGATCTCCTGCACCTGCGCCTGCAACTCGCCCGTGCCCCCCGGCAGCGAGGGTATCGTCGGCGTCGGCAGTGAAGCGTCGAGCGTCGCTTGCGGTGCATTGGCGACGATCTCGAGTGCGACGTAGGGCTGGCCGGTCAGCAGGTTGCCGCTTCTCAGCTGGGCGCGCAGGCCGCGCTCGACGAGGTGCTTCAGAAACACCGCGTCGGATTGCACCGCACCGCCGCGCGTCGCCATGAAATCGCGGCGCGCGTCAGCCAGGCGCCCGGGGAAGATTTCGGCCACCACTTCAACCGGGAAACGCTGCGAGCGCGCGTCGTACTGCATCGCCACCGATTGCACCTGGCCGATCTGCGCGCCGAGCAGTTCCACCGGCGCGCCCACCGCCAGGCCGCGCATCGTCGGCGAAAACACGATGCGCACGCGCTGCCCAATTCCATCCGGCGGCGCGAGCGCGGCCTTGCGGTTGGCGTACAACACGAAGCGCTGGCCGTCCTGCGCAGGTGGGGCCCTGGCCGCGCCCGCAGGGGCCGAGAAAGCGATGCCGCCGGCGATCAGCGACGCGATCGATTCGGTGTTGACACTCAGACCTGCAGCGCTGACGGACAAGTCGATGCCGCTCACGGTCCAGAAGCGCGAGGTTTGCGTCACCAGCGCCTCGTTCGGCGATTCGACGAAGACCTGCACGTCCACGCTGTCGCGCTGCGCGTCGAGCGCGAAGCCGACGACGCGCCCGACGCGCATGCGCCGGTAGTACAGCGGCGAGCCGACTTCGAGCGAGCCCAGGTCGGCGGCGTCGAGCACGAAGCTGCGCCCCGGCTCGCCGCGCTGCACGAAAGGCGGGGCTTCGAGGCCGGTGAAGTGGGTTTCCTCCTTGCCGGTCTCGCCCGCATCGGCACCGATGTAGACGCCCGAGAACAGCGTGCCCAGGCCGCTGATGCCGGCGCTGCCGATGCGCGGCCGCACGACCCAGAACTGGGAGTCGGCCCGCGCCAGGCTGGCGGCACTCTTGTCCAGACGCACCGTCACGAGCACGCGAGCGCGGTCCGGGCTGAAGCCGACCTTGTTGACACGCCCCACCACGACTTCCTTGTAGCGCACCTCGGTGCGGCCGGGCTCCAGACCGTCGGCATTGCGAAACGTGATCGTGATCAGCGGCCCGGTCTGCAACAGCGTGCGCACCACGAGCACGATGCCGGCAAGCAGGGCCACCAGCGGCACGATCCACACGAGCGAGAAGCGCAGGCGATTCGGGCGCACGATCACGGGCGCGGGGAAGTCGGCATGCGCCTGCTCGGCTTGCGCCGCGGGGTCGGGTATCGCAACAGGATCTACCGGCTCAGCCATGGCGAGGTTCTGTCTGCTGTGCGGTCCTGTGCGGCCAGCGCAGGCGGCGCAGGTTCGGCAAGCGCGGCGCGGCTTCGTCGGGCTGCGGCCAGACCAGCCGCGGGTCGAAACTGGCGGAGGCAAGCATCGTCGCCACCACCACGGCACCGAAGGCGAGCAGCCCGGCTTCGGGGCGCACGCTGGCGAATGCACCGAAGCGCACCATGCCCACCAGGATGACGACGACAAAGACGTCGAGCATCGACCAATGGCCCACCGTCTGCACCAGGCGGTACAGGCGTGCGCGTTCGGCCTGCCGCCAGCGCGAGCGGAAATGCGCTGTGGCCACGAGCAGCGTGAGCGCGCCGATCTTGAGGATGGGCACGGCGATGCTGGCGATGAAGACGATCGCCGCCAACTCCCACGAACCGGTGTGCCACAACTCGGCGATGCCGCCGAGGATGGTGTGTTCGACCTTGCCGAGAACGCTCGCCGTTTCCATGACGGGCAGTGTGTTCGCCGGAATGTAGAGCAGCACTGCCGCCGCCAGGTAGGCCAGGGTGCGCTGCAGGCTGTAGGGCTTGCGCTCGTGCAAGGCGAACAGGCAGCGCGGGCAGCGCGGCGTGTCATCGCCCGCGTGCGAGACACGCGACACCATGCCGCAGCATTCGCAGCCCCACAGGGCGAGCGAGCGAGCGCTGGCCGGCTCGGTGTTCACGCCTGCGCGTCGGCCAAGGGACATCGCCGCCATTCGTTTGTCGTCAGCCCAGCGCAAGCCGGGAACCCCCCGTGGTTGACCGCCCTGGGTCCCGGCGTGCGCCGGGATGACAGTTGCGCCGCGCTCATGGGTGCAACCGATCCGCACGCCACCACAAATCATGCAGCCCGGCCACATGCTCCGCGCTGAGCAGCACCGTCAGCGCGGCGTAGCAATAGATTCCCACGCCCGGCACCACCGTGGCCATGCCGGCGCTGCGCACGATGGCGACCAGGGTGCCGAGCAGGAACACCTCGACCATGCTCCAGCGCGTCACCCAATGCAGCGCCCGCATCGCCGGCAGGAAGGCCGCAGAGCGCCGGCCCAGCACGAGCGGCACCAGCACATACAGGCGCAGCAGGATCACGAGCAGCGGAAAACCAAACGCCGTGGCACCCGCCAGCACCGCCACTGCCTGTTGCCCGGTGTCCCAGGTCTGCACGATCGCCTCGGGCAACGAGGCCTCGACGCTCATGCCACCGAGGTCGAG
>JAEMQF010000026.1 GCA_022758925.1 Burkholderiales bacterium | reverse complement strand
CGTCCACGACACGCAGCGCACGCAGTACATCGCGAACCACATCGCCGCGGTCGGCGAAGCGCTGAGCCAAGGCGTGCCGATGGCGGGCTACATGGTGTGGAGCCTGCTCGACAACTTCGAGTGGGCGTCGGGCTATGAAAAGCGCTTCGGCATCGTGCACGTCGACTTCGCGACGCAGCGCCGCACGCTGAAAGACAGCGCGCTGTGGTACCGGGATTTCCTGCAACGCCAGAACGCCGCTCGCACGCAGCGCCACGTGGCCACCACCGGAGCATGACATGGGCCAGGTTTCGCTGCGCGGCATCCGCAAGAGCTACGGCAAGGTCGACGTCATCAAGGGCGTCGACCTCGAAGTCGGCGACGGCGAGTTCATCGTCTTCGTCGGCCCCTCGGGCTGCGGCAAGTCGACCACGCTGCGCATGATCGCCGGCCTGGAAACGATCACCGAAGGCGAGTTGCGGATCGACGGTGTGCGCGCCAACGAGCTGCGCCCGGCCGACCGCGGCGCGGCGATGGTGTTCCAGAGTTATGCCCTGTATCCGCACATGACCGTGGCCGAGAACATGGGCTTCGCGCTGAAGATGGCCGGCGTGGCGCGCGCCCAGCGCGACGAGCAGGTCGGCCGCGCCGCCGAAGTCCTGCGCATCACCGAATTGCTCGGGCGGTATCCGAAGGAGCTCTCGGGCGGCCAGCGCCAGCGCGTCGCGATCGGCCGCGCGATCGTGCGCAAGCCCAAGGTCTTCCTGTTCGACGAGCCGCTGTCGAACCTCGACGCCGCGCTGCGCGTCAACATGCGCATCGAGCTGTCGCGCCTGCACAAGGAACTCGGCGCGACCATGATCTACGTCACGCACGACCAGGTCGAGGCGATGACGATGGGCGACCGCATCGCCGTCTTCAACAAGGGAATTGTTGAACAGCTAGGCGCGCCGCTCGAACTCTACAACCGGCCTGCCAACGAGTTCGTCGCCGGTTTCATCGGTGCGCCGCGCATCAACCTCGTCGACCGCCCGGGCGGCGCCACGCGCGCGCCGCACCAGGCGTTGTGGGAATCGCTCGCAGCCGACGCGCCTGCCGGCATCCGCCGCGTCGGTTTGCGCCCCGAGCACCTGCATGTCGTGGCTGCCGGGCAGGGGGTGCCGGCCAGCGTCGAGCTCGCCGAGCACCTGGGCGACGCATCGATCCTGCACCTGCGGGTCGATGGCGTTGCCGACCTGCTGAGCGCCAAGGTGGGCGCCGGGCACGAGCGCATCGAAGCCGGGCAGGCCGTGGGGCTGCTGCCCGACAAGACCTGGGCGCTGCGGTTCGGCGCCGATGCGCGCCTTGCCGCTTGACGCGGCACACGCAGACAACGAAAGGAAGGGCGATGGCCACAAGTGCAAGGAAGGGCTGGAAACTGGTCTGGGCCGACGAGTTCGACGGCAAGGAAGTCGACCGCAGCAAGTGGGACTTCGACCTCGGCAACGGTTTCTACGACTACAAGAACAACGCCTGGGTGGCGGGCTGGGGCAATGTCGAATTGCAGTACTACACCGAGTCGAAAGCCAACGCCGAGGTCAAGGACGGCGTGCTGACGATCCGCGCGCTGAAGGAGTCGATTCACGGTTGCGGCTACACGTCGGCAAGGCTGAAGACGCGCAAGCGCGACGGCACCGCGCTGTTCACCACGCTCTACGGCCGCGTCGAGATGCGCGCCAAGGTGCCCTGGGGCAAGGGACTGTGGCCTGCGCTGTGGATGCTGCCGCAGGACGACAAGTACGGCGGCTGGGCGGCTTCGGGCGAGATCGACCTGATGGAGATCGTCGGCGAGAAGCCGCACGAAGTGCTCAACAGCATCCACTTCGGCTCCGAGCACCCCAAGCGCTCGCTGATCACCACCGTGCACCCGCTGCCGGGCGGCAGCCTGGTGTCGGACTGGCACACCTACGCGGTGGAGTGGGAGCCGGGCGAGATCCGCTTCTACGTCGACGATGTGCAGACCTGCACTTACGATCACTGGTGGAGTTGCAGCAAGACGAAGCACGGCCTTGGCCTGGAGGCCAAGCGTGCCGAGGACCTGAACGCGTGGCCGGCGCCATTCGACCAGCCCTTCTACCTGGTGATGAACGTCGCCGTCGGCGGCAATTTTCCTGGTGCGCCGAATGCCGAGACGCGTTTCCCGGCGGAGCTGGTCGTCGACTACGTTCGCGTCTACGACAAGGCCGGCGGCGATGCCAAACCCAAGCCCATCGGCAAAGGCAAGTTCCCGTGGCAGAAGAAAAAATCTTGATGGAAGGCGAGCAACATGTCTAAACCCCGAATTCCCGAACAGGATGGCGCGCGTGGTGAATACCCCGCAGCCGACCAGGTGCGTTCCGGCGCGATGCCCGCAGGGGCGGCGCAAGGCGGCTCCTGGTCGCATGTCAAGCCCGAGGTCTGGACCGACCTCGAGCGCAAGACACTGAGCGAAGTGTTTCGCGCGGTCCTGAAGCGCGGCGTTCACGGCCTGTGCTTCAGCCCCTACCTCGAAGGCCAGGCGCCGGGTGCGCAGATCGGCGAGGCCCAGATCCGCGAGCGCCTGAAGATCATCCAGCCGTATGCGCGCTGGGTCCGCACCTTCTCGTGCACCGACGGCCATGAGCAGACGCCGCGAATCGCGCACGAACTGGGCATCAAGACGCTGGTGGGCGCCTGGATCGGCACCGACGCCGAGATCAACGAGCGCGAGATCGCCGGCGTGATCGAGGTCGCGCGCGCCGGCCATGCCGACATCGTCGCTGTGGGCAACGAGGTGTTGCTGCGCGAGGACATGGGCGAAGACGAGTTGCTGCGCAGCATTCAGCGCGTGAAGCAGGCGCTGCCCGGCGTGCCGGTGGGTTATGTCGACGCCTACTACCTGTTCGAGCTGCACCCGCGCATCACTGCCGCCTGCGACGTGGTGCTGACCAACTGCTACCCGTTCTGGGAGGGCTGCCCGCGCGAAGGGGCGCTGGCCTACATGCAGAACATGATGCGGCGCACGCAGGCGGCGGCACCGGGCAAACGCATCGTCATCAGCGAGACCGGCTGGCCCGACAAGGGCAGCGCGTTTCACGGCGCGGTGCCGTCCACCGAAGGCGCGATGGCCTACTTCGTCGACACCGTGCAGTGGGCCGAGGCCGAAGCCATCGAGGTCTTCTACTTCGCCGCGTTCGACGAGGCCTGGAAGGTCGGCGCCGAAGGCGACGTCGGCGCTTACTGGGGTCTGTGGGACAAGGACGGACAACCCAAGTTCGCGTGATGCACATGTTGAAGCTACCCACCGGCAACGCCATCTGCTACTCGGGCTACCGCCACGGCCAGAGCCCGGGCGATAAGATCTATCCGTCGCCGGCCGAGATCCGCGAAGACCTGTCGATCCTGCGCAAGAACTGGCCCTTGCTGCGCCTGTACGACTGCAGCACGCACGCCGAGCGCGTGCTCGAGGTCATCCGCGCCGACGCCCTGCCGTTCCAGGTCATGCTCGGGGCCTACCTCGGCGCCGAGATGAACAACTTCGGTTGCCCCTGGGGCGTGACCTACACCGAAGAGCAGCTCGAAGCGAGCCAGCGCGAGAACGAGGCCGAGATCGAGCGCCTCGTGGCGCTGGCCAGGCGCTACCCCGACATCGTGTTCTCGGTGGCGGTGGGCAACGAGGCCACCGTCGACTGGACCGACCACTTCGTGCCCGTGCCCCACATGATCGAGTACGTGCGCCGCGTGAAGCGGGCGGTGGCGCAGCCGGTGACCTTCTGCGAGAACTACGTGCCGTGGCAGAACAAGCTGCGCGACCTGGTGCCCGAGCTGGACTTCATCTCGGTCCACACCTACCCGGTGTGGGAGTACCGGCATATCCACGAAGCGATAGGCTACACGCAGGAGAACGTCGAGTCGGTGGCGCGCCTGTACCCGGACAAGCCGATCGTGATCACCGAAGCCGGCTGGGCCACCTGCTCCAACGGCCGCGGCATGAAGGCCGAACATGCCTCGCAGGAGCTGCAGCAGGTCTACTACCGCGACCTGATGGAGTGGACCGAGAAGGCGGGCGTGCTGTGCTTCGTGTTCGAGGCCTTCGACGAACCCTGGAAGGGCTCGCCCGACCCGCTCGAGCCCGAGAAGCACTGGGGCCTGTTCACCGTGGACCGGCGTCCCAAGCTGGTGATGGAGAAGCTCTACCCCGAGCTGCTGCTGCGCGAGCGCGCGCCGGCTGCGTGACACCATGGCCGAGCCGTTCACGACGATGCAGACCCACCGCACGCCCGACGTGGCGCTGTGGGACCACTGGCGCGCGCTGCGCGAGCAGTGGACGCACGAGGACAACCTGGTCCATGCCCGCATGACCTGGCTGATCCTCTCCAACGGTCTGCTGTTCACGGCCTACGGGGCGCAGTTCACGACCAGGATCAGTTGGCTCAGTCTCGGCTTCCCG
>JAEMQF010000417.1 GCA_022758925.1 Burkholderiales bacterium | reverse complement strand
CCCTTCCGGTTTCCTTTTTCCAGCGTTCGGCGCCGTTGTACGCCGCTTCGTTGAACGACTTGTCGAACTTGCCGCCCATGTCGTAGACGATGGCGGGTTGTGCGGTGGCGCCGGCGCAGGCGAATCCAAACGCCGCTGCGAGGAAGAGACGATGCAGTGCAATTGCGTGCTTCATGGTGCTGTGCCCCTCATGCTGTGGTGAGCACAGGATAACAAGCCGAGCCGTGCCCGGGCCCCCGGGCTCGCCCGGGTCTGCCTGAACTACGATCGCGCCCCATGTACGACGCCGACCTCGCGCCCGACGACGCGCTGCTGAAAAGCTTGCGCGCGATGCCCAAAGTGGTGTTGCACGACCACCTTGACGGTGGGCTGCGCGTACTCACCTTGATGGAGTTGTTGCGCCAGCGCGGCCTGGCACTGCCGGCGCCGGACGCCGCAGGCGTGCAAGCCTGGTTCCAGCAGCGCGCCCACGCCGGAAGCCTGACGGCCTACCTCGAGGGGTTTGCGCTGACCATCGCGGCGATGGCCACGCCCCAGGCGCTGGAGCGGGTCGCGTTCGAGGCCGCCGAAGATGCACACGCCGACGGCGCCGTGCTCGCCGAGTTCCGCATCGCGCCGCTGCTGTTCGAGCGCCACGGGCTGAGCGGCGATGCCGTGCTCGAGGCACTGCTCGACGGCCTGGCGCGCAGCGCGCTGCAAAGCGGCTTGATCGTGTGCTCGATGCGCGAGCTGCCGCCTTCGGAATCGGAGCGCGCAGTGCGGCTCGCGTTGCGCTGGCAAGGCCGCGGCGTGGTCGGCTTCGACCTGGCTGGCGCCGAACTCGGCCATCCGCCGGCCGAGCATGCCGGCGCGCTGGCGCTGGCGCGCGACGCCGGCCTGCCGCTGACGCTGCACGCCGGTGAGGCCGATGGCGCCGCGCGCGTGCTCGAAGCGGTGCGACTCGGTGCGCGCCGCATCGGACATGGGTTGCGGTTGGCCGAGGCGATCGGCGATCCATCGCGCTCGCATTGGGTCGATGACGTGAAGGCCAGCGGTGTGCATCTCGAGGTCTGCCCGACGAGCAATGTGCACACCGGTGCGGCTGGCTCGGTCGCGCTGCATCCCATCAAGCTTCTGTGGCGCGCAGGCGTCAGCCTGAGCTTTCACACCGACAACCGGCTGATCTCGTGCATCACGCACACCGGGGAGGCGGTACGACTCGTGCGCGAGGCCGGTTTTGAGCCGGCTGACCTGGCGCAGATGACGCTGCACGCGGTGCAGCACTCGTTCCTGCCGGAATCAGCGCGCGAACATGCGTTGGCCCAGGTGCGTGCCTGGATTGCCGAAGACGCTGGTTGAGCCCGCTGCCGCTTGCGGCGGCTGTTGCGCGCAACGCCGCCGCGGCGATGTCGTGGTTGAAGCGCTGCGCCGACCGATGGGCGCGGCGCTGCCCTCAGGGGCTCACCAACCGCGTGCGCTTTTGCGTCTGTGCAATGTAGTGCTGCAGATTGCGCAACGAGCTGCTGTTCGGGTTGAGGAACTGGCAGCCGAGCCTGTTCCCGACGGTGCAGGCGGCCTGCACGGAAACACGCTGGACGCGCAGGTCGGTCTGCAGGTGCACGTTGACCTCCAGGTCCAGGACCACGCCGCGCAACACCGTGCCGACCTCGATCGGCGGCGTGTCTTCCGGCAGGAACAGCGCGCAGCCGCCAGAGCTCACGTCGAGGATGCGCAGCAGCGCCGGCAGGCCGGGATGGGCGATGCGGGCCACGGGCGCGCTGCGCGCCAACGGGCGCACCCGAAAGCTCTCGCGGCGCTGGAAGCGGTAAACCTCGCGCGGCAGCGCGCAGCGCAGCGCGCTCGACATGTTGCCCAGCACCAGCACCAGGCCTTGGACGTCGAACTGGATCTTCACATCGTCGATTCCGCCGACCGCGGTCACCTGTTGGCAGCCGAGCACGGTTTGCAGCCTCGGGTCGTCCTTCTCGCCTTCGAACATCATGCTGATTGCCGAACGCGCCGAGTCGATGACCCAGGGCTTGACCTCCCAGCTCGTGCCGTCGGTGGCGTTCAAGTGCATGCTTGCGCCGACGCTGCAGACGCGACTCAGCAGGGCCCGGATCTCGACCGCCGAGGTCATGCGGAAGTCGTGCAGGCCGCCATGAATGGCAGCCATCGAATCCAGCGACAGGGGCAGGGTGTCCATCCTCCAAGGATTCCGGTCGTAAGGGTTGGGTGCGTGGAATCAGTGCACGGTGCGATTGCGCCCGGCAATCAGCCGATCGAGGTCGTCGAGCCAGGGCTCGGCGAGTTGGCGGATCTCGGCGTCGTTGATCAGGATGCGTTGCATGATGCGCGACTTGAGTTGCGCTTCGTCCGGCGCCAGCGCTTCTTGCGCGGCGGCGTGTTTCAACTGCGCGATCAACAAGACGCAACCGCCCTCGAGCTTGACGACGCGGTCCCAGTTGCCTTCGCGCGCGGCGGCGAGCATGTCCTGACTCGCCTGCTCGATGGCTTCGTAGTAGGTCAGCAGCGTGGCGGGGATGGGGCTGTCGAGGGGCATGGAGGCGCTGGAGCTCATGGGTTGTCGGCTGCAGGCCGTCGGCTCTGCGCCCGGTCGCCGATTTCGCGCCAGGCACTGCGCACCGGCTCGATCAGCTTCGCGCACTCGGCGAGCGCCGCGTCGTCGCTGTGCAGATTCGCGTGCGTCAGGCGCAGCGTGATGTAGTGGTAGAGGCCGTCCAGGTCGCGCGCCAAAGTGCCGCCGGCCTCGGTGTTGAGGGCTCCTTGCAGACCTTCATCGATGATGCGCATGGCGCGCGCGATCGAACGGCACTTGTTCTGGATGTCGCCGTCGCGAATCGCGCCACGCGCTTGCGCGATCGAGTCTTGCACGCCGTCGAACAGCATCGCCACGAGCTGATGCGGCGACGCCCCGGACACTCCGGTTTCGATGCCGATGTGCTGATAGGCACGGGCGAACGCGTCGGGCTTGGCGGGGTGCACGAGAATCGCTTGCATGGTGCTCGAATCTTCCGGCAGGGTGGTTGTGCCGTGGATATCGACGCGCCGCCGAGCGACTTGAGCCAGCCGGTCGAGGCAAACAGGCCTAATTCGAGCGGCTGTTGTTGAACACCGTCAGTTGTTGCGTGATGTAACCCGAAAGACTATTCAGTTGCGCCATCTGCCGGTCCAGTGCCGTGTACTGCGCACGCAGCCGCTTCTCGACCTGGGCGATGCGGTCGGTCAAGTGTTCCTGGCGGTCATGGTTCAAGTCGATACTTTTTTGTAAGCCTTCGCTGCGCGTGACGATCGTGCCGTCGATGCCCAACAGCAGGTCGGCCAAGGTTCGAATCCGGGTCGCGACGCCGTTGTTCGCCGGCACCAGGGAGTCGACGTTGCCGAACACCTTGCGCGCTTCGGCGGCGTTGCCCAGCGCACTCGCGAGCTTGGTTTCGTCGAGTTTGATCGAACCGTCGCGCTGCACGTCGAATCCGGCATCGGACAGGCGCGTGAACGTGTTCGATGCGGTGCTGGTCGCGCCGAGCATCTGGCGCATCTGGCTGCGGATCGCCAGCGCCGCGTTGTCGCCGTGCAAGGTGTTGTTGCTCTTGTTGGCGGTGTCGAGTTTGGTCTGGTCCGCCATCAACTTGTTCAAGTCGTTGTAGGCCGTGACGAACGCGTCGATCGACTTGCGCAGCGCCGGCTTGTCCTGCGCCACGCTCAACTGCACCGGGCTCGCCGTGACCTGGTTCAGCGTCAGCGTCATGCCGTCGAGCACGTCGGTCAAGGTGTTGCTTTCCGAGGTGACGGCGACGTTATTCAAAGTCGCCGATGCATTCGCCGCAGCCAGCGCCTGTGCCATCGTCAGAATGCCCGCGGACGGGTCGAACGCCAACGCCGACAGCCCCAGGTTGTCGCCGCTGTTGCCGTCGGCGTCGGCGACAGTGGCGCGAAATGCGTTCGATTCACCGCTTGCACTCGAGCGCAACACCAGGCGCGCGCCGCTTGCGTCGGTCAACACCGAGGCGACGACGCCGGCGCCTGCGGCGTTGATCTTGTCGCGCAATTGCGCCAGCGATTGCGCAGGGGGACCGACCGCGATGTCGATGGCCGTGGCGCCGACTTTCGGCGTGAAGTTGGTCTGGCCCAGATCCCAGCTGCCGAGTTCGATCGTCAGCGTGCCTTCGAACTGCGCCGTGTCGGGGGCCGCGATCAGACCCGTCACGTTCGACTGCGCCGCGGCGAGCCGATCCACCTGGATCGAGTAGCTGCCGGGCGTCGCATTTGCCCCGGGGCTGACCGATACGGCACCCGTGTCGCTCGACGTTGCGCTGGTCTTGTTCCAGGTCTCGCTGCGTGTCAGGGCCGCCGCCGCATCACGCAGTGAAGAGACTGCGGACTTGACCTTGCCGTAAGTCGAGAGCTTGGTCTCGAGTGCTGTCGCCGCCGATGCGAGCTTGGTCAGCGGAACGCGCTCGACCGCCACCAGCTGCGAAATGATGTTGTTGACGTCGAGCCCGCTGCCGACTCCTGGCGATGAGATCGTGGCCATGGGAATGATCCTTTGTCGTCATACCACCCTTCGGCGGGATGCGGCGGGACTTGAGGACGAACCAGGCGTGACCTCGCGCGCCGCCGTGACAAGGTGACGCGTCAGACCATGGCGGCGGCGCGCGGCTCAGGCGGCGCCGGAGGCTTCACTGGCGCAACAACTGCAGCACTTGCGACGGCAACTGATTCGCCTGCGCCACCATCGCCGTGCCGACCTGCTGCAGAATGTTCGCGCGCGACATGTTGGCGGTCTCCAGGGCGTAGTCGGCGTCGGTGATGCGACCGCGCGCGGCCGACTGGTTTTCGCCGGCGACCTGCAGGTTCGTGATCGCGAAAGCAAATCGGCTCATGGCCGCACCGTAACTCGCGCGGTCGGTGTTCACGGCGTCCAGCGCCGTGTCGATCGTGGCCATCGCGGCTCCGGCGGTGGCCACCGTCAAGACGTCGCCCCCGATCGCGCCGACCGCATTCGTCGTCAACGACAGCGTCTCGCCGTTGTTCGCGCCAACCTGGAAAGTCTGCGTGCCGGCCCCGACGCCGACGATCGCCACACCGTTGAATTTGGTCTGGTCAGCGATACGTTGAATTTCGTCCGAGAGCTGCTGGTACTCGGCGTCGAGGTTGATGCGGTCGGAAGCGCTGTTGGTGCCGTTCAAGGACTGGATCGACAGTTCGCGCATGCGTTGCAGCGCGTCGGTGATCGTCGACAGCGCGCCTTCGGCGGTTTGCGCCATCGAGATGCCATCGTTGGCGTTGCGGATCGCGACGTTGATGCCGCGAATCTGCGCGTTCATGCGATCGGCGATTGCCAGGCCGGCGGCGTCGTCGCGCGATGAGTTGACTCGCAGGCCCGAGGACAGGCGCTCCATCGAAGTCGAGAGCGAACTCTTCGACGCGTTCAGGCTGCGCTGCGCATTGAGCGAAGGGATGTTGGTGTTGATGGTCTGGGCCATGCAAGTGCTCCTGAAGGATCCAAACGGCTCCCGGCCGCCTGGCCGGTCGAATCAGACCTCGGTGCAGGGGTCTGGTGCCTGGATTCTTCTGCATGGCCGCGCGGCGAATCGTTCGATAAGTGGCGTCAACACAGGTCAAACAAATGCCAAGGCCGCCCATCACGGGCGGCCTTGGCACGGTTCGTCAGCCCCGTTTGGCGGGGTCCGGGGCTGCCCGATTTAACGCAGCAGCGCCAGCACCTGGTTCGGCAACTGATTCGCTTGCGCCACCATCGCGCCGCCCGCCTGCTGCATGATCTGGGCACGTGACAGGTTTGCGGTTTCCGCGGCAAAGTCGGCGTCGACGATCCGGCCACGTGCTGCCGCCTGGTTCTCGCCGGTGATCTGCAGGTTCGAGATCGCCAACGAGAATCGGTTCATCGCCGCGCCGTAGACCGCCCGGCTGGTGTTGATCGCGTCCAGCCCCGTGTCGAGGTCGGCCACCGCGGTGAGGGCGGCGCCCGTGGTCAACACGTTGCCTCCCACCGTCGTCACCGTCGTCGTCGTGATGGTCAGGGTGTCGCCGTTGTTCGGCCCGACCTGAAAGATGTTGGCCGCGGCGCCGGCACCGACGATGTCGACGCCGTTGAACTTGGTTTGGGTGGAGATGCGCGTGATTTCCTGCGACAGCTGCTGGTATTCCGCGTCGAGGTTGATGCGGTCGGAAGCGCTGTTGGTACCGTTCTGCGACTGGATCGCGAGTTCGCGCATGCGCTGCAGCGCGTCGGTGATCGTCGACAGCGCGCCTTCAGCGGTCTGCCCCAGCGAGATGCCGTCGTTGGCATTGCGGATCGCGACGTTGATGCCGCGCACCTGCGCGTTCATGCGGTCGGCGAT